>JBOFQV010000029.1:0-6799 GCA_051650705.1 Clostridium sp.
TTACTTTCATAAATTACCTATTAATGAACATTATCACAAAATGCTATCTCTTCCTTCATAATATTAACGAATTATATTTATAATAATACACTAATCATTCGTGCTAGTCAACAACAATGCGTATATTTATAAAAATAAAACAGATTATCATTCGTAATATAACAATCTGTTTTTTCTTTTACATCCAATTTATTATTTTTTATAGCCAAAGACTCTCTTTTAATCCACATTTGACGTTCATTACTAGACAGTAGTATTTTTTCATTAGCTTGCATTGCCTCCTCAATATTAACCTAAAAAACTTCAAAGCCTAAACTTTTTTCATGAAAAATCATACACCCTGCATAAAATAAAAAAGACCACCTAAATTAAAATCTAGAGGGCCTTATTTCGTATAATTTATTATACCACTTCAAATAATAATCATACATATTTAAGTATTATATAAAGCATTTTTTTGTTATAATTTTCTTGAGGTGTTAATATGAAAAATTTAAAGATTTATTTTACGTCTGATATACATGGTTTTGTATATCCAACAGATTATACTAACAATGATTTAAAAGCTGTTGGTATGCTTAATTTAATTAATTCCTTCACCAAAGATGAAAACACTTTAATAATTGATGGTGGGGATACAATCCAAGGTTCTCCTTTTACAACCTACCTTTCAAATACATCTTTTGAAGAGCATCCCATTTCAAAAGTAATGAACAAGGGTGGATATGATTATATTACACTAGGAAATCATGATTTTAATTATGGATATGACTATTTAAAGAAATATCTTCATGGTTTTAATGGAAAATGTCTTTGTGCAAATGTAACTGATAAAACAAATACCCTTCCTATAATCCCTTACGACATTAAACCAATGGGAAATGGACTTAAGGTAGGTGTTATAGGTTTCACAACAGACTTCATAAACATTTGGGAAAAACCAAACAACTTAGAAAACTTTGAAATTAAAGATACTTTCTCATCACTACAAAAAATTTATACTGATGTAAAAGGAAAAGTTGATTTATTAATTGGTATTTACCACGGTGGCTTTGAAAAGGATTTAGAATCTCATAAACCATTAAGCAACACCAAAGAAAACTTAGCTTATAAAATATGTGAAGAATTTGAGTTTGATATATTACTTACAGGGCATCAACATATGGCTATTGATGGTCACTATCTTCATGAAACCTTTATCGTTCAGACTCCTCACAACGGTCAAAAATATAGCGAAGTTAATATATCCTTTGATAATGGAGTATTAAATATAAAATCATCCTTAAATACTCCATCTATAAATCCAAATAAAGAGATGTATAATGAACTTATGCCATATGAAGTTAAGGTTCAAGAGTGGTTAGATAGTCCAGTAGGACATTTAGACATACCATTAGTTCCTGATGATCATATTGAAATGGCTTTAAATGGAGCTCCTTTAGCAAACTTTATAAATACAATACAATTAGATGTAAGCGGAGCTAATATAGCGTGTACTTCATTTGCCAACTCTATAAAAGGATTTAACAAGGATGTTACTGTAAGAGATATTGTTTCAACTTACATATATCCTAATACCCTTGTAGTTCTTGAAGTAACAGGGGAAATTTTAAAAAGAGCACTTAAGAGAACAGGTGAGTATTTTTATTTTGATGGTAACAATGTTAGAGTTTCTGATGCTTTCTTAAAGCCTAAGGTTGAACATTATAACTATGATTACTATTCAAATATTGAATATGGCTTCAAATTAAACTCAAAGGGTGAAAATACTCTTTCCTTTGTAAGATTTAACGGTGCTGATGTAAAAGATGATGATAAGTTTTCTTTAGTTATGAATAACTATAGAGCAAGTGGTGCCGGTGGATATGAATTCTTCAAAGATTGTAAAGTATTAAAGGAAATACAAACTGAAATGACTGAAATAATAATACAATACTTTACTAAACACAAAAATGTAGTTGTAGACAAAACTAAATATATAACTGTTGAAAAATAAATTTCAGGCTAAAACTCTTAGGTTTTAGCCTTTTTATGTATTTTATTCTAATTTATGGTATAATACATATTAATTATTATTTTTTAAGGAGCTTATAAGTATGAAGAAATCTCTTTCACTTTTGCTAATTTTAATATTATCTACAACTCTACTTACCAGTTGTGGAACAAACTCAAAAGTAAGTACAGAAGAAAAACCTCAAACAGAAGAAATAACACCCCCACCTAAAAAAGAACCAAATCCAAACCTACCAACTAAAACAACAAAAGAAATTGATGAAGAAATGTCAAAAATATCAACTGAACTAGAAAATTACTTAAAAACTAATTCGGATACTTCAAAATTAACACCAAGTAAAGTTCCTAACGGTACTGGTGCAATGTATCAAGATATTTTATTTTCATCATTAACAAAAGTAAATGGACCAAATGAAGGAAGCTTCCACGTTTCCCCTTCAACTAAGGAAGAAGATAGCATAATGCTTGTTTTAGGACTAGCTTTTGATGAAGATAAAAATAAAAATCAAAACCCACCTCAACAGCTAGAAGAAATGTTCAAAATAGTATTCCCTAAAGAGGTTACTCAAAAAAAATTATCCGAATATATTACCGAACTAAATGGGGCTAGAAAAACATTTACTTTTGGAAACAATGAATTTATTGTTGCAAAAAGCAAAAAATCTGATGGAAGAACTCTAATTTCTATTGGATACAAATATCTACTAAATATCGAAAATAATGAATAATAAAAAAAGTAATTTTATTTATAAAAAAATGCTTGAAAGCTAAGCCTTCAAGCATTAATTTTATCCTCTAGCTAATTTTGTTCTAATTTTTGTTGAGAAGTATTCAACAATTAAAACCAATATAGTTAATCCAACTAATATTGCACCAACTTCTGTCCATCTATATGCATTCATAGCAAATATAAGTGGTGCTCCAATTCCACCTGCTCCAACTAATCCAAGTATTGTTGCATCTTTTAGATTTATTTCAAATCTATAAATTGCTGTTGAAACAAAGTTAGTTGATAATTGTGGTAAAATTCCGTATCTAACCTTTTGGATTACATTACATCCTGCCGCATCTAAAGATTCTAATATCTTCTTATCTAAATCTTCTATTGCTTCAATATATAATTTAGTTATCATACCAATTGATACTACTGATATTGTTAAAACCCCAGTAAATGCTCCTGGTCCTGCAACTCTAATAAACATAAGCCCATAAACAAAAGATGGGAATGTTCTTATTGCTGCAACTATAAATGTTCCAATTGTACTTATCCATCTTGGAACTATATTGCTAGCACACATAAATGCAAATGGAACTGAAATTATAGCTCCAATAATTGTTCCAAGTACTGCTATAGCAACCGTTTCTAATAATAAGAATGGAACACCTTTAGTTGTAAAATTAATTAATAATTCAGTATCAGGAGTTACTATTCCTGTCAAAATATTTTTAGCAACAGTTAATCCCTGAGATTGAATTCCTTTATACTCAATTGTACTAAGAGACCACATTACTACGGATAACACAAAAGCAGTAACAAATAGTTTAATAATCCAAACTTTAGGCTCTTTTTCTAATTGCATTTTAACGTCTTGCTTCATTATCCTAATCTCTCCCTTATGTATTTTGATAAGTATTCAATTAAAACTACTGTTACAAACAGCATAACTAATATCATACCAACCTTATCATATTCTCTCCAACCAATCTTTTCATTTAAGATTAATCCAATTCCTCCTGCTCCAACATATCCTAAAATTGCAGCATAACGAACATTAATTTCAAAACTGTATAAACATATTGAGAAATATGAAGGTAATATTTGTGGTACTATTGATGCTGCAAATGCTTTAAGTTTTGTAGCTCCAACAGCTTCCATAGCTTCAAATGGTCCCATATCAACAGTTTCTATTTTTTCATATATCATCTTAGCAACAATACCACATGTAAATATTGAAATTGCTACTGTACCTGCAAATGCTCCTAAATCAAATATATAAGTTGCAACTAATGCAATTATTAGTGTAGGTAGAGTTCTTACTATACTTAAGAAGAATCTTACTACTAATAACACAGGTTTATTATGGTTAATATTAACTGATGATAATATTGCAAATGGCACTGCCACAATTGATCCAGCAATTGAACCTAAAATAGACATCTTTATAGTTTCTATAAGTGGCGCTACAACCTCTGATGCATAACTAAAATCTGGTGGAAACATATCTTTTAATATTGCAACAAATTGATGTCCTCTTTGAAATATTGTTGAAAGATTAAATCCTGTAATTTTTACAGATATAAATACAACAACTACTAATGCTAAAACTATTAATGGCATTTTAGAAGTTGGTGGTTGAACTTCTTTTCCATTATTAAGTTTTATTCTTTCAGGTTTAAATAATCTTTTTATTGCTTCCATATTATTCACCCATTACTTCATCTGCATTAAGTTCACGACCGTATATTGATGTTAATACGTCCTTATCCACCTTATCTGCTGGTCCATCATATATAATCTCTCCAGCTTTAATTCCTATTACTCTATCTGCATATTCTAAAGCTAAGTCAACATGATGAATATTAATTAATACTGATATATTCATTTCTTTGTTGATTCTCTTAAAATCATCCATTACTTCTTTTGCTGTAACAGGGTCTAACGCTGCAACTGGCTCATCAGCTAGTATTATTTCAGGTTTTTGTGCTAAAGTTCTAGCTAGTGCAACTCTTTGTTGTTGTCCTCCTGATAATTGATCAGCTCTTATATATGCTTTATCTAATATTCCTACTTTATCTAAAGCTTCAAGTGCTATTACCTTATCCTCCTTAGAAAATATCCCAAGAAGTGATTTCCATAGTGGAATGTCTGGTACTCTTGAAGTTAAAACATTCTTTAATACTGTTGTTCTAGTAATTAAATTAAATGATTGGAACACCATTCCTATTTTTCTTCTAAAGCCTCTTAACTCTTTTCCTTTTAACTTATTAACTTCTTGACCATTTACAGTTAATTTTCCTGTAGTTATGTCATGCATTCTATTAATAGTTCTTAAAAGAGTAGATTTTCCTGCTCCTGATAATCCTATAATTGCAACAAATTCACCTTGCTCTATTTCTAGAGAAATATTCTTTAAAGCCTTTAATCCATTTGGATATACTTTTTCTACATTATCAAATTTAATCAAAACAACTACCTCCAGTGCAAAATACGAGCTCATGAAAATAAATCATGAGCTCAATATCATTATTTTTTCATTGACTTTATAATTTCTTGTGCTTTTCTTTCTGAATCGTAATCTTTATCATTTCCAATTTGGTAACCATTGTGGCTATATATTGAAATAACTTTCTTACCTTCTTCAGTTTGAGCTATTTTAATAAATGCATTTTGTAATGCTTTTTTAAAGTTCTCATCAATAAATGAAGCATTCTTTGAAACTGAGATTGTATCGTTGTAAATTCCATCTGTAACACCAATTACTTGAGTTTCTTCCCAAATTGAACCTTGACGACCATAATCTTTGTTCCACTTTTCTGCGTAATCTCTTCTTGCATCAGCGAATACAAAAATTACATCTAATTGTTCAGCTGCAAGTCTTGTCATTCCACTTCCATAAGAATCATTTTGTACAGCGTTTGGAAGATCTGTAATCTTTAATCCATAGTTTTCATCTAACCAAATTGTTGGATAAATGTATCCAGCTGGTGATGATGATCCCATTACTCCCCATTTAGCTGACTTAATATCTTCTTCTGTTAATTTTTCTCCAGCATTAACCTTAGCAGCTAATTCCTTACCTTTTGCTGATGGACCAGCTATAGCTAAAGATCTGTAATAAGTAACTTGATCCTTAGTTGGCTCTGTTGGTGACTTATTCCAATCAGCAGGATTTTCTGAATCATGGCTTAAACCATCTCTTGTAGCTGTTAAGATAACATCTGCACCATCATCATATAGTACATATGTACCTCCAGGTATAAATCCAATATGAGAAGTTCCAGCAACTAAAGCTTCTCCTACTGCTTCAAAGCTAGTTCCAACTTCTATTTTGATATCGTCGAATTCATATCCTTCTTCTTTTAATGCAGTTTTAAGCATTTCTTTTAAAGGCTCTGTAGCTGCTACTATTTCTTCTGGCTCTCTTGAAGGAACAAAGTAAACAACTAATTCTTTAGGTAGATCCGTTTTATTACTTCCACCACAACCAACAAATAACCCTAAAGTCATTATGATTGCAGCTGCAAGTGCAATTATTCTTTTCATAAGTTTCCCCTCACTTCTATTTTTTTACGTTTTTAATTATACCACATAAAAATACAAAAAAAAGTATTTATATAACTTTTTCGAAAACTTTTTTAATATTTTATGTCTAATTTAACTAACTTTTAAACTTATTATCCTATTTAATCAAATTAATTCCTATATTTAGCATACACTTTTGTTTATTTTTTCTCTATTTAACATACATTTAACATTTTAAAAAGGATATTTTGCTTCTAAATTTTAATTTCAACCCATTTTAGTGTATTCTTATTTTTATGCACTCAAACTTCTTTTTTGAATCAAACTTATTTTCCCCATTATCTTAACTATTATTACTAATTTTATAAAAATAAAACCACAGCACTATTATGCTGTGGTTTTTCTGGTGGAGGCGACGGGTGTCGAACCCGTGTCCGAAAGCAGACCAGCCTGACTTTCTACGAGCGTAGTTTGTGATTAAAATTTCGGTCATAGGTTAGTTCACAAACAAACTTCCTACTCCCTAGCTTCATAAATACCCCT
>JBOFQV010000030.1:0-7728 GCA_051650705.1 Clostridium sp.
ACTGATTTAATGCCAAATCAATCTCATACAGTTAGCTTTAGTGTAAATGTAACATCACTACCTATAAGTGGTAAGCTAGAAAATAAAGCAGATTTAACCTTCACTTATAAGTTAACTCCAACTGATACCCCTGTTACAATAACAAAAGAGTCAAATGTTGTAATAGTAGATGTTAAGCTTGGCAATTTAATAGCAACAAAAGTTGTTAATAAGCTGTATGCAACAATTGGGAATGTAGTAAACTATACAATTAACATCGAAAATACAGGAAACTCATCCTGTGTGAATGTATTGTTCCAAGATATTATTCAAAGTGATGGAAAACTAGTGTCTGGTTCTGTAAAGGTTAATGGAGTTTCACATTCAGATTATAATCCTAATATAGGATTTAATTTAGATGATATAGTTGGATATGGAAGTGCAGTAGTTAGCTTTGATGTAACAGTTGAAAAATTACCTGCAAACTACAATTTAAATAACAACTCAACAGTAAATTATAAGTATTATGTAGATCCAAATAAACCAGCAATATCAAAGCAATATACTTCAAATACAGTAACAACTGTAATAAATGTTGGTTCATTAACAGCTACAAAGGCAGTAACAAAGGCTTATGCAACAATAAATGATGTCTTAACCTATACAGTAACAGTAGTGAACTCTGGAAATACAATTGCTAAAAATATAAACTTTAGAGATGTAGTTCCAACAGGAGTAACCTTTGTGAATGGCTCAGTAACAATTGATGGCACAGCATATGAAAGCTATAATCCTTATGGAAGCTTCACCTTAGGAAATATGAATCCAGGAGCTACTGTAGTTGTAAAATTTGATGTTAAGGTAACTTCATTACCATCACCATCATTAATCACAAATATTGCAAATTTAACATTCTCTTACAAGGTTGATCCAAGTGGTGCTGATATTGCAGTACAAGTTAACACAAACCCTGCTACAACACAAATCAATTTAGGTTCATTAGCTTTAACAAAGAGTGCAGATAAAATGTATGCAACAATGGGAGATGTTTTAACCTATACAGTTGTTGTAAACAATAATGGTAATGTTAGAGCAGATAATATAATATTTACTGATGCTCTTCAAGCAGATATAGCCTTTAATGCAGGCTCTGTAATTGTAAATGGAAAGAGTGAACCAGATTTTAATCCAAGCCTAGGATTTAGTTTAGGTAATATTGAGGTGTTAAGTCAAACAACTGTAATATTTACAGTAACAGTAAAACAAAATACAACGGCTGATTCTGTATTAAACAATGCTTCTACTGCATTCTCATATAAGATTGACCCTAATGGACAATATTATAGTAAATCAGTACAATCAAATACAGTTTCAACTATTATAGTAAGACCAGGATTAACTGCAACTAAAGTTGTAAATAAGGCTTATGCAACCCTACAGGATGTGTTAAACTACAGTATTCAAGTAAAGAATTCTGGTAATAGAAAAATTTCAAAATTATCCTTTAAGGATTTCTTATCAAATGGAGCTACCTTCTTATCAGGTTCATTAAAGATTGATGGAGTAGAGTATTCTTCCTTTGATCCAATAGCAGGCTTTAATTTACCAAATGATTTAATACCAGGACAAGATGTAATGGTAGAATTCCAAGCTACAGTAACTTCAGTTCCAACTCCACCACAGGTAACAAACTATGCAGCTGTTAATGGGGAATATTATATTAATCCTCAAGGACAACCTTATCCAATAACTGCAGAATCAAATACAGTTACAACCAATATTAATGTTGGAAGCTTAAGCAACAATAAAGCTGTAGATAAGATGTTTGCAAAGGTAAATGATACAGTAAATTACACCTCAACCATCACAAATACAGGAAATGTTAATGCAACAAATTTATCATTTACAGATGCAATGCAAGCTGAACTTTCATTTGTTTCAGGAACAGTTAGCATAAATGGTGTTTTATATCCATCATTAAATCCAACTAATGGATTTGCTTTATCAAATTTAGCACCAAATCAATCTGTGACAGTAGCATTTACAGCAAAGATTAATGCACTTCCAAGCAATGCCTATGTATCAAATACTTCTAATATTAACTTTAGTTATTTAATTAATCCAAGTGGAAGCGTAATAACTAAGGATCAAATTAGTAATACTGTTACAACTAATGTTGTTTTAGGTAAGTTAAATGTAGTGAAGGTTGTTGATAAGTCTTTAGCAACAATTGATGACGTACTAACCTATACTATTACCTTAACCAATATGGGTAATGTTGTATGTAATGAAGTGTTATTCCAAGACACACCATCTCAAGGAGTGAAGTTTAAGAGTGGTTCAGTAAAGGTAAATGGAAAGAGTGAGGCAAGCTTTGATCCAACCTTAGGCTTTAGCTTAGGGGATGTAGGAATTGGTAATGTAGTTAATGTGGAATTTAAAGTGGATGTAATCTCAGTACCACCTACAAATAAGGTTACAAACCAAGCTGTAATTCCATTTAAGTATGTGGTTGATCCAAAACAACAACCATTTAGTGATACAGCATACTCAAATACTGTAACAACTAATATTGCACTAGGTAATTTAACTGTTAATAAGGTAGTTAACAAGAAGTATGCAACTATTGGAGAGGAAATCACTTATACAGTTACAATTACTAATGCAGGTAATATTAATGCTACAAATGTTGTATTCCTAGATCCAACACCAAATAATTCAACCTTTGTTATAGGCTCTGTAACAATTAATGGGGTAGCGTATACAGATTATAATCCATCTGCTGGATTTAATTTAAATACAATGACACCAGGACAAATTATTACAGTTGTTTATAAGGTTAAAGTAGTGAATAAATGCTAATATAAATTAATATAAAAAATTTGGGGCTGTTACAAAACAGCCCCATTTTTCTATGACATTCCAATAACCATACCAACAAAGTAAGGGATTAACCAAATTAGCCAAACAACAATACTAAACTTATGGAAGGCAGCCTTTTTAGATTCATCATTTTTATAAAGAACCCATGTAGCCCAACCAGCGTGGAATATCATTAACACTATAGCAAGTAGTCCTGTTGCTCCATGAAGCATTTGACTTGTTGCAGAAATTTCAGTACCACCTGTCTTAGCAATATTGCTCATTGTTAAGGTTCCAATAGTATCGCATATAAGTCCTAGCCAGAAGATAATTACGTGCTTTTTGTTTAGTGTTTTAGCTCTTCTTTCTCCAAATACACCTGTTGTATAAAATACAAGTGCTAAAGTTATTGTGATAATTGCAAATATTAATTTTCCATCCATTTTTAAACATCTCCTTTAAATTTAATATGTAATCAAATTAGTATTTTTTTTGTTAAGCTCTCTATGTATTTAGTTTAAAATACAAATATTTATTACATATGAACTTCGTCTTAAATCCGTATTAATTAAAATAGTAATATAAAAGTAAATTTAAATATTGAATTTAATTACAAAAACATAGGTAATCAGACATCAATCTTAAATTCACATTAATTAAAAGTTAAATTAATCTTAATTCTATAAATAGATTTAAAAAATGGACGAAAAAATTATGAATTTAATAAATAAGGAGTGGAAGGATGAACATTAAGAAAAAAGTGCTTATTAACATTTTTGTTTTGTTTATTATGCTATTATCAATATCATCAATTTCAGGGTGGATTGTAATACGTAATGATGCATACGTTACAAGTGCTAATGAGGGAATTAGGGTTTTAAAATCAATTGTGAATATGATTGATGTTGAAAAATTAAAGGAGGTAATTGACTCTAAAAGTACAGAGCAGGATTATTATGTTACCCTTGAAGAACAATTAACTAATATTGTAGAGAGTAATAATCTTATGTACTTATATACCTATAATTTCAATAATTCGAATAACATAGAGTATGGAGTGGTAGCTAATTCATTTAATGATGGTACATTAGATACATTAGGAATGGAAATTACGAAAGAAGATATTACAGATGAAATGGAAGCCACATTGAAAAGGGGAGAAGTAACTCATTCAAAAGTAGTTGAAAGTGATGAATGGGGAGAAATAATGTCTTGTTTTGTACCGATTAAGGATGAAAAAGGAAATATAATTTCAGCTCTTTCAGCGGATATTCCTCAAGAGGCAGTTTCTAATAGAGCTTTTAAAATGTTTTTTAAAGTTCAAATGATATTATTATTACTTTGTACAATTGTGGCAATAGGTGCGTATATATTCATTATAAAGTTTATAACAGAACCTATTGGAGAACTTAAAAATAGTCTTTCTTTTATTGCAAAGGGTGATTTTTCAAAGAAAGTAAATAATGATTTATTAAATAAAAGGGATGAAATTGGACTAATTGCTAATTCTATTGAAAATACAAGAGAATGTATAAAAAGCATTGTAATTAATATTAAAAAAGAGAGTAATTTAATTGATCAATCAATTGTAGAAACATATGAAAATGTATCAATGTTAACAGAAGAGGTTAATGAAATTGCAAGTGTATCTCAAAATGTTTCAGCAGCAATGCAGGAAACAACAGCATCAATTGAACAAATTCAAGCTGATACAACAAATGTAAATGATGTTATAAGCGGAATTGAAGTAGATGCTAAAAATGGAGTTGCTAAGAGTGATTCTATAAATCATAATTCAGTAGAATTAAACTCAACTGTATTAAACTCAAAGAATAATGTAGATAAAATATATGAAGAAGTACAAGTAAGTTTAAATGCTTCAATGAACAAAGCGCAAGAAATTAAGGGCATAATGGAGTGTACAAACCTTATAGTTAACATAAGTGAACAAACAAATCTATTAGCTTTAAATGCATCTATTGAAGCAGCAAGAGCGGGAGAAAATGGAAAAGGGTTTTCAGTTGTAGCTGATGAGGTTAGGAAGCTTGCTGAAGAGTCTAAAAGAGTAAGTGCACTTATTCAAGAAAAGGCATTTATTGCAGTAGAATCAGTAGATCAGTTAGTAGCTGATTCAAGGATGGTACTTGACTTCTTAGATGAAAAAGTACTAAAGGATTATGAAATGTTCTTAAATACTGGAAATGACTATGTAGGTGACTCAACGACAATGAAGGAATTATTTGATAATTTCTTTGAATCTACAAACAAGCTTAATAAGACAATTACTTCTATTGGAAGCTCAATTGATGAAGTAGTATTAGCTACAAACTCAACAGCAGAAGGCGTAAGTGGAATAAGTGAAAACGTACTTAACATAAACGATAAATCTGAAAATATATTTAATCAAATACAAAATACAAAAGAGATAAGTAATAAATTACAGCAATTAGTTAAGGATTTAAGGGTGCAATAAATGGGGAAAATATTTACTAGTGAATATAGCAATAGAGGGCGTCAAATCGAATTAGATTTTGCAAAAGGATTAGCAATAATTTTTATGATATTTGTCCATGTAACTGAAGAATATCAATCAACATTAGTCGATGGTGGAATTTATAATAGAGTACTTGAGTTTGTAGCAAGTCCTCCAGCAGCACCAATATTTATGCTTGCATTAGGTGTAGGAGTTGTTTATTCAAGAAAATCAAATTCAACAACATTGTTTAAACGTGGCGTGTTTTTTCTAGGATTGGGGTATTTATTAAACTTTTTTAGAGATTTTATTCCATATAGTTTATTAGGAAAAACAACAAATGATATTACATATATTGAAGAAGCAGTTGAATATTTATGGGCAGTTGATATTTTAGCTTTTGCTGGACTGGCATTTTTATTCTTTGCTATTATAAAGAAGTTCCATATGAATAACATTACAGTGTTTTCAATATGGTGTGGATTTATGACATTAAACATATTATTAAAAGATGTAGTTTTAGAGAATACAGTACTTAATAATTTCTTTAGGTTAGTGTGGGGGACAGATGAGTATTCATTCTTCCCATTCCTTGTTTGGATAACTTTCCCTATACTAGGATATTTCTTTGGACAATTACTAATTAGATGTAGTAATAAAAGATTATTTTATAGAAATATATTAATTATTACAGGAAGTATTTCAATACCATTATGGTTATATTCTTATATATATGATGTGCGTTTTGGAGCTTTTGGAGCTATGTATCAAACAGAATATTATCATCATGATATAATAGGAGCTATTGTTTTATCTACCTTTGCATTGTTATGGTTAAGTCTTTGCTATTTTGTATGTGACTTTGTACCAGCATTTATTCATAAAGCTATGGGTAGGTGGAGTAAAAATATTGATACTATGTATTTTGTACACTGTCTATTAATAGGATATTTATTGTTTATAATAGAAGGTGAGGCAATGAGTTCACTTCAATGCTTAGGATTTAGTATAATTATATTTATTCTGACTGACTTAATTTGTATAGGGATAAACAAAATTAGGGAAAGAAGATTAAGATTAAAAACAAGCATTGCATAAAATAAAAATAAGATTATAATAAACTCCCCGTTATGGAATATCCATAAGGGGAGTTTTTGGTAACAATTAAATAAATAAACAATAATGTAATAGTGATGAATAATGCTATGAGAGGATAGTATGAAAAAAGACCATGTATTTATAATTGGCGAAGCAGGAGTAAATCATAATGGAAGGCTATCACTTGCATATGAGCTAATAGATAGGGCAAAGGAGGCAGGAGTAGATGGTGTTAAGTTCCAAACCTTCATACCAGAAAAACTTGTGAGTAAATTTGCAGACAGGGCAAAATATCAAAAGGGAGAAAGTTTAGAGTTTCAATCCCAGCTAAGCATGATAAGAAAATTAAGCTTAAGCTTTGATGACTTTAGAGCCTTAAATGATTATTGCAAAGGGCTTGGAATAATGTTTCTATCTTCACCATTTGATATTGAAAGCATAAAATTCTTAAATAGTATAGATATGAAAATATTTAAAATCCCATCAGGAGAAATAACTAATTTACCCTATTTAATAGAGGTTTCTAAAACAAACAGGGAAATTATACTTTCTACAGGAATGAGTACCTTAGAAGAGGTTGAAATAGCAGTTAATATTATAAGAAAATACAACAATAACAAGCTTTCTCTAATGCATTGTAATACACAATATCCAACAAAAGTGGAGGATGTAAACCTAAGGGCAATGATAACATTAAAAGAAAAATTTAATGTGGAAGTTGGGTATTCTGACCACACAATGGGTATTGAGGTTCCAATAGCAGCAGTGGGCATGGGAGCTAAAATAATAGAAAAGCATTTTACCTTAGACAAAGCCATGGAGGGACCAGACCACAAAGCAAGTTTATCACCAAATGAGCTTAAGGAAATGGTAGAAAAAATAAGGAATATTGAGTTAGCCCTTGGAAGTGGAGAAAAGAAGCCAAGCTTCTCAGAAAGGGAGAATATAAATGTGGGTAGAAAAAGTATTGTAGCAAAAAAGCAAATAAAAAAAGGGGAGAAATTTTCAATAGATAATCTTACTGTTAAAAGGCCAGGTGGTGGAATTAGCCCATTAAAATGGTTTGAGGTATTAGGGCGGGTTTCTGATAGAGATTATAAAGAGGATGAGCAAATAGAAGAAGTTTAAAGCATTATAACCCTATATTGTAATATTTATGTAATTCCAAAGCTTGGGAAAAAGTGATAAAATGGAAATATAGGGGGAGATAAGATGAATAATACAAAGAAAAAAATAATGCTTACAATAGTAGTTTTAATACCGTTAATATTTGTAGGGGGATATGTTGGGCTAAAAGAATTTTCACCATCAACTAT
>JBOFQV010000031.1:0-1345 GCA_051650705.1 Clostridium sp.
GTGGTTATTACTATTGATTATTTAATATTAACAGTTGGTGGGGTTAAATATAAGGTTCATGGAAGTGAGAAGAAAAATAATGTGTATCCTAGTGTAGATGTGTTTATTCCAGCACATAATGAAGGTGTTGTAATTATGGATACACTTTATGCAATGACAAGGCTTGAATATAAGGGTGAACTTAATATTTATTTGTTAAATGATAATTCAGTTGATGAAACAGGGGAAATTGCTGAGGAGTTTTCTAAAGTTTTTAAGAATATTAATTATGTTAGTGTGCCACCTGGAGAGCCAAAGGGAAAGTCTAGGGTTTTAAATTATGGGCTTTCAATATCAAGTGGGGAATATTTTGTGGTGTATGATGGTGATAATCAGCCTGAAAGTCATGCAGTATCACTTTTGATGGATGCAGTTATGACAGAAAAGGGGGCTGTTGGGGCGGTGGGAACTGTTAGAACTTTAAACGCAAATTCTAATAATTTAACTAGAATGATTGCTATTGAGTTTCAAGTTTTTCAATTAATCCTTCAAGCTGGAAGATGGAGCAGACGGAAAATTGGTTCTCTTCCTGGAACAAACATGATGTTAAAGCGAAGCGTAATTGAGGAGCTTGGGGGATATGATGAAAATGCCTTGGCTGAGGATGCAGAATTAACAGTTAGAATTACTGCGATGGGTGGGCTTATTGCTGTGGAATCGAAATCAGTTACTTGGGAGCAGGAGCCTGAAACCTTGAAAACACTAATGAGACAGAGAACAAGATGGCTTCAAGGTAACTTTTATTTAATGCTTAAATTTTTTAGAGAGCCTTCTTGGTGGAAGGGAAAATGCTTTAATCATATGCTTCATTATTTTATTGTATATTTCTTTTTCCCTATTATTTTGATAATTAGTAATGTTTTATTTGTGCTAGGACTTTTAGGGATTGTGAATGTGGATATTCAGGTGCCTTTCCTGTTTATTTGGTTTATTTGCTATTATGTGTATACCTCTCAATTGATTTTTGCTCAATGGTATGATAATACTTTAAGCTTAAAGAATGTGCTTATTAGTAGTATAATGTATTTTACATATGCTCAGCTTTTTATTGTTTTATTTTTTAGAGGACTTATTGGATATATTAGGTCTAAGAAAAATAAAAAGGTTGAATGGGATAAGACGGAAAGGGTTAGAATTGTAAAATAGAGAGTGTAGCATGGAGAAAAGAGGTGCTTTATGGATAAGAAGATGGTTTGCCCTGTTTGTGGAAGCGAAATGAGGGAATATGATTTTAGTTATGATAATGGAGTTTATGGGAAGAGATATTATAAGTGTGATGAATGTGGTCATAAGTGTAATACTATGA
>JBOFQV010000032.1:0-23853 GCA_051650705.1 Clostridium sp.
ATTCTCAATATTAAAAAGAGGATACATTGATGCATCCTCTATTATTAAATGTATATAAATGTTTTGAAAGCTTTTTATGATGTAAATTGACTTGAAATCTCTAAAATCTCTATATCACTACTTGCTTTATATTCATGATTTTCAATTTTTTTTACCACATCACTATTTATTTCATTTCTCTTTTTCGGGTTTTCTGGCTTAATATCTGACAACTCTAACTCCCCTTTTGAATTAGCCTTAAATATTGCTAACTCTTCATTATTAAAACCTAAATAATATTTCCCTGATTCATAAGATATACTATTTTCTCTTTCAAAAGATATCGTACTCTCACCTTTAGATTTAATTACATAACCATTCTTTTTCGCAATTTCATTAACTTCATCAAAAGAAATTGTAGTTTTTTTCAACTCATCTTTAAGATTCTTGATAGTGATATTCTTATCAAGTTTATCTCCAGTATAATACTGAAGCTTTACTCCATCTGGTAAATTACTATCCTTTTGAAGAGCAATTTTATCCTTTTCCTCTTGCTCCTTTTGCGCACTAACTTCTGCCTTTTTATCTAAATATGTTCCTGTAGCCACATATGAAATTATAAAAATTGCTATTAAAGATAATATTCCACCAATAATTATTTTTGTTCTTTTACTTATATTATTAACCATATAAATCACTCCTTACCCGTAATTATTTCCACTCTTTAACAAAATATACATTCTTATAAAAATATTTTATGAATAATAATTATTAATTAAAAAATCATATTGATTATTTCCTCTATAAGAGTTATACTATAATCAAATCAGAGCAATGTACTCAACATTAAACGAAGAGGTGTTAAGAATGAACAATTTACTATTAGAAATAACAAATCTTTCTACAACTGTAGAGGATAAATATATATTAAACAATTTAAATCTTAATATAAACAAGGGTGAGGTTCATGTAATTATGGGGCCAAACGGTGCTGGTAAATCAACACTGGCTAATACCATAATGGGGCACCCAAAATATAATGTTTCAAATGGAGAAATAAAATTTGAAGATGAGATTATAAACAATTTAAAAACGGATGAAAGAGCAAAAAGAGGAGTATTTCTTTCATTTCAACATCCTGAGGAGGTAGCTGGTGTTACAGTAGAAAATTTCATAAGAACTGCAAAAACAGCTGTATCTAAAAAACCCGTTTCACTTTTTTCATTTAATATGATTCTTGATAAAAAGATGAAGGATTTAAATATGGACCCAAGCTATGGAAAAAGATATTTAAATGTTGGTTTTTCAGGTGGAGAAAAAAAGAAAAATGAAATTCTTCAAATGACAATGCTTGAACCTAAACTAGTAATACTAGATGAAACTGATTCAGGTCTAGATGTAGATGCAGTAAAAATTGTTTCAGAGGGAGTTTCAAAGTTTAAAAATGAAGATAATTCAGTGTTAATTATTACTCATAACACAAAAATATTAGAGCATATAAAGCCAGACTTTGTTCACATTCTAGTAAATGGAACAATAGTTAAAACTGGTGATTCTTCCCTTGCTGAAGAAATAAATAAATCAGGCTTCTCTGAGTATTTAAAGTAGGTGATTGTAGTGGAAAATAAATTTAGTTTAGATGAAATGGACAGAGGTGTCTATGATATAAAAAATAAAGATGAATTTAGTTATAAGGCTGAAAAGGGATTAACTCCTGAAATAGTTCTAGAAATATCTAAAGAAAAAAATGACCCTGAATGGATGAGAGACTTTAGGCTTAAATCCCTTGAAATTTACAATAAAATATCTGCTCCTTCTTGGGGACCTGATATTAGCGAACTTGATATAGATAACATTGTATCATATGTAAAGCCAAAGATAGATTTAAAAGAATCCTGGGATGATGTTCCTGAAGATATTAAATCCACCTTCGATAAGCTAGGAATTCCTCAAGCTGAAAGAGAGGCTTTAGCTGGAGTTGGAGCTCAATATGACTCTGAGGTTGTATATCATAGTATAAAACAAGAGCTTGTAGAGCAAGGAGTAATTTATACAGATATGGAAAGTGCTCTAAAAGATTATGAGGATATAGTTAAGGAATACTTTATGAAATTAGTTCCTCCTCAAGACCATAAATTTGCTGCCCTCCATGGTGCTGTTTGGTCTGGTGGTTCTTTTGTATATGTTCCTGAAGGAGTTTCTGTGGATATTCCTCTTCAATCATATTTTAGATTAAACTCTCCAGGTGCTGGTCAATTTGAACACACATTAATTATTGTTGAAAAAGGGGCAAAACTTCACTTTATAGAAGGATGTTCAGCACCAAAATATAACGTAAACAATTTACATGCTGGATGTGTAGAATTATTCGTAAAAGAAGGGGCAACACTTAGATATTCAACTATTGAAAACTGGTCTAAAAACATGTTCAACTTAAATACAAAAAGATGCGTAGTTGAAAAAGACGGTAGAATTGAATGGGTTTCTGGTTCATTTGGTTCAAAAATTTCAATGCTTTATCCTATGAGTATTTTAAAAGGTGATAATTCTACTGCTGAATTTACAGGAGTTAGCTTTGCAGGAGCTGGTCAAAACTTAGATACTGGAGCTAAAATAGTTCACATTGGGGCAAATACCTCAAGTACTGTAAACTCAAAATCTATTTCAAAATCTGGTGGAATTTCAACTTATAGAGGAATGGTTAGAGTTATGCCAAGTGCAAAGGGATCAAAGTCAACTGTTAGTTGTGAATCTCTAATGCTTGATGACATTTCAAGAGCAGACACTATTCCTGTAATTGATATTCAAAATGATGAAGTTGATTTAGGACACGAAGCAAAAATCGGAAGAATTAGTGATGATGCTATTTTCTACTTAATGAGTAGAGGAATATCTGAAGAAGAAGCAAAAGCTATGATTGTTCGTGGTTTTGTTGAACCAATTTCAAAGGAACTTCCACTTGAATACGCTGTTGAAATGAACAACTTAATTAATATAGAACTTGAAGGTTCCATTGGATAGGAGGAAAGAAATATGTTTAATGAATTAAATCAAATTCCTCAAAAAACTTTTAGATTTTTAAAAGTAAATTCCCTTGCATTAAAGGATATTTTTATACCAGAGTTTAAGAACTCACCATTAGAAATTCCAGAGGGAAATTCAAAGGTTAAAATTGAGGAATTTAAAAATATAGATGTTAAAATTCCTTCTCATGGAGTAACTTCTATGAAGGAATTTAAGAATTTAGAGCTAAATGATGGATTTAATATTGAAATACAAGAAAATCATAAAGAAGAAAATATAATCTTTGTTAATATAAAATTATCAAAAGATGCACCTTCACTACTATCATCAAATAAGATTACTTTAAAAAAGGGAGCTAGTGCAAATATTGTATTAAATATTGAAAGCGTTGATAAGGAATATGGTTTGTATTTTTCAAATACAGAAATTGAGGTTGAAGAAGGCGCTAATCTTAGGCTTACAAGAATTCAAAGATTAAATAATTCTTCAATTAATATTGAAGGCTATGTTACTAAGGTTAATAAATTTGGAGAAATTAATTTTTCCTCAGTTGATTTAGGAGGAAAGAAAAATATATTAAACTTCCATAAGGATTTAGATGAAGAAGCTAAGGGAAATCTATATCAACTTTATCTTGGAAAAGATGATAAAGTTATTGATATTAATAAGTATATAAACTTTAAAGGTGCTTTTTCAAATGGAAATATGGAAACTAAGGGTGTCTTATTAGATAATTCAAAGAAGACCTTAAGATTCACTCTTGATTTTAAGAAAGGAGCTAAAAAGTCTATTGGAAATGAAGATGAATATGTAATGCTTCTTTCTCCAAAGGCAAAAAATCTTTCAGCTCCACTTTTACTTGCAGGAGAAAATGATGTTAAAGGAAATCATGCAGCTTCAATAGGTAAAATAAGTGAAGACTCATTATTCTATTTAATGAGTAGAGGGCTTTCTGAAAGAGAAGCAAAAGCACTAATTATAAAAGGAGCACTAACTCCAATTATTCATACCTTACCAGAACCTTACTTAAGAGAATTAGTTTTAAATGAAATAGAAAGAAGTGTGATGGTATAATGAAAAATTATAGAAATGAATTCCCTTTATTAAATCGTGAAATAAATGGCAATAGAATTGTATATTTAGATAGTGGTGCCACAACACAAAGACCATCATCCGTTATTGATGGAATTGTTGATTATTATAAAAACTCTAACTCTAATCCACATAGAGGTGCTTACTCAATTAGTATTGAAGCAACTGAGGCATTTGAAAATGCAAGAAAGAAAGTAAAGGACTTTATTAATGCTCCACATTTAGAGGAAGTTATATTCACCAAAAGCACTACTGAAAGTATAAACCTAGTTGCTTATAGCTATGGAATGAATTTCATTGAAGCTGGTGATGAAATTGTCGTTTTAATTTCTGAACATCACTCAAACTTAATACCTTGGCAAAGGGTATGTAAAGCTAAAGGAGCAACTCTTAAATTTGTATATTTAAAGGATGATTTAACTCTTTCTTTAGAGGATTTTAAGAATACACTGTCCAATAACACAAAGCTTGTTACCTTTGCTGCTATTTCAAATGTTTTAGGTAATGTATACCCAATAAAAGAAATGATTGAGCTTTCTCACGAAGTAGGAGCATTTACATTAGTTGATGGTGCTCAAGCTGTTGGCCATATGAAGATTGATGTTAAAGATTTGAATTGTGACTTTTTAGCCTTTTCAGCTCACAAAATGTATGGTCCTATGGGAATTGGAGTTTTATATGGCAAAAAAGATTTATTAAACAAAATGCCTCCATTTTTATTTGGTGGTGATATGGTTGAATATGTTTATGAAGAAGATACCACCTTTGCAGAGCTTCCTCACAAATTTGAGGGAGGTACACAAAATGTTGAAGGTGCAGTTGGTATTTCAAAAGCCATTGACTTTATTAACTCCATTGGTTTTGAAGAAATCAAGGAACGTGAGCATGAATTAATATCATATGGTCTTCAAGAACTAATAAAGCTTCCATATGTAAGTATCCTAGGAACATTAGATGCTTACAAAAGAAGCGGTGTAATTTCCTTTACAGTTGATGGAATACATCCACATGATATGGCTTCCATATTAGATTCTAAAGGAGTTTGTGTTAGAGCTGGTAATCACTGTGCTCAACCTCTAATGAGATATTTAGGAATAAACTCTACCTTAAGAGCAAGTTTTTCTATTCTTAATGAAAAGGAAGATATTGATGTAATGATTGAAGGAATTAAAGAAGGAAGGAGAATTTTTGGCTATGGACATGAGTAATTTATATACAGAGCTTATTATGGAGCATAATAATTCTAAAAGAAATAAAAGAAAGCTTGAAAGAGCTACCGGAAAATTTAAAGGCCTTAATCCTAGTTGTGGAGATGAAATTGAGCTAGAGGTTGAAATTGAAAATGGAATAGTTAAGGATTTAGCCTATACTGGTACTGGCTGTGCAATTTCCCAAGCCTCAACTTCAATTATGATTGATTTAGTTAAAGGGCGTAAAATTGAAGATGCTTTAGACCTTAGTGAAAAGTTTATTTCAATGATAAAACGTGAAATTTCTAACGATGAGGAGCTTTATGAACTTGAGGATGCTTTAGCCTTTAAGAATATTTCAAATATGCCTGCTAGAGTTAAATGTGCCGTTCTTGCATGGCACACGCTAAAAAATGCATTATAAAAATTTAAGAAGGTATCTACACTTTAGATACCTCCTCTGTTTTATATAGGTAATAATTCATCTACCTTTAGTTCTTTGATTTCTTGTCCATTTTTTTGATTAACTAATTGGACCCTTAAGCTTATTCTTGCCTTCTTTACGGAATTAATGAATTCCTTTAATTCATCTGTGTCCATATAATCAATATCAAGTGGATATGGCTCATAATCATTTATATTCATCCCTGATTCTGACAGATAAAATGATGTATAATATTTCCCCTTGTTATATGCCATCATAACTCCATCATGCAAAAAAACTATTCCATCTTCTAATGATTTGTTTAAATCGTCCAGAAGTAACTTTCTGATAATTTTATCTCCAAATCCCATATAAATCACCTCAATTTTATCCTAAGTAAAAAAACCTTTAGACTTATTATACATAATTTCGATAAATTTAGTAAGTACTTTTTAATTTAATTATAAAATTCAACTTAAAAATATACCTGCTAAACCTAAGTTTTCAATTCTACTCTTAACTTCACTATCCAAAGTTGTATATAACCCTAAAGCTTTCATTCTTTCAAAATACTCTGCCCCTGAAAAAGTATGTCTAACTCCCATCCCACCTTCAGTATTAAGTCTTTCATTAGCATATGCAATAATATCTCCTACTGCACATTCTCTTGGAAGTATTAACTCTTCTTCACCTTTTAAACATTTTATAGAGTTATATCCCGCTAAAGTTCCTGTTGAAATTGCTTCTGTATGTCCAACAAAAAATCCAGACTTTTCTCCAGCACAATAAAGATTATCAATTCCTATTACCTTCATTGCATTATTTCTTGGAGCTGCTCCTAAATACCTAATTGAATTTCCATTACTTCCTGACAAAGGATCTATATACCTTGCATTCTCTAGTCCTCTTATTTTTCTCAAATCTCCAATATTGTAATGTGAAGTCATTAATTTAATATGACCTGTATCTAACAAAATAACATTTTCAGCAAATTCTTTTAAGGCATACTGCTGACAAACCTTTTGGCTTAATTTCTCTAAATGCACATCCTCTTCTGGAACCTTTAAAGTTACAACACCATCTCTATCTAAAATCGCTAGTAATTCTTCTGAAATACTTTCTCTTGGAATTTCACAAGACCCACTCATAGCCCCCTTTTTGCCATCTCCTCTTTCCCCTAAAATATCTTGAATACCTGCCTTTTGGCTGATACTAACTCTTGGACCAAAGCTTGGACACCTTAACACACACATTGCACAACCATTACCATATTTATAGCAATTGTCCATTCCACCTGTTGAACCTGTAGCTTCAATGAACACATCTGCTGAAGCTGAAGTTTTATCGCTTAATATAATCTCATCAATTTTATTTTCTGATAACTTTACATCAACAACCCTAGATTTAAAATTAATTTTTATCCCCTTTTCAAGTAATAATCTTCTTACAAAAGGTTCTGCTTTACCAATATCAGTTAGCCATGCATGTTTATGACCTGAGAATTCCATGTTTTTGTGAAGTGCAAGCGAATCCATAATTTTAATAATTTCACCAGCTCCCATTGAAATCAATTCTTCTGCCGCTGTATATCTCCCATTATTTCTCATAATTCCACCAACATTACCTACGCCAAGCAGTAAGTCAGTTCTTTCATATATAGTAACATCAGCTCCCATTTTCTTAGCTTGAAGGGCTGCTGCACATCCTGCAAATCCTCCACCAATAACTATTACCTTCATTATATCCTCTCTTTTTCATTTCTTTAATTTAAAATATTCATATAAACTCTTAATTGGTACACATTAATTCCATGTATTAAATTTAAATTTGATACACATAAAAATTCCACAATAAAAAACTTCTAAAATAATTTATTTTCTGTAATATTTTTTAGAATATTGGATAACATAAATATATCTTCCATTCTGTTGTGATAATAGATAGAAAAAGCTGATTTTAGCCTTTGCACCGCTAAATCAGCTTTTTTGATTTATTTTTATCTTCATATATTCCCACATTCTTTTCTGTAACACTAAATCTATATTTTAAATATAATATTTATAAATTAATACTTAGGAGATTTTCTTTAATGGACTATTCTTATAATAATTCAACATTAAATAATGATAGTGAATCACAAGAAAAATATAATGATACACATAGTAACGACTTAAAATTTAAAGAATTTGAATTCTCATATATCCCTTATGGGAGAATGTCTCCTCCAAAGCCAGGAAGCTTCCTTCCACCTGAATATGGACCACAAGTAAATCATATTCCACCATTCTTTAATCAAGGAAAATACCCTCCACCTTTTGAGGATCAAGTTCCAAATCACATGGGGCCACCACCAAACTACATTCCTTCAAAAAAGGATAAAAATGTACAAACACTTACATTTAGCCCCAATTCACCTAACACAAAATTTATTAGCTCTAATGCTATAAGTTTTTGTCTTTATCAATACACCTACATTTGGGAAACAAATGGTAGAAGCTATTGGACATATATCTTTAACGTTGATAGATTTTCAGTTTCCGGCTTGAGATGGATTGGTTATTATTGGGTATACTTTGGTGTGGATATAAGATCTATAGATTCCTTTGTTTGTTATAGAGGAGACTGTGAAGAGTGTTCTAAAACAAATTTCTTAAGAGGGGAAGCTCCAGACCTAATTATGAATTTCAAAAAGGAATATGGAATAAAAGATACTAGAACTATCTGTAGCCAAACACTCTGTTCTTTAGATATTCCTGAATATAAAAATGATTTAATAGTTGAAACTGTAGGCTTTATTGATGATAAATCAGTTCAAACTCAAATCCCTTGTTTCAAATATAGAAATAATAGCTATAAGATTGTTCTAGATGTATCTCTGAATGATACAATTAATGAGAAAATAAGAGATGAGATTATAGAATTAGCTAAATCTTCAGCAATTTATGCGTATAATGAAATAAATGCTAAAACTAGATATAAAGATGCTACTCCACTTGAAAACTATGAAAACTCAAAAAAACTTATAAAAAAGGCGTTAGCTGCATTCGAACAAGATTTCACATTAAAACTTAAAGCACTAGAATTCTCCAAAGATATTTTCAATGAAATTGAATATTCAATAAAAGAAGAAAACCACACCTCAAACTGGGTTGTTAATTAAAAAACAGGTCATATCAAATTAATGATATGACCTGTTTTTAAATAACTCTTGTCAATTTTATAGTTTCTCTATGCCCTATTATTACTGGTACCTTTTCAATTTCTACGTTACTAGTATCTATACCAAACCATTTTACTGGTGATACTGTTAATCTCTTAATTAAAAGCTTTGTACTCATTATAAAGCTATCCCACTTTGATAATTCACTTTCATTTGAAAGAATTTCTTCTAGTATAACAAATTTAAAGTCTCCAACAACACATCCTAAGTTTGAATTTTTCATATACTCCTTTGGAGTAAATTCCACCTCTCCACTAGATGCTAATTCTTGTATTACTTGATGTAAAAATACATTTATTCTCTGATCAACCCTAAACCCTAAATCAAACTGTATACTAAAAGCCTCATTTGGAGCTATAGTTTTTACAGTATAATTTTTTGTATATGGTTCGTCTGTTACCCTAACATTGATAAACCAATAATATTTTGCTCTTTTGGGTTGTTTATTAAATATAGAAAATACAATCTTATTTTCTATTTCATTATAACTTGGTGATTGAGTTAAATACACAATATTTGTTGCATATATCGGTAACTCTTTATCCTCTTTTAAGGCTTTGAAATTCTTACCATAATCTCTAATATCAACATATTTACTGAATCTTTGTTTAATTATTGAGCCATAAATCCAAATATACATTAATAAAATTAATGCCCCTGCAATAATTATTGTTACATATCCACCATGCATAAATTTAAATAGGTTTGAATATAAAAAGCTTGATTCAATAATTAAAAATACAGTTAAAATAATTTTTGATAAAATACGTTTATTCTTATTATATCTTAAATGTTCAAATAACAGAATTGATGTCATCATCATTGTAATTGTAATTGCTAATCCATAGGCTGCTTCCATATTCTCTGACTTCTGGAACTTTAGAACTAATAATACACATCCTATATAAAGTAAAAAATTAACTTCTGGTATATATATCTTACCTTTATCGTCATTTGGATATCTAACTTGAAGCTTTGGAAATAAATTTAACTTTATTGCTTCTGAAACTAATGTAAATGAACCTGAAATTAAAGCTTGGCTAGCAATAATTGCTGCAAAAGTAGCAATTATAGTTCCTGGTATTACAAACCAACTTGGCATTATTAAAAAGAATGGATTTTCCGTTACTGTACTCCCTTCTCTTAACATTAACCACGCACCTTGCCCTAAATAATTAATCACAAGACATATCTTAACAAATATCCATGTATAATGAATATTCTCTTTGCCACAATGCCCTAAATCAGAATAAAGAGCTTCTGCACCTGTTGTACAAAGGAATACCGCTCCAAGAATATAAACGCTTTCTGGGCTTGTAACAAGCAAATGAATACCATAGTATGGATTTATACACTTAATTATTTCAGGATATTGAAATATTTGACTTACCCCTAATATCGCAAGCATTATAAACCATAAAAACATCATAGGTCCAAATAGCTTTCCTATAACCTCTGTTCCAAATCTTTGTAATAAAAATAAAACTGTTAAAATAGTTATAACAATTAGTATTACACTACTTGTTTTAATTGGAAAAACTAAATTCAACCCTTCAATTGCTGATGTTACAGTTACAGGTGGTGTAATCATACCATCTGCTAATAATGCTGCCCCTCCAATAACTGCAGGAATAATAAGCCACTTAGCTCGTTTTCTAACAAGTGTATATAAAGAAAAGATACCTCCCTCTCCTTTATTATCTGCATCAAGAGTAAACATAACGTATTTTATTGTTGTTTGAAGTGTTAATGTCCAAAATACCAATGAAACTCCACCAAATACAAGCTCACTTGATATATGTCCATTATTTGTTCCTAGCATTGATTTCATTACATATAGTGGTGATGTACCTATATCTCCATATACAATCCCTAATGCTACTAAAAGAGAAGCTGCAGTAATTTTCTTTTTCATAATTATATAATATCCTTCCTAATATTAAGCTTTATAAATTTATGGACTTATTATAATACCAAGAAAAACCATTGTCGATATAGTAATGTGTTAATTTTTGAATTTGTTTGTAAATTATTTTCACATAATATTACCTTATTATGATACCTATTAACGTTACCGTTTTCAATTGTTACAAAATAAAAATAAGTAGCACCATTTTTGGTACTACTTATTAAAGTTGTATAATTAAATTACATTCTTGAGTGGAATGTTCTATTAATAACGTCTAATTGTTGCTCTCTTGTTAATTTAATAAAGTTAACAGCATATCCTGAAACTCTGATTGTTAATTGTGGATACTCTTCTGGGTGATCCATAGCATCTAATAAAGTTTCTCTGTTAAATACATTAACATTTAAGTGATGAGCTCTTTGTCCGAAATATCCATCCATTAAGAAGCTTAAATTCTTAATTCTTTCTTCTTCAGATTTTCCAAGTGCATCTGGAACAATTGAGAAAGTATTTGAGATACCATCTTGTGAATGTTCATATGGAAGCTTTGCAACTGAGTTTAATGATGCAAGTGATCCACTGTTATCTCTTCCATGCATTGGATTCGCTCCTGGTGCAAATGGCTCTCCAGCCTTTCTTCCGCATGGAGTTGTTCCTGTCTTCTTACCATAAACAACATTTGAAGTTATTGTAAGAACTGATTGAGTATGATACGCATTTCTATATGTCTTGTTCTTTCTGATTTTTTCCATCATACTTTCAACAAGGTATACAGCAAGATCATCTGCTCTATCATCATCATTTCCGTATTTAGGGAAATCACCTTCAACCTCAAAGTCAATAGCAATTCCTTCTTCATTTCTTATTGGCTTAACTTTTGCATATTTAATAGCTGAAAGTGAGTCTGCACAAACTGAAAGTCCAGCAATACCACAAGCCATTGTTCTAAATACATCTCTATCGTGTAAAGCCATTTGAATTCTTTCATATGAATACTTATCATGCATATAGTGGATTACATTCAATGTGTTTACATAAAGGTTTGCTAACCACTCAGTCATCACTTCAAACTTTTCCATTACTTCATTATAATCAAGGTATTCACTTGTTATTGGTGCTATCTTAGGTCCAACTTGAACTCCTGACTTTTCATCCTTCCCACCATTAATTGTGTAAAGTAAAGTCTTAGCTAAGTTAACTCTAGCTCCAAAGAATTGCATTTGCTTACCAACTCTCATTGCTGATACACAACAAGCTATAGCATAGTCATCTCCCCAGTATTCTTTCATCATATCATCATTTTCATATTGAACTGAACTTGTATCAATTGAAACCTTTGAACAGAAATCCTTAAATCCTTCTGGTAATTGTTGTGACCATAAAACAGTTAAGTTTGGTTCTGGTGATGGTCCTAAAGTATAAAGAGTATTTAGTATTCTAAATGAGTTCTTAGTAACTAAAGTTCTTCCATCTAATCCTGTACCAGCTATTGATTCTGTTACCCATGTTGGATCTCCTGAGAATAAATCATTGTATTCTGGAGTTCTTAAGAACTTAACTAATCTTAGCTTCATTACAAAGTGATCCATAATTTCTTGAGCTTCTTCTTCAGTTATAATCCCATTTCTTAGATCTCTTTCAATAAATATATCAAGGAATGTTGATGTTCTTCCAAGAGACATCGCTGCACCATTTTGTTCCTTTATAGCAGCAAGATATCCAAAGTATAACCATTGAACTGCTTCATTAGCATTTTTAGCTGGCTTTGATATATCAAATCCGTAAGATGCAGCCATTCCCTTTAATTCTTTTAATGCAACAATTTGATCTGATATTTCTTCTCTTAATCTGATTATATCTTCATCTATTGTTGTAACTTCTAAGCTCTTCTTTTGAGCAATTTTATCTTCTATTAATCTATCTACTCCGTATAATGCTACTCTTCTGTAGTCCCCTATAATTCTTCCTCTTCCATAAGCATCTGGAAGTCCTGTTACTATACCATATTTTCTAGCAAGCTTCATGTCATCTGTATATGCATCAAATACCCCTTGGTTATGAGTTTTTCTATATTTGCTAAAGATTTCTGTAATTGATGGTGCAACCTCATATCCATATGATTTTGCAGCATTTTCAGCCATTCTTATTCCACCATAAGGCATAACAGCTCTCTTAAGTGGTGCATCTGTTTGTACCCCAACTATTTTTTCAAATGCCTTATCAATATATCCTGGATTATATTCATTGATACCTGATACTGTTTCTGTATCAACATCTAAAACCCCACCATTTTCTCTTTCTTTCTTAAATAATTCACTTACTTCTTTCCAAAGCTTGTCAGTTGCTTCAGTAGCACCCTTTAAGAAATCTGAATTCCCTTCATATGGTGTGTAGTTTAATTGAATAAAGTTTCTTACATCAACACTTTTTGTCCATTGACCTTGATTAAAATCTTTCCATTGTTCGTTCATTGTCGTCTCCCCTTTATGCTAATATATATGGTAAATCATTACACTTGTAGTAACAATTTCTAATTAATAATTCTTATTAATTACATATTACTATCATTCATCTAATTTTGCAATAGTTTTTCGAAAGATTGTTAAAAAAAAATCATTGTAGAATTTTCTACAATGATTTTTCACATTCTATTCTTCGATAAATTCAATAACACCTTCTGCTAATCTCTTTATTCTAGCCAAAGAATATATATCAAACCCTCTATCCTCTAATATTTTTCTACCTGGTTGGAATGATTTTTCAATAACAATTCCAATACCTCCAACTTCAGCACCAGCTTTTTCTACTAATTTAACTGCCCCCATAGCAGCTTCTCCATTAGCTAAAAAATCATCTATAATTAAAATTTTATCATTTTCATTAATATACTTCTTGGAAAGTGTTAATTCATAATCACTGCCCTTAGTGAATGAATGTACTGTTGTTTGATAAACCTCTCCATTTAAAATTTTTGAGGTTTGCTTCTTTAAAGTAACCATAGGAAGGTTCATTTGTAACGAAGTCATTACAGTTGGAGCTATCCCTGAACTTTCAATAGTAAATATTTTTGTTATACCTTTATTCTCAAAGTATTCCTTAAAGGCTGTTCCAATATTATACATTAGTTCTGCATCTACTCCATGATTTAAAAATGAATCAACTTTTAATATGTTTTCACTTAACGCTCTACCTTCACTTAGAATTTTATGCTGTAACTTTTTCATCTCCACACACCTCTACTTCTTTAGTTTCTTCTTTTAATACCTTATTTAATATTAATGCTGCAATTGTACCCGTTGAAATTCCTGATGAGAATATCATTTTTAACCCTTCAGGTAATTCTCCAATAAATTCCGGCCTAAATGTAACTCCAAGACCTAATCCTATTGATGTAGCAATAATTAAAAGATTTCTATTATTTATTTCAACCTTACCTAAAGTTCTAATTCCTGCTGTTGCAATTGTTCCAAACATTACAATACCCACTCCACCAAGCACTGGTTGTGGCATTATGTTTATAAGTGCTGCAAACTTTGGCATAAATCCTAAAAGAATTAAAAGAACTCCTGCCATCATAGCAACTTGTCTACTTGCATTTTTAGTTAATGGAATTAGCCCTACATTTTGGCTAAATGTTGTATTTGGGAAGGCTCCAATAACCCCTGCAATAGCACTTCCAGCGCCATCTGCGAGCACCCCTCTACCAATTATCTTATCAGTTGCCTTAACCTTTGAAACCTCACATACAGATGATAAACATCCTACTGTTTCTATTGTTGTTACAAAGTAAGCTGGAATAAATGTTAGAACATATTTAAGATCAAAATCTACCCCATACTCAAAAATCTTAGGAAAAGCAAACCAACTTGATTCTTTAACTAAAGTGAAATCCACCATTCCAAGCGGAATACAAATAATATAACCAACCACCATTCCAATTAGAATTGATGCTGTACTTATCATTCCTTTTCCATATCTATTTAGTAATAAAGTTATTATTAATACAGCCATTGCTATGGAAACATTTCTTAAACTCCCATAATCACTAGCCCCAACTCCACCAGCTGCCCAATCCATTGAAACTGGCAGTAATGTTAATCCAATTAAACATACTACTGTTCCTGTAACTATTGGTGGAAATATCTTCATTAATGGCTTTATAAAATAACTAGAAATAACTTCTACAAATGACCCTAAAATCGTTGCTCCAATTATCCCTGGAAGTCCTGCAACAGACCCAACTGCAATTGACGGTGCAACAAAGGTAAAATCTGTTCCCATAACACATGGTACTTTTGCTCCAACTGGCCCTATCCCTTTTGATTGTATAATAGTTGCAATACCTGATGCTAATATTGAAGCTGCTAATACTGCTGTTGATGTTGCCCCATCAAATCCTAGTGCACTTGAAATAACAAGTGGAACAGCTATTATACCTCCAAAGGCTGCAAAAATATTTTGAAATCCTAATAAAATTTGTGCTGATAAGCTTGGCTTATCATTAATTCCATAAATTAATTCACTTGTGTCTAATTTTTGTTTTTCATTACTCATATTTTATCCCCCGTAAAAATGTTTTATCATATAAAGGCACTTCACGAGGAAATAAAAAACACCTCAAATCCTAAAATTTGAGGTGTATTGCTTTCAAAGTAGTATAATATTACTTATAAACAATCCAACCTCGTAGTCTGCTAATTTACGGCTAGCAGGTAGAAACTTTCGGACCATATTTCCGATGATATACGAGCTTTTATATGATATCTTGGATTATAGCACAAATTTTCCTATTAGTGTACATATTTTTTCAATAATTTATTCATATTTGGTATCATTTACAGATAATACGTTTTCATTTATAATATTTATTCTAATTCTATTTTAATAAGGAGGTTTATATGTTAATTAAAGATAAAATTTATGGTAGATTTGAGATAGATGGGATTCTTAAGGAGCTTATACTTTCGTTACCTGTTCAAAGACTTAAAGGAGTTTATCAAGGTGGTTCAAGCCCATTAGTTAATCCTCTTTGGAATGTAACAAGATATGAACACTCTATTGGGACAATGCTTTTAATTAAAATTCTTGGTGGGAGTGTTAAAGAGCAAATCGCTGGACTATTACATGATATTTCTCATACTGCCTTCTCTCACGTAGTTGACTTTGCACTTAATCATAAAAATGAAGATTATCATGAAGTTATATATGAAAAGCTTCTTTTCAATTCTGAAATACCAAATATACTTTTAAAATATGGGTATGATTCAAAAGAAATTCTTTTAGATCACTCAAAGTGGACAATTTTAGAACGTTCTGCTCCAGCGCTTTGTGCTGATAGGGTAGATTATACTCTTAGAGATATGTATGCAGCTAGAAATATTTCATCAATTGAAATAAGTGATTTTCTTAAAAACCTTAAAGTAATCAATAATGAAATTATGATTACCTCTCTATCTAGTGCTAAATGGTTTGTTAAATTATATTATAAAGAAGTAATTGAATACTTTAATCATCCACTTAATGTTTATGGATATAATCAGCTTTCCTTAGCAATTAAAATAGCTCTTTCAAAAAATATTATTTCCCTTGATGATTTGCTCTTAACTGATAGTGAAGTTTTAAAAATAATGAAAAACTCCAATAATCAAGAAATCTTATCCTTAATTAAAGACTTAAATCAAAATGTAAATTTAATTGAATGTGAAGAAGATTATGATTTTTACCATAAAAATAAATTAAGAACTATAGACCCATCTGTTTTTATTGATAATAAGATTAATATCTCTTCTAAGCTTTCTAAAGAAATTGAAGAAATAAATAAAAAAGCAATTATGAAGGCCTCAAAAGGTGTTTATATAAAAATAATAACTAGTTAAAAACTTCACCCCCTTTCACAGTTACATATATTTACAATATTGACACCTTTTAGGAAAATGTTTACTATAAAAGTATGTACGAAAAGGGGGATTGATAAAAATGAAAAAAACTTTCAAAAAAGAAACCAAAGCTACAGCTCTGGCTCTATCTGCTATAGTTATAATGGGTACTATTCCACCACTAAGAGCATCTGCCGAAAACACCGCTACCACTACTTATGAGTCTGCATTTAAGCTTGGAAACAGAAATATTATGGGAGCTTCTGCTATAGCAGAAGATATCAATGGTGATGGTAAAATTGATATTCTTGATTTATCTCAAATTTCACTATCTTATAACGCTAAAAAAGGAAGTGATCTTTATAAATCAAACTATGACCTTGTAGTAGATGGAATAATTGATATTTATGACATAATAAAAATAGCTTCAAAATTCCAAACATCTAATGATACAACAGCACCAGCCGAATTCCAAATAGCTAAAAATAATTGGGACGGGTCACCAGACTATACAATTTCAATGAATCTTTGGTATGGCACAAATGGAGACATATGGAGACTTTATGAAAATAATGTTTTAATAGCTGAAATTCCACTTGTAAATGCTTCACCTGGTGCTCAAACAGCCCAATATACTTTTAAAGATAAATCAAATGGTACTTATGTTTATACATCAGAACTTGTTAACTCAGTTGGAGTAACTCAAGCTAAAGCACCAGTTACCCATGAGGTTACTAAAAATGAAAAACCAATTATAGTTCCATTACCAGATAGTGCATCTGGTGAACCAGCTGTTGGTTATACTGTTTTAAACGAAACAGCTACAACCTTTGAATGGGCTGTATTTATCGCTAATCCAAACAAAGGCTACGTTTGGGAAGGTAAGGAATTCTCTGCTTGGGGATTAAGCTTTGAAACTGATAATCAGGTAACTTCCGTTTCTAATTGTGGTAAATTTGTTCAAGAAGGAAATAAGGTTACAATCGACTTAAAGCAAGACGAAAGACTCCTTCCATACCAAACAACAAAGGTGTTTGTTGTTAAAGGAAATAAAAAATCAACTAAGACACCAACAAGCTTTACTCCAAATCTATTTAGAGGTAATTTAACCTATCCAAAATTCAGTGGATTACCTTCCACTTGGAGTAAGAATAAGGCTAATTTAAATGAAAATGACTTAATTGCAAATAAAGCTGACTATTATAGTACTGAAGTTAAAGGTAATACCGGTAATATGTTAATGTACTCTAAGCCAGCTCACAATACTCAAATGCAACTTGGATTACCTGAGAAAATGCCTGTTCCTGTAAACGGAGTTAATGGATTAAGAATTTGGATTCCTTCTGAGTATCTTGCAATGGGACTTTGTACTGGAACTGAATTTTTCGGTTTAAACCCTAACTTTATGGTTGGATTATCTATTAAAGAAAACTTCACTTGTGGACTTGTTCCTACTGAGTCTGGATATAATGAAAATATAACTGAATACGACGGAAAACAATGGGCTTGGCCAATACAAAAGCTTCATCCAGATGGACCATTCCAACAAGAAAAGGGAAACTTTAATGAAATAAAGAAACAATATCCTGACTACTTACCAGACTCAGCAGAGCATCAAAACTATGTTACATTAAAAACAGGAAATCCTGATGATCCATCATATGTTCACGCTGCTATGAGTTCATATATGAGCTTAACAATGACAAGAGAATTCCTATATGCTATTCCTGCAAATAAATTTGCTGAATTTGTTAGAGATGCAAATGATACTTGGGCAGAATACGTGCTTGTAGATAATGCATATAACAGAGGAGTATATGGACTTCTTCAAAGAAACCTATTTACCACTCATAGAGAACAAGCCCTTAAAACAACAGATTTAAATGAAGAATTTGATTTAGGCGGATTTGCTTCTCATATTGAAACAATAAAGAGCATCATTATAGCAATGGATCAAGAAACTCAAGAAGTATACGATGCAAAAATAACTTGGGACATGATGGAAAACTATTTTGAAGAATTAAGACTTTACTACGGCAGAGGAATTCCATCTGATTCAGAATGGACTGCAATGAAGGCAGATGTTAAGAGAGCATTTGATATACTTGCTAAGCACTGGGGCGGAAATTCAATATCTTATAGATATGACTTCTTAACTCTTTTAAGAGTTGCAGAACAATATTTACCTGAAAATAAACAACCTGCACCATCAAGTGCTTCTTGGATTGAGCAAATTGTATCTGCTAATAACCAAGCACTTGCTGCACCACCAAAGTAAACTTACTAAAACTTAAATTTTAGGGAAGAGTATTCAACTCTTCCCCATTACTTTTATTAAGTAGGTTGCTGCACAAAAAAGTAAACAACCTGATAATAAAAATACTATTTGATATCCAGTAATATTTATACCAATAAACAAAATATCAACCTCGCTTAGTAATGACACTAACTTTGGAGTTATTAACGGACCTAAAAATGCCATTATACCCACTAACATTCCTGTAAAATTCATATATATTACTCTATATTTAGGATCACATAGACTCATATCTAAATTAAACTTTGCAATATTAATACCAATCATACATAAACCATTTATTATAATTATAAAAGGATATATATATTTTGTTGATTCATTCATCAAAAACCAAAGCCCCACAGTTATTGCATATCCATAACCAGCAATTAAAACTACTTTTCTCCATCCATTTTTATCACCATATCCTCCCCAAACTCTTCCTACAAGTAACTTTAAAAAGCCTGTGATACTCGCTACCACAGCAACTATACTATAAGGAAGTGCCATATATTTAATTGCGTATATAGTAAAATATGGTGCTGAAAGTGAGTTTGAAAACATCCAAAGCAAGGAGAATATTACAAATGCCATATATTTTTTGTTTTTTAGTGGTATTGTAAATAACTCTTTGAACTTTACCATTTCTTTATTTTCTAAATCTTCATTGAAATCCTTTATCTTTAAAAGAGTTGAAACTTCAAATATAGCAAGTATAAATATTATTAAAAATATTATTCCATACCCCAAAAATGCTCCTTTATACTCATCTAATATAAATCCAACCACTAATGAAGTTACTATCATTGCTCCATTTGCTAAAACGTTTCTGTTTGAAAAATATTTTCCTCTCACACTTTCTTCCACAAAGCTATTGTTCCATTCTATTACCCCTGTATTTGTAAAGCCTCTACATAAGAATCCAAGTGCAAAAAGAATTAATAAAATAGCTATTTGAAGATTTTGAGGTCTAAAACTTGGTACTAAAATAATCATAAAGAAAAATATATATTGTAATATTAAAATTGTTATTATTGGTTTTTTTCTACTTTTAAAATGTATATAAAAATATGTTGAGAATATTTGAAATACTGCCATTAGATTTGATATTGAAGACATTAACCCAATTTGGGCATCACTAACACCAAGATATAGGGCAAAGCTTGTCATGAATAAACCTGTTGATGCAAACATTTGCATATTGAAAGCCATCGCTCCATATGATATTAAGAAAAGTGCCTTTTCCTTTGGCCTTCTTGAAATCCTATCTTTCATTTTATCCTCCTAATAAATAGTAATTACACTTTATTTATTATATCACACATAATTATTTAATAAAAAATCACCACATATTATTATGGTGATTTCCTTATCTACTTTGAGATTAAATTTAGTATTTGTTTTTTTACTTTTGTAAACTCCTCAGCTAATACAATATTCTCATCTCTTGGAAAAGTAAATTTAACTATTACTTCCCCTTTAATTCTAGCTGGCTTTTCTGATAAAACATAAATTCTATCTGAAAGTATTATAGCCTCATCTATATCATGAGTTATTAATAAAATGCTTGAATTCATGCTATCCTTAATATTTAAAAGCCATCCTTGAAGATTTTTTCTAGTTAATGAATCTAATGCTCCAAAAGGTTCATCAAGTAGCATTATATCATTAGATGTTAAATAGGTTTTGAGAAAATTAGCTCTTTGCTTCATTCCTCCTGATAACTTCATTGGATATTTATGCTCAAACCCATTAAGGCCAAACATCTCTGTATATTTTAAAGCTTCTTCTCTTGCTTCTTTTTTACTTTTCCCCTTAAAAATTAATGGAAGCGATATATTATCAATAACCTTTTTCCAAGGCACCATCATATCTTTTTGATACATATAACTTACCTCTCCATTTATATTAAGGGAACCTTCATTTTCTTTTGTTAAGCCAGTTATTAAATTAAATATTGTACTTTTTCCACATCCAGATGGACCTATTATTGAAACAACTTCACCTTCATTTACCTGAAGTGTAATATCTTTTAATATTTCCATATCTTCAAAGGATTTGTGTAAATTTTTTATGGAAATTTTATTCTGGTAAGAATTCATTTGTATAAGCCTCACTTGCTTTCATATCTCTGTTAATTAATTTCTTTTCAAACAAGAATTTTGTGTAATTGTCCCATACACTATCCTTCATTTCTCCCCATCTCTTAGCATCTGATTTATATTCCTTAGCTAAGAACTTTTGACTCTCAATAGCCAATTCTTCACTTATTTCCGGAACCTTTGAAACTAATAATTTTGCACTCTCTTCTGGATTTTCTATTGAATATTCATATCCCTTAGTTGTTGCTTTTAAGAACTTTTTAATCATTTCCTTATTATTAGCTATATTATCTTCTGTTGTTGCTATAATTGGAGTGTAGTAATCCATTGCTGGATCTAATTCTCTTAAAGGAATATAATTTATGTCAAAGCCTCTTTGTTTTGCTTCTACATTTGTCCACCCTTCAAATACCCATTCAATATCAATATTATTTTTTGTTGCAATAAAGAAATCCTCTGTTCCTACATCTACCGTTTTAAGCTTTGAAAAATCTGCTCCATTTTTCTCCATAACAGCCTTAATTACTTCCTTTTCAGATGGTCCTCCCCATCCTCCATAAACCTTTCCTTCAAAGTCCTTAACAGTTTCAATGTTCTTTTCCTTCGGTGATGCAAAGCCTGATGTATTGTGCTGAATTATAGTTGCTACTGCTTTAACTGGAAGTGCTGAATCTGAAGTTCTTGCATATGTCAAATCCTCTTGATATGATATTGCGAAATCTCCTTTATTAGCTGCTAAAAGCTGTAATGATGACCCTTCAGAGGGTTGAATTATTTCAATATCAAGCCCTTCTTCCTTAAAAAAGCCTTTTTCCTGTGCTACATATAATCCTGTATGATTTGTGTTTGGTGTCCAATCTAAAATAACCTTAACCTTTGTTAAATCTCCTTCTGATACTTTTTCATCCTTTTTTCCACATCCTGATAACACCATTAATGATGCCATTGTTATTGCCATAACTTGTATTAATCTTTTCTTTTTCATACTCTCACCTCTAATTTTTCTTTTCTTTTTTATTCCATGGTGTACAAACTCTTTCCATTAGTCCAACTAAAAAGAATAGAGCCATACTAATTACTACTATCATTACAATTGCTGCGAACATTTTATCAAGGGCATATGCACTTCTTGCTCTTGTCATATAAACACCCAATCCCTTATCTCCACCAAGCCACTCTCCAATAACAGCTCCCATTATGCTATAGGTTGCTGCTATCTTTAAGCCTGAAAAGAAATTTATTAACCCGTATGGTAGCTTTAAGTGAATAAATGTTTTTAATTTTGATGCTCCCATTAATTTAAAGTGGTTTATTAAATCCTTATCTACACTTGCAAGTCCATCGCTCATACTTATTACAATTGGGAAGAAACACACTATTACAACAACAATTATTTTTGGAAGCGCACCAAATCCAAACCATATTATAAAAAGTGGTGCTAACGCTATTGTTGGGATTGTTTGTGAAATTACAAGCACTGGATAAATAGCCTTCTTTATGACAGGTACTAAATCCATTATAATAGCTAAAATCAGTGATATAACAATAGCTATTATAAATCCAACAACTCCCTCATATAATGTTGTTGCTATATGTGGTACTAAATTATTAAAATCCTTAATTAATGCACTTATAACATCACTTGGAGCAGGCATTATATATTTTTCTATTCCACCTAAGGTTACTGTCAATTCCCAAAGCATTAGTAATATTATTACAAAAACTATTGGAATTAATTTATCACCTAATATTTTTAGTTTTTTCATACCTTTACATCCTTCTATACTCTCAGTTAATTAATCTATTGTAATTACTTTGTATTTTTCCTTCTAATTCTTCTATTGAAATATTTTTTATTTTTGAAATATTCTCCAATACCCTTATAACCTCTTTAGGATAACCATATTCTCCATTAACCCACTCTAAGGCCGTTGGCCCATCTGTTTCTGTTAATAGCTTATCCATTGGTATTTTTCTTAATACCTCTTCAGACCTTTTAGAATATCCAATATCAACACTAATTGTAAAGTAGCATCCTAAATCTATTAACTTTTCTAAAGTTTCATCCTCTCCACTATACCAATGGATTATAACCTTACTACAGTCATAAGCTTTAAGTTCATCATATATTTCCTCTTCTGCTCCCTTTGTATGAAGGCATATAACTTTATTTCTTTTAATTCCTTCATTTAACTGAAATTTAAAAAGCTTTCTTTGAGCATCATAAGTTGTTTCATCTTCTACCCAGTGAAAATCCAACCCAATTTCCCCTATCATTTCACTTTCTTCTATATAAGGAATTAAATCTTTTAAATCCCCAGTATATTCTACTGCCTTCCATGGATGAATCCCAAAACAAGGAATTATATAATCACTTTTTTCTCCAAACTCTCTGTTTTTCTTATAGCTTTCAATATCCATGCTATGAGCAATCGTCATTATCTTATTTTCATTTATTTGTTTTATTGCTTCATTTATGTTTTCCTTAAAGTAATCTAAATGAGTATGTGCATCAATATACATGTCCCCTCCTACATCAATATACAAAAAAGCTATATTCCGTAAGGAATATAGCTTCACTATTTCTATAATATCTTTAGTAAGCTTTCCTCCGCTGGCATTATCCAGTTCAGGTTTAAGGGTTAATGATTTTTTCATTTCTCAGCCAGCAAGTGGCACCCCTAGCAAATATTTAACATATTATAATTATACACTTATTACATTTATATGTCATTACTTTT
>JBOFQV010000033.1:0-15002 GCA_051650705.1 Clostridium sp.
CTAAGTGCCTCAATTGTTCCCATATCAATCTCCTCAAAAGATTCAGAATAAGCCTTAATTAAGTACCCTACTGTATGAAAAGTCATACCAATAACAGCTGCTTCACTTCCAAGACCTGCAGTAACTGCAAATATTAAAACCCACAAAACTGTTGGAATTGCCCTAATAACTGAAACAATCCCCTTTATAATATTAGAAACAAGGGTTGATGATAAATTTTTAGCTGCAAAAAGACTTAAAAACAAAGCAATTACAGCTCCAATTACAGTGGTTAAAAAAGCCAAAGCCATTGTAACACCAACTTCCCTCATCCCCTCCATAATAGTAAAATGAGATACCCTTGCCTCACTAAACATTACTCGAAGATTGGTTAAGGTTTCAGAAAAAGCCTTAAACAGGTCAATTCCCTTATAATCAAAAGTAGTAAATCCTATAACAGTTAATGCTACTAAAAAAAGCAATGTAAACCTAATATATATTTGAGATTTATTTTTTCCTTTTATTTTTATTTTCCCAGTTGTATTTTTCCTCATGTAACTGCTCGAATAAGTTGATGAAATATCCATTACAAAATTACCCTCCTTATCTTATTTGAAACAAATTCAATAATAAAAACAGTAATAATTATGGTCAAAATAACTAAACTAGCTACTGGGTAGTTCATTCCTTTATAATATATGTCAAACACGAATCCAATTCCTGTACCTGTTAAAATTCCAATTAATGTTGCACTTCTAATATTAGTTTCAATCATATATAAAATCCAAGTTATTATTTGTGAAATAGTTGATGGAATTATTCCTTGAAAAATTATTTGAAAATATGATGCTCCTGTTGCCTCAAGAGCCTCAACAACCTCTTCTGAAGATTCATCCATTGCTTCAATAAAAGCTCTAGTCAAAATACCAAAGGACCCAAAAAACAATGCAAAATATCCTGTCAAAATGTTTTGTCCAAAGGAAAGTAAAAATATCATTGCCCATACCGCATCTGGAATATTTCTAGAAACAGAGGCAATAAATCTTGCAACTCCCTTTAAAATCCCATTTGATTTACTTACCTTAGAACCCATTATTCCAAAAAACAAAGCTACTCCCCCAGCTACTGTTGTTGCTGAAATTGAAAGTAAAATAGTTTCAATAAGCTTTTTCAATATTTCTGGAAACTTCTCAAAAGCTTCCCCATTTGGTATAAACCTCTCCGCCATCCATACAAATGCATTAGGTACCGCTATTATTCCCTTTTCAAAATTAAACTTGGTCATTGTCATAGCAATCCATATTAAAAATCCCAGTGCAATTATTATTAAAAAAACATTTCTATTTCTCGAATTAATTGTCCTAATTTCCATAATTACACCCCTAGTCAGTAATTAAACTGCCATACTCACTTCCATAGATTTCATGAATTTTTTCCTCTGTAAGCTCTGATGGTTTTCCATTGAAAATAACCCTTCCAGAGTTTATTCCCACAATTTTATCTGAATATTTTATAGCTGCCTCAACCTGATGAAGATTTAAGAGACATGTTATTCCAAGTTCCCTATTAATTTCTTTTAAATGGTCCATTATAACCTTTGATGCATTAGGATCTAAAGATGCTATAGGCTCATCACATAATACAAGCTTAGGATTTTGAATAAGTGCTCTTGCTATACCAACTCTTTGCTTTTGTCCCCCACTTAATTCATCACATCTCTTATATGCTTGGTCCTGTAATCCAAGCTTCTCAATTATTCTAAACGCTTGCCTTTTTTCTTCCTCAGTATATTTTGATATTATCCCTTCAAAAGTGCTCTTATATCCAAGCCTACCATGAAGAATATTTTCCACAACACTTAATCTATTTACCAAATTATAATGTTGAAATATCATTCCAATTTTCCTTCTTACTCCTCTTAAGTCCTTTCTCTTTAAACTATTTATCTTGGTGTTATCAAAAATTAACTCTCCAGCAGTTGCATCAATCATCTTATTAATGCATCGAAGAAGAGTAGATTTCCCAGCCCCTGATGGGCCAATTATAGAAATAAACTCTCCTTCTTCTACTTGGAAACTAACCTCTGATAAAGCCTTCGTACCACTTTTATACTCCATGCTAACATTGTTAATTTCTAGTAATGCCATTTTAAACTCCCTTTTCTACTTTGATAAATCTCTTACAGGATCAAACCACTTATCTTCAACCTTAAGGAATTGCTCTTTTCCCTCTTTAGCAAAGAATCCTTTAAAGTTTGCTCCCTTAGGTACAAATATTTTTTCATTCTTAGTAACTTCATCTGAAGTAAATGCCTCTAAAAGCTTCTTTTGGTCAGTCTCTGAAAGAACCTTTTTATTCATAACAAATGGTGAATTTAATACTGGTACATTTGCAATAGTTGTAAACTCTTTACCAATTAAATTGTTGAATGGTTCAGTAGCTCCAGCCTTAACCTTATATGTTGTACCTAATTTATTAAACTCTCCACTACTTGCTTCAATATAGTTAACTAAAACAGTATCACAAAAAGCAGCAACATCAACCTTACCACTTAATAAATTAACAGCAGAACCTTGGTGTGAATTTCCATATAATACTTCAGAGAAGAATCCACCAGACTTATTTAAATCATCAACCTTAATATCCTTTGTTGCATCCTTTTTAGAAAAATAAGATATAATTCCTGAAGTTGGCACCTTAAAGCCAGAAGTAGAACTTGGTGAAACATAGGACATTTTCTTTCCTTTTATATTATCAATAGTGTATTTACCATCAACCTTATAATCATTAGCCTTGTCCTTAGGAACTGCTAACCAACTATAATAAACTGCATCATCTAAAGTTCCAGACTTTCCTGATGGAACAACTAAAGGAACAACATCTGGATTTTTCTTATTTGCCTCAACATACCCTTGAGCTCCCATAAATGAGATTGCTGCATTGTTACTTGAAATAGTCTCAATAGCTACTGCATAATCTGTAGTTGTTTTATGTTGTACCTTCTTTCCTGTAGCTTTTTCTACAATGTTTCCAACTTCCTTTCTAGCCTCTTCAAAATCTCCACCTGATTCATTTGGATACCAAACAATTGTAATCTCCTTAGATTCCTTTGCAGTCTCCCCACATCCAGCAAGCCCAGAAGCAACCCCAACAGTCATAACCAAAGCCATAATTAAAACACCAATCTTTTTAAATTTCATAATTTACACTCCTCTTAAAAAAATTTTATATACACATCATATCCCCAAAAAGTTAAAACCAAATTAAAAACCCATTAAGCAATATGGTAATATTTGTTAACTGTTGATGATGTAATCATATCCAAAGAAAACAAAAAATAAAGCTACCGATATTCACAAAAAGAATATCAATAGCTTTATTTATCTCCTCATTTACTTGCGCCTCAATCACTCTCCTCCAGCAGTAACTCCCTTCTATGCACATGCTCTAAACTCTTCCACTTACAACAATCTCAAATGCTCCCTCCTCTCCCAAAATCCTTCTAGCCCAAGCCAAATCCTCCTCATTTTCAAGTCTAACATTTACAAATCTACCTATTTTCCTTTCATCCTTAACCAAAGAAGTAACAATTCCTCCACCACTCACATCATATCCATCAACAATAACAAACCTACCAGTAGTGTTTATGTTGCTAAACAAATCAAAGGTTAATTCCTCCTTAGTCTTAATAGTAACCTCTCCAACCTCATTTCTTCTAATATACTCCCTTCCATCTAAATTCTCCAAACTAGAGGTATCAACTATTTTATTAATTCCAATAATCTCACATTCCGTTTCAGAAGTCACAAGCTTAATTTTATACTTTTTACCCTTAACTAAGTTTTCCCTTCCCATCCAGAACACAGAAGAAGTAAAAACTTGACCAACTAAAGGCTTTTCCTCCCCTTTCTTAACAACAACCTCCCCTCTCTTATTAAAAAACTCATCCCTAAAGGTAATCCCAACAGACTCTTTCACATGAATACTTTTCTTATCCCCCCTTCCATTCCATTGCTCAATACTTTCCACCACAGTTTCCTTAAGACTTGGATAAACAACAACCTCATCCCCAACTGATAAACTTCCACTCTCAACTCTTCCCGCAATAATTCTTCTATGGTCAAACTTATAAACATCCTGAATCGGAAGTCTAAAAGGCTTGTTATCATCTCCTTTACTTTCCTCTATACTATCAATACTCTCTAAAACAGTTCCTCCCTTGTACCAAGATAAATTTTCACTTTTATTAACTAGGTTTTCACCATTTAAAGCTGATATTGGAATAAATCCAAGTGGTTCTACTCCAAGCTCCCCTAAAAACTTTCCAAAATCCTTAGAAATCCTATCATAAACCTCCTCACTATAAGAAACTAAATCCATCTTATTTATAACAACAAACACCTTCTTAATTCCCAGAAGTGAAAGAATATATCCATGCCTCTTAGATTGCTCTTGAACCCCCTCATTAGAGTCAATAATCAAAAGTGCTCCTTCAGCATTAGAGGCTCCACTAATCATATTTTTCAAAAATTCCTTATGTCCTGGAGCATCAATAATTACATAATCCCTTAAATCACTCCTAAACTTTATATTTGTAGTATCAATTGTAATTCCCTGTTTTTGCTCCTCCTCAAAGGCATCTAAAAGATAAGCATATTCAAAAGCCTTTCCCTTCTCCTTAGAAATGTTCCTAACCCTTTCAATAGCATCAAGTGGAAGAGAATTTGTGTCATATAAAAGCCTTCCAATTAAAGTAGATTTACCATGATCCACATGACCAACAACAACAATATTCATTTAAAATTCCCCCTTACATATACCCTTGTTTCCTTAATTTTTCCATTGCATGAGCATCCTCTTGGTCCTGTGCTCTTCCAGCTCTCTCCCTCTCATTTGTATTTTTTAATTCTTCAATAATATCATCAATAGTTGTAGCATTAGAATCTATAGGATTTGTACATGGTGCACACCCAAGACTTCTGTACCTTTTACCATTCCTTGAAAAATATAAATCAATTAAAGGGATATTTTCTCTCTTTATATACTCCCAAATATCCACCTCATTCCAGTGTAAAAGTGGGTGAATTCTAATGTGGTTTCCCTTTGGAAAATCTGTCTTAAATTGATCCCACATTTCTGGTGGTTGGTCTGCATAATCCCATTCACTTTCAGAAGTTCTTTCTGAAAAAACTCTCTCCTTACTTCTAGATCCTTCCTCATCTCTTCTAATACCTAAAATTAATCCCTCAAACTTATACTCCTTTACCACCTGTGCAAGTCCCTCTGTTTTAAGTGCCTTACAGCATGCAAGTCTCCCCTTGCAAGGCCCCATTCCAAGAGATAAAGCCTCCCTATTAATATGAACAATTAAATCAAGTCCCATTTCCTTAGCAACCCTATCTCTATACTCAATCATTTCAGGTATTTTATAGGTTGTATCCACATGAATAAATGGAAATGGGCAATGTCCAAAGAATGCCTTCTTTGCAAGCCATAATAAAACAGTTGAATCCTTCCCAATACTCCATAGCATGCCAAGCTTCCCAAATTTCTTATAAGCCTCTCTTAAAATAAAAATACTTTGCGCCTCAAGCCTATCCAAATGATCCATAAATTAATCCCCCTTCTACTCTTTAATACTTATTACTTTCTCTCTCAAAGGTTGTAATTTCTTCAACCCTATTCCCCTTTGTAAAAATCCAAATCTTTTTTCCTTCCTCCTTTCTAACCCTAAGAACTGCACCTCTTCCTCCAATATCTGCTCCAAGAAAATAATTAATTGCTTCTACTGGGCATTCCTTTAGACAAGCTGTGCATCCCCAGCATAACTCTGGATCTATCAACGTTGCCTTACCCTCATCATCCTTTGAAATAATATTTCCAGGGCAAACATCAATACATTTTTTACAACCAACACACCTTTCCTTATTAATCGAAATGCTCATATTTACCCACTCCCTCTGTCAGCTCTCTCCTTATGATTTCAACCTTACCCTTTCTTAAAACACTGTTAATATAAACATTAAACTCCTTATTTTTTTCCCCATAAGAAAGATTTTCCCCATAAACCCTAAGCCTAGTTTCCTTTCTCTCTAACAAATGCATAATTAAGCTATTTGCAATATCAAGTCTATCTCTAAGCTCATAAAAATCTATAAGCTCCCTAACACTCTCAGCACCAACCTCCTTCAGTAATTCTGATAATTTTTCAATTTCTTTCAAAGCAATATTAAGCTTCTTTTCTGAATACTCATATTTTTGGGAAATCCCTCCTGCATACTCATCCATTATTTTTTGCATCCCCTCCTCTAAAATTTTTGTATTAAATTCGTATCGTTTTACTCGGAATAAAGGTTTTAAAATAAAGAGCATAAGCTCCCTTTCTTCTTCCTCACTTAACTTATTTAATTTCTCCCCTTTAATGTCACTAACAACTGTATTTATAGCTATCTCGCCCTCTACCATTGCACCTGTTACATATTTTTTAGGACTACCTCCTGCCACATCACCGCCAGCATATAACCCTTTTATTGTTGTCCTTCTTTCATCATCAATCCAATACCCACTTGATGAATGTCCCCCAACTATATAAGGCTCTGTTCCCTCAATTTCAATATTTTCTTTCTTTATATCAACCTCATTATCAAACCAACTTAAAGCCTGTGCTGGTGCCATATTCAAATAGGCCTTCTTTAACTGTAATTCCTCCTCTTCATTAATTCCAGATGTCTTTAAATAGCAAGGACCTCTTCCTTCTTTGTTTTCAACTAAAGTTCCATATAGCCTTGTAGAAGTATTTCTATTACTATATTTTTTTAAATATTCCTCTGAGAAAGCATTTATCTGAGGTGTTCTTATTCCCTGCGCCACTGTACCTGTTGGAGCTATGGTATCCTTTATTCTGAGAGCAATAAACCTTGCCTCAAGACTTGTCATTTCTGCCCCGGCTCTAATCCCCATTCCAAGCCCAGCCCCAGTATTAAAAGGTGAATACCACATCTTATGCTTTGAAAATCCACTATTATTTGGCTTGTATATTCTTGATGCTCCACCTGTTGCACAAATTACACCCTTAGCATAAATAACAACAACTTCGCCAGACTCTCCATGAATTCCAACAGCACCAATAACTCTATTTTTCTTCAGAATATAATCAACAACAGTTATCTTTTCAATAACCTTAATATTTTCAAACTCCCTAACTTTCTTTGATAATAATGGTTTAATATTTTCCCCATTTATTTTTACACTTCTTTTTCCTCTTCCTTCATATTCCCCCTTTTCATTTTTTAAAAATGGTACTCCAAACTCCTCAAGCTCTCTAGTTACTCTATTTAAGCTTTTACCAATTGAATAAATTAAATCTTCTCTAACAATTCCATCAAACTCTTTTTTAACATATTCAACATATTTTTCAGGAGTTTCACCCTCATTTAAGTAGGCATTAATAGCATTTACACCAGCTGCCAAGCATCCACTCCTCTTTATTGCTGCCTTATCAATAAGTATTCCTTGTACCCCTCCAAGTTTACCTAGAGTTATTGCAGCATAACATCCACAAGCACCTCCTCCAATTATTAAAATATCAGTTTCTATTACCCTTTTCTCCATTCCTTCCCCCTTTTAATTTTTCTAAAACTTTTCCCACACACTCCTTTAAAGAAAGCCTTGATGTGTCTAATAAAATTTCTGGATTTTCTGGTTCCTCAAAGGGTGATGTAATTCCAGTAAACCCTTCAATTTCTCCCTTTCTTGCCCTCTTATACAACCCTTTAACATCCCTAGCTTCACATATTTCAATTGGAGTATTTACATAAACCTCTAAAAAATCCTCCCCAAACATCCTTCTTCCCTCCTCTCTTTCACTTTTAAAGGGAGAAATTAAACTCACAATTACCACAACTCCAGTATCTAATAATAGCTTTGAAACCTCTCTAACTCTTCTCATATTTTCAGCCCTATCCTCATCTGAAAATCCTAAATCCCTACAAAGCCCGCCTCTTAAGTTGTCTCCATCTAAAACCCTACACAAAATCCCCTCTCTAATTAGCTCCCTTTCAAGCTCCTTTGCAATTGTTGATTTACCAGAACCTGAAAGACCTGTAAACCAAAGTACCCTTCCCTTTTGCTTTAATAATTCCTCTCTCTCCTCCCTATTTATTAAAAATTTTTCTTCAAAAACATTTCTCACCAAATCCCTCCTCTCCTCTAAAAATATAAAAGACCTTTTTCCTGTATAAGAAAAAGGCCTATAAAAGACATAGGTATATTTCTCTCATTTCTCAGGATATCCTGCAGGAATTAGCACCACTCTAGAAAAAAATGATTTCCTAGTAGGTTGCTGGGCTTCATAGGGCCAGTCCCTCTGCCACTCTTAATAAGAATTTTGTTTGTAAATATGATATCATTATAAACACCATATCCATTATTTGTAAATACCTATTTTGTAAATATTTATTTTTAAAACTTTTCAAAAAATTAATTAATACTATTCCATTGTATCAAAAAGATTTTGTGACTCTTTTGATGTAATATCTACAATGTTATAGAAATACTCCTTTTGAGATAACTCTTCTCTTCTTAATTCTGTATCAATCTTACCATCTCTAATAAAGACAAGCTTCTTTGTATAACTTGCAATCATAGAATCATGGGTAACCATTAAAATTGTAACACCTTCTTTTTCATTAAGCTCTTGAAGAAGCTTTAATAAATCATGTGAATTCTTTGAATCAAGGTTTCCTGTTGGCTCATCTGCAACAATCATCTTTGGTGCTGCAACTAAAGCTCTTGCACAGGCTGCTCTTTGTCTTTGCCCTCCAGAACATTCTATTGGAAACTTATCTAAAAACTGAGTAAGTGATAATTTTTCTGAAATCTCCTGTACTCTTTTATCTATTTCATCCTTTTCCTTACTTGCTAAAACTAAAGGAACAGCAATATTTTCCCTTAATGTTAGTGAATCAATTAAGTTAAATTCTTGGAATATAAACCCTATATTCTCATATCTAAACTTAGCAATATCAGCTTCACTTAAAGCTGTAACATTTTTTCCATTTATCTCAACCCTACCTTTACTTGGTCTATCTATTGTTGATATAACATTTAAAAATGTTGACTTACCAGATCCAGATGGTCCCATTATTCCAATAAAATCACCCTCTCTTATTGTTAAACTTACTCCATCTAAAGCCTTAAAAGCCGCTTCCTTTTTTCCATAAATCTTTATTAAATCACTTGCAATTACAATCTCTTTCATTTCTCTACACCCCTTTTTATTTACTATTCTTTAAATATCCAATAACTATTTTCTTGTATATAATCATAGATGCACCATATGAAATAAGCATAATTAATAAAAATGCACCCACACAATTTATTGCAAAGCTTATTGTCATGATTCTAGATTGAATTGCAGCAACACATAATAATGCAATATATGAAACTGGTATTGTTATCACGATTCCATAAAACCATCCAATCTCTTTAACAATTATTCTTCTTATTTCATCTAAGGTATAGCCAACTAATAAAAGTTGCTTAAAGCCTCTCTTTCTATTTTCAGCCTCAATTGCCACCTTGTATATTAAAACTAATGAAAGCAATATAAGAACAACCACTAAAGCTGTTATAGCCAACATTTTTACTAAAGGTGCATCAGCACTTTTTGATGCAATAACAATAAAATTAACAGAGGTTAATAAAAGTATTCCAACAATATATCCAGCCTTCCTTATTGAATATTGCAAATTACTTGTAACCATTAGTAAAATCTTATTTTTAAATCCTTTTTTCTTCTTAAGATTTGTTAAAAATCTTGGAATATAGAATATAATAAATACACATGCAAAAGATGTAGAAAAACTGATTACATTTTCCATATAAAGTATTTTTTCAGTATCTACCACCTCTCCAAAACATATGTATGCAAATGCACCGTATGGTAGTAAAAGACCAATCCAATAAATAATAGCGGGGATTTTAAATTTCTCAACAAATGGTGTATATCTTTGCTCCTGTTCTGACATTAAATCCTTAATCTCTCTTCTAAAAGCAAATCCCACATTTATTAATATTATCCATATAAACTCCATTACAACAACCATTAATGTGTATAATAATCCTTCTAATGAAAATGCAAAAATACTTCCCTGTATTCCAAGAGCACTATACATTGCAAGAAGAAATAATGGCATAATAATAATTCCAAATGCAAAACCAATAACCAAACTAATTCCAAGAAGAATAACATTTTGATATCCAATCATTGATGCTATTTCTCCCGGACTTCTTCCACTTAATGTTGCTATTGCAACTTCCTTTGTCTTCTTAATAATAAAATATGAATTCGTAAAGAAAACCAAAATCATTGCTACAACCATTGCAATTAAAACTATCCCAGCATAAATCGGATAATATTTATCCCCATACCCAGCTGTAACAAATTCTCCATTGTAAATTAAATTAAACAAATTAAATAATACGGCATTTGAAATAACAATTGACACCATAAAAAATGCACACTGTCTAAATTCTGCCTTTAACATTTTAAGTCCAAACTCATAAACTCCCAATATAATTCTCCCCCTTCTAACTTAAAAATTAAGTAAATCTTTCTATTATAAATTTTAATCTATACCTTATATACGTATATCTTTTGCAAATTCTTTCACTTAATCCAAAATTTATAAAAAAAATTTACCAGTAAACATATTCTACATTTACTGGTAAATACCTTTAATCTCTTGCAAAATTTCTTAGCTTAAAGCTTCCTGCTGTAAAGAAACATATACTCATTAAAATTATTATAGCAATACTCATCACAACATCAGTACTATTTAATATATTACTCATCCAATAAAAAGGACTTATCTTAGACAAATTAACTAAAGCATCAGGAACTTCTCCTAAAAATCCTAAGTTTATTGACACCATACTTAAAATAAATGTTATTAACCCATAAACAACTACTGTAAGCTCTGCTAATGCTGGTGTTTTAAGCCATCTTGCAGCAGCCATTGTTATTGCTGTTGATAACCCACTACATAAAACAATTACTAAAATTATTTGTGGAAGTATTGTAACATTAATGCCCATAAACTTGCTAAAGCCTATAAATACAATTGATGTACAAACTGCTTGAAGTACAAATATCCCAATGAATATACCTGCTAAAATTTCCATATCCTTATTTGCTGTGGTAATGCATCTTTTAATAATATTTTCACTCTTTAATTTTATTATTTCCTCTGCAATAACTCCACCAGATAACATCATAAAGTAGCAAATCATTAATACAAGCATTAAAATCTGTGAATCATTTTCCTTTGAATTTACTTCAATTTCTGCATTTATTACATGAGCTGGTTCTTTCCCTGTAGTTATTTTCTCTATTCCTTCATCTATGGCTAACTTTTTTTGCATGCTCCCATTACCTTCAGCTGTTGTTATTATCTTAACTGATGGCTTTTCATTATTCTTAATTTTTTTCCCAAAGTCATCTTCTATATTAAACACTTCACTGTATTTACCCTCTTGAACCATTCCATAAACTTCTTCCTTAGAAGTTTCAATAATAAAGTTAATCTTGAAATCCTTCTTAAGCTCTTCTATTAGTTTTGTACTTTCTTCACTATCATCTTGATTAAAAATTGTTATGCTTGGCATTTGATTAACAGAAGTATCTGACTGACCAAAAATGAAGGTTATCATTATTGCTGGCAGTACCAAAAGCATTAATAGAATTTGTGGATTTTTAATAAACCTTTTTATATTAACCCATGTTAACCATAGTAGCTTCATTCTTCTTTCTCCTTCCAGTTTCCTTAATTATAGTGATTCCATAAAGAATAGCTGATGCTATTATCATAACTCCAACAGTGCTCAACTTTCCTTCTACACTCCCAACTCTTTCATAGATTGTAAATAACTCTGTTATATAATAACTTGGAGAGATATTTGAAAGAATATTTGTCCCCTCAAAGAATACTCCTCCCCCAACTATAGGAAGCATGAATATAATCATAGCCACAACCTTTGAATATTTTTCCCCAAAAATTGTTGACACAAAAATTACTATGCTTGTAATTACTATTGATGTTATTCCAATAACAAATACCAGTGGTAACATTTCACCTGTAAAAGCTGTTCCTCCAGCTCTATAAACCATACAATATATAAAAATGCTTAAAGCTGAATAAATAAAATAGCTTAATGCTTTCATATTTAAAATCTTTACCCTACTATTTGGAGTTGACTGCACTCTGTCATTCATACACTTATACTTCTTATCAACTGCACTATTAATTAGTCCTAAAATTATCATACTAAATACTAATCCAATCATTGAAACTGAATAGAATGAATATGGACTTTCAACCTGCTTTTGCTCAAGCTTAACTACATCAAAATCTGTTTTAAACTCTTCTCTATTCATTCCCTTAAATAGCTCAATATGATATGAATCCACAATTCCAGAAACTATTTGAAGCTTTGATATTGCTGTGTTATTTTCTTTTATCTTTATTGTACTTTTAGTTGATGATAAAACACTTTCCTCATATCCCTTTGGTATTACAACTGTTGCATCAAAATCATCCTCCACAACCTTTAACGATTCCTTCATTAAATCACTTCTTAAAAAGTCACTAAACACTTTAGATGTTTTTGAATTATCCTCATCCTGAATTACAATCTTAATTGGATCTATTTTCACATCCTTAGCTCCATGCATAGTTTCATTCATAAACCCCATGGCAGCTCCGATAATAAGTGGTAATCCAATAAAATATAATATACTAACCTGAAAATTTGTAAGCATATTCTTTAATGTTATTTTTACATATTCAAAAGTTTTCATATTTTCCCCCTAATCTCTTAAGCTTTTACCTGTTAATGCTAAGAATACATCCTCTAATCTTGGCTCTTCATAATTTATTTTTGTAATTATACATCCAGCAGCTTCAAGTAAAGTAAGAGCTTCTCCAAGCTTAAATTCCTCACTTATGCTAAGTCTTATCTCCTCTTCTCCCTCTTTTAAATCCACTACTCCATTTACATTTTGAAGTAATCTAATAACTTGACCACTTTTATTTGTAAGGGATATTACAACCTTTTTATTTGTAAATACAGAATTCTTCACATCCTCCAATGTTCCATAAGCAACTTCTTGTCCTAAATCCATGATAAACACTCTAGAACAAAGTTCCTCAATTTCCTCCATATAATGTGATGTGTATATTACTGTTGTTTTCTGCTCCCTACAAATTCTCTTTGTAAACTCAAAAATATGATTTCTTGATTGTGGGTCAACTCCAACTGTTGGCTCATCCATAATTAAAACTCTTGGCTTATGCATTATTGCAGCAGCAATATTCAATCTTCTCTTCATACCACCAGAGAACTTTTTAACCTTTTCCTTTTTTCTATCTAACAGTCCTGTAACTTCTAAAGCCTCATTAATTCTTTCCTTTAAAACCTTTCCTCTTAACCCATATAAAGCTCCAAAAAATTCTAAATTATCATAAGCTGAAAGATTCTCCATTAAAGCTAAGTCTTGAGGTACAACTCCTAAGATTTCCTTTGCCTTTATTGGCTCCTTATCAATATTATATCCTCCAATTTCAACTACTCCTCCATCACCATTTAAAAGTGAACTCATAATATTTATAAGAGTTGATTTACCTGCTCCATTTGGTCCAAGTAATCCAAATATTTCTCCCTCTTCCACCTTAAAAGAAACATTATCTAATACTAATTTATCCTTAAATCTCTTTGTAACATTATTTACATTTAAAATACTCATAAAAAAAATTGCCTCCCTATTAACATCTTATGTATTTATAATACAAAGATTAGAAAGACAATCCTATTATCCTAAGTCATTATCTAAAATGACTTAGGTCACTATTCCATTTTTAAAAGCAAATATTGCAATTTGTGTTCTATCTCTTAAAGAAAGTTTTGATAAAATATTTGTAATATTATTCTTAATTGTTCCCTCTGAAAGATATAGCTTTTCACTAATTTCCTTGTTTGTAAAACCTTCTGCAATTAACTTTATAATATTAATTTCCTTTTCAGAAAGTCCAAAGGATTCTCCACTAACCTCATGTTTTCCCCCTTCAAGTCTTTCAATCATTTTGTTTGCAATTTCAGGGTGAAACACAACATTTCCTTTATGGACACTTTTTAACCCTTCATAAATAAGCTCATGTGAACTATCCTTTAATAGATATCCTGATGCCCCATAGTTTAACGCCTCATGAATATATTCCTCATCCTTAAAGGTTGTTAAAACCAAAATTTTTATATTATGAAACTGCTCCTTTATAAGTCTTGTCCCCATAACCCCATTACAATTGGGCATTCTTATATCCATTAGAACAATCTCAACCTCATTTTGCTTACAAAACTCCACAGCCTCATATCCATCCCCACAAAGCCCAACAACCTCTATATCATCAAAACTTGATAATATTATTTTAAGTCCTTCTCTGATTAGTTTTTCATCGTCCACTATTAACAACTTCATAAACTTCTCCCCCGCCATCTTTGCTTATTGTTATTTTTATTTTAAATCCTCCCCCCAATTTAGAAGAATATTTAACACTTCCTTGAAGCTCCACCGCTCTTTCCCTAATACTTTTTAGCCCTAATCCACTTTCATTTATTTCACTACAGCCAATACCATTATCCTCCAAAATTACTACAAGCCCCTCCTCAGAAAAGTTCAAGTTCATTTTAATTTGTGTTGCCTTCCCATGTCTTGATGCATTTGAAAGCCCCTCTTGAACCATTCTATAAAGATTTGTAGATTGCTTTGAGGTCAATCCCCACATATTCTTAGAAACCCTAAAGGTAACCTCTATTCCTGTTAGCTTACTAAAATTTTTTACTAAGTCTTCAATTCTAAATATGCCCTCATAAAGCTCATATTCAGAAGGCTTCAACTGATTAACTGCTATTCTAACATCCTGAAGGCTTTCATTTACAAATCCCCTTAGCATTGAAGCCATTTCTTT
>JBOFQV010000034.1:0-3522 GCA_051650705.1 Clostridium sp.
TAAAAAAGGAGAGGGAGATTTAACCCTTAACTTTATCAGAGATAATGATATATTGCAGGAGCTTGGGACTTTGAAGAAACAAACTCAAACTTTAATTGGATTTGCAGCAGAAAGTAATGATATAGAAGAAAATGCTTTAAGAAAACTTGAAAAAAAGAATTTAGACTATATTGTTGCAAATGATATAACATCAAAAGATACTGGCTTTGGAAGTGATGATAATAGAGTAATTATTTATTCTAAGGATAATAAAAAAATATCCTTAGAAAAAATGAGTAAAATTGAAGTTGCTAAAAGTATATTTGATGTTGTTTTGAAAAAGCGCTAGTCGCGCTTTTTCTGTTATATAAACATTTTAGGGAGGGTAAATATGGAGCTATATGCAGAAGTTATAGTAAATAGTGATGCAGTTGAAATAGATAGACCCTTTACCTATAAGGTGCCCATGGAAATGGATATGAACATTCAAGTTGGTCATAGAGTAAAGGTGCCCTTTGGAAATGGAAGTAAGCTTGTGGAAGGCTTTGTTATGGGGTTATTATGCGATATTCCCAAATCTAAAATTAGATATAAGAAAATTACTTCTATTTTAGATGATGAGCCTATTCTTTCAAGAGACGATTTAAAGCTTATTGATTTTATGAGAGAAAAATATCTTTGTAAATATATTGATGCAATTAGAACTATAATCCCAGTTGGATTAATGAAAGGTATTAAAAATAAAAAGAAAGTTGTAATTTGCTTTGAAAAAGAACTTGAAGGAAAACTACTTGAAAAAGAAAACTATGTAAGTTTAGTTGATTTTATAAAAAATAATTCAGAATGTTATTCTAAAAGTGAACTTACAAAGGAGTTTAGTTTCTCAACATATACAATTAATAAGTTAATTGAGGAGAATATTTTATCCCAAAAAGAAATAATAGTATATAGATATAATAAAAGAAAGTTTGATAACTATGAAAGTAAAAAATTAACAGAAGAACAAAAAAGTGCTCTAAACAAAATTAGAGAAACTGAGAAAAAAGGAATCTTACTTAAAGGTGTAACTGGTTCAGGAAAAACAGAGGTTTATTTAGAGCTAGTTAAAGAATGCCTAAGTAAGGGTGAGGGAGCTATTGTTTTAGTTCCTGAAATTGCATTAACTCCTCAAATGATTGAAAGATTTAAAGGGAGATTTGGAGAAGATGTTGCATTATTTCATAGTAGGCTTTCAGAGGGAGAAAGATATGATGAATGGTTTAGAGTTAGGGAAGGGAAGGCAAGACTTGTAGTAGGAGCAAGAAGTGCAATTTTTTTACCAGTACAAGATCTTTCCTTAATAATAATAGATGAGGAACATGAAAACACCTACAAGTCTGAACATAATCCAAAGTATGTTACAAGAGAAATAGCTGAATATTTATCTTTAATTAAAGGGTGCAAGTACATTCTAGGGTCAGCAACACCTTCAATAGAAAGTTACTATAGAAGTAAAATATCAGAAATAGAATTAGTAGAGTTAAATCATAGAGTGGATAATAGACCTTTGCCAGAGATAGAAGTTATAGATATGAGAGAGGAGCTTAAATGTAAGAATCTTTCATTATTCTCAAGAACACTTTATGATGAAATAAAGCTTAGATTAGAGAAAAAAGAACAAGTTATTTTGTTTTTAAATAGAAGGGGTCATTCAACCTTTGTTTCTTGTAGAAGCTGTGGATATGTTTTTAAATGTCCAGAATGTGATGTATCTTTAACATATCACAAAAATGGGTATTTAATATGCCATTATTGTGGTAGAGCTCAGAGGGAACAAAAAAATTGTCCTAAATGCCAAAGTAAATATGTGAAATTTTTTGGAGCAGGAACACAAAGAGTTGAAGATGAAGTTAGAAAGCATTTTAAGGATGCAAGGGTTCTTAGAATGGATGTAGATACAACAAGAGAAAAGAATTCTCATGAAGAAATTTATAATGCATTTAAAGAGGGAAATGGTGATATTTTAATTGGAACTCAAATGGTTTCAAAAGGATTGGACTTTCCAAATGTAACTCTAGTTGGAATACTTGCAGCAGATATTTCACTAAATATTCCAGATTTTAGAGCAGCAGAAAGGACCTTTCAAATATTAACTCAAGTAAGTGGAAGAGCTGGAAGAGGGAATAAGAAAGGAAAGGTTATAATTCAAAGTTATACACCAAATCACGAGAGCATTTTAAGGGCAAAGGCTGGAGATTATGAAGGTCTTTATAATGAGGAGATTAAGGTTAGAAAAATAATGGGATATCCTCCCTTTGGGAAAATTCTCTTAATAAATGCATCAAGTAAAAATGAAGGTGAGCTTATTTCCTTTATGAAAAAACTAGGTGAAACCTTAAAGGAAAGCTATAAGGATGAAGAAAATATACAAATTCTTGGACCATCTTCTTGCATTCTTTCAAAAATTAAAGATAATTATAGATGGCAAATTATATTTAAGGGAAATCTTTCACAAGAATTGTTGTATAATATAAAAGAAAAGGTTTATGAATCTACTAAGAAAGTATATAATAATATAAAGATTAGTATAGACATTAATCCAAACAGTATGACATAGGAGGACATTAAAACATGGCAATAAGAACAATAAGAGTTGATGGGGATGAAATTTTAAGAAAAAAGAGTAAACCTGTTGAAGAGATAAATGGTAGAATACTAACTCTAATAAGAGATATGGTAGATACTATGTATGATGCAGATGGAGTAGGATTAGCAGCTCCTCAAGTTGGAATACTTAAGAGAATATTTGTTATAGATGTTTACGATGATTATGGACCAAGAGTATTTATAAATCCAGAAATCCTAGAAGTTAGAGATTCTCAAATTGGAGATGAAGGATGCTTAAGCGTTCCAGGAAAAACTGGTGATGTAGAAAGACCAAACTATGTTAAGGTTAGAGCTTATAATGAAAAAGGTGAGCAGTTTGTTTTAGAAGGAACAGAATTATTAGCTAGAGCAATTTGTCATGAAAATGATCACCTTAATGGAGTATTATTTACAGACCATTTAAAGTAAAGGAGAGCTTTTATGAATATTGTATTTATGGGAACTCCTGAATTTGCAGTTCCATCACTAAAGAAATTAATTGAAAAATATAATGTATCAGCAGTGCTTACTCAACCAGATAAGCCAAAGGGGAGAGGGAAGAAAATGGCCTTCTCTCCAATAAAGGAAGTTGCACTTGAACATAATATACCAGTATATCAACCAATAAAGTTAAAGGATGACGAGGAAACAAAGCAATTATTAAAGGATTTAAAACCAGACTTTATAATTGTAGTTGCATTTGGTCAAATCTTAACACAGGAAGTTTTAGATATTCCAAAGTATGGATGTATAAACCTTCATGCATCTCTTTTACCAATGTATAGAGGAGCAGCACCAATAAATTGGGCAATTATTAATGGAGAAAAGGTATCAGGCAATACAACAATGTTTATGGAGCTTGGACTTGATACTGGAGACATGATTCTAAAAAATGAGGTTGAAATTACTGAAAACATG
>JBOFQV010000035.1:0-3536 GCA_051650705.1 Clostridium sp.
TTTTGAGATTCAATAAATCCATGTATATCAGCCTTTTTAGCTGCATTTACTATTTCCTCTCTTGAAGCTCCCTTTTTCCCATATCCAATATTTTTCAAAATGGATGATGGAAATAAAAATGGCTCTTGATTTACTATTGCTATTTCACTTCTAATTGAGCTTACATTTTCCTTTTCCATATTAAAACCATTTACCTTTAGACTTCCACAGCTATTTAAATATAATCCTGAAATCAGCTTTACTAAGGTTGTTTTTCCTGAACCACTTCCCCCAACAAAAGCAACCTTTTCTCCCTTTTTGATATTTAGTGAAATATTTTTTAAAACATCTCTTTCCTCATATCTAAAGTATAAATCCTTAATTTCAATGATATTTTCTCTGTTTTCATTGCTTTTCTTTATTTCATAGTGTCCCTCTTCCTCATAGGACAAAACTTCTAAAAGTCTATTAGCCATGGCTTCACTTTTTCTGAAGGAGATTATATTTTTCTGAAAATCATATAAAAATCCTCCAACATAACCTGTGAATGTAAAGGTGAAGGCAATATATTCTCCTGGTGTTATCATCCCCTTTAAGCTCATAATTCCAACTACAATTATTACAACTAAGCTTGGTCCATAAGCTATTAGAGTTCCTATTATGCTCACCTTTATACTATCTTTTCCCACCTTTTTTTCTGCAGTTATATATTCCTTACAGCTCTCTAAAAACTTCCTTGTCATAATCTTTTCTAAAGTAAAACTTTTAATTGTTCTAATACCAAGTAATATATTTGAAGCTAGTCCATTCATATTTCCAAGTGCTCCCCTTGAAAGTACAGAGCTTCTTTCAATAATTTCACTATTTCTATAAACAAGATAAAATACTACTGGTATAGTGGAAAATCCAACAATGGTTAGTAGTGGACTTATATAGAGACATACAAATAGTCCTGTTACAAATGTGAATATGCTTTGGAAAACATTTATAAATGTTGTTCCCCAAAATACTCCTATTCCATTTAAATCTCCCATTGTTCTTCCTAAAATATCTCCTGATGATGTATTATCAAAAACCTTAAAGGTTAAATTGTTTATTTTTCGTCCTAAAATCATTCTTAGATTATATAGTCCTATTTCTGTTGTTCTTGCAATTGCAAGCTTTGAAAATACTCCTATAATATACTCCATAAAAGTTAGTGCTATGATTACATATATTGTATTCTTAACTGACTGAAGCCCAACTGCTGAAGCATCTACTACTTTACCAAAAAACACGCTTTCCACCACAAAAATAATTCCAAGTACTGCTACTTGAATTAGTGATAATAATACTAATGCCTTTGGTAATCTTGCTTTTTTTGTTATTTGTATTAAGTTTTTCATTTTGCCCCCTAATTTTCCCCTGCAAACAGGTTATTTTTAATTAGTTGCCTTTATAATTAATCCTTCTTTAAATGTCATTTTTCTTGCCCCCTGTTCTTTTTGTTTTTTCGTTATCATTACTACTTTTCTAATTATACATTAAAAGTATTATTTGGTATATATTTCTTTAATAATAACAAAAAAACCTGTTTAAAACAGGTTTTAAAACTTTCTCTCTAATCAGTAATCAGAGATTTTTAATCTAGTGCTCCCACTAATTTATTTCTATTTCCTTTGGATCATTCTCATCTTCATTTATAAACCACTCTTCACTTTGGTGATTAGTATCAAAGCTTGCTATTTTTTCTATTGGTAGCTTCATGTATCTTCCTGTAGCCTGTACTGCCACTTCTCCATTTTCTAGAATTATTTCTCCACTACCTTCAAACATTCTGCTTGTTTCCTTTGTTATTCTTCCAACCACCTTTATTTGCCCCTCATGAGGAACTGGTTTTCTATATTTTGTGTTTAGCTCTATTGTTACTCCCCATATTCCTGGGTTATTTATTGAAGCAGCTCTTCCAATTGTTTCATCTAAAAGTGCTGCTGATATTCCACCATGAAGTCTTCCTGGATAGCTTTGGTGAATTTCTTTTACATTTGCTATTGCAACAAGCTCACCATTTTCCATTTCATAAAATTGTGTTCTAAGCCCTAATTCATTTTGCATTCCACACACAATACATAATTTACTATTATGTTGTTTATTTACTACTTTGTATTTCATATCTTTTGCCCCCAATTTTTTTATTATATATAAGTTTTAATTAAGTTTCTTCTTTTATTTTAATTGTCATGACTATATAAAGTTTATTGATAATTAACCCTTAGAAAGAGCAAAATTAAAAGCCTATATATATTTTAGTACAATTTACAAAATATTTCTACCAATCTGTGTCTATATATTTTATAATTAACCCTAAAAGGAGGTTTTATTAGTGAATTATTTTTTAGTTTATTTAATTATTATTAATGTTTGTGGATTTTTAATTATGTATATAGATAAGTCTAGAGCAAGGAGTAATTCTTGGAGAATTAAAGAAAGTACGTTGTTTTTTATTGCTCTTATTGGTGGTAGTTTGGGAAGTATTTTAGGTATGAATTTTTTTAGACATAAAACTAAGCATTTGAGCTTTAAGCTTGGACTTCCTGCTATTTTAGTTATTCAAGTATTTTTATATTTATCAAAGGAGTATTTTTTATGAAGCAACCAGAAAAATGGAGGGAAACCATAGACCCCTTATCAATAAACTTTAAAAACTTTAAATTATTACAGGTTTTAGGATATCCTCATGCAGGTAATGATGTTTTTTATGCTAATGGAATATTTAATACTAAAAACATTAATGTTTTTATAAAAGTTCAAAAACATGTTGATTCAAATATTAAAAGAGAGATTATTAACCTATCAAAGATTGACTTAAGTTTAAAGCCAACTATTTTAGAATACTCTCTAGTTTCTCCTTGCTATATTATTACTGATGAAATATTAGGAGAACGTTTATCCTATATTGTTAAAGATAATATTGATAATAAATCCTATGAATATATGTATGAATTCGGGAAAAATTTAGCCTTAATTCATAGTATAAAGGGAGATTTCCCTAATGTTATTCATCGTAGTTTTTTTGATATTCCACCCATAGACTTTTGCATAGAACATGACTTTTTAGATGCTTTTAACTTCCTAGTTAGTAATAAACCTTCCTTAATAAATGAATGCTTTGTTCATGGTGACTTTCATTACGCTAACATTTTATGGAATGATAATAAACAAATATGTGGCATATTAGATTTTGAACTATCTGGAATTGGTAATAGAGAGTTTGATATCGCTTGGTCACTTATTCGACGACCTGGACAAACCTTCATGAAAACAGAAATAGAAGAAAACTTATATTTTAATGGGTATTCTTCTATATCTTTATTTAACAAAGAACTCGTTATTTATTATATGATTCAAATTTATTTGTATTTTTATAAGAATGGTATAAATGATAAAGAATATTGCAATTATATTAAAGCATGGATATCTTCTCATATTAAATAAAAACAAGCTGAATAAAGCTTGTTTTTTATTTAAACCATTTTGGAATTGTTAAATTAAAGTTATCATAATCCTCTAATATCATT
>JBOFQV010000036.1:0-48312 GCA_051650705.1 Clostridium sp.
GAAATAATACTATTAAATCAAAAATAAGGAGATGGTTTTTATGAGAATACCTAGTCATATAGGAATTATTCCAGATGGTAATAGACGTTATGCACAAGGCATTGGATTATCAAAGGATAAAGGATATTCATTAGGCATATCCCCTGGACTATTATTATTTAAGCAATGTCAACAATTCGGAATTAAAGAAATAACATATTATGGTTTTACAACAGATAACACCAAGCGCCCAAAAGAACAAAAAGAAGCATTTATAGATGCCTGCATTCAGTCTGTAAAACTATTAGCAAAAGAGGATGCAGAACTTTTAGTAATTGGAAACACTAATTCCCCTTCATTTCCTAAAGAACTTATACCTTATACAACAAGAAAGGTATTTGGAAAAGGTGGAATAAAAGTTAATTTTCTTGTTAACTATGGCTGGGAATGGGATTTAAATTATTTAAAATCTTCAAATCCTAAGCTTAAAAATATTTCAAACAACATAATGTCTAATGATATATCTAGAATTGATTTAATAATTAGATGGGGCGGAAGGAGAAGATTAAGTGGATTTCTTCCTGTACAATCAGTATATTCAGATTTTTATGTAATAAATGATTTATGGCCTGATTTTAAATTAACTCATTTAGAGGAGGCTTTACAATGGTACAATACTCAGGATATAACTTTAGGAGGATAAACAAAAAGGCATTTATTATAGGTTCAGGAATTGGTGGGTTAAGTACAGCATTAAGACTCCAACATATTGGCTTTGATGTTGAAATATTTGAAAAAAATCCAACAGTAGGTGGAAAGACAAATATATTGGATGAAGATGGTTTTAAATTTGATTTAAGTGCAACTATATTTATGCTTCCAAAGCCATATATTGAACTTTTTGATTTTATAGGTGAAGATTACTCTAAATACTTCACCATAAAACCGTTAGATATTAATTATAAAACCTTTTATAATGATGGTACGGATTATGAATTTTCATCCTATTTACCTAAGCTAATGTCCACACTTCATAACCTGTATACTGAAGATGAAGAAAATTTTTTAAGTGTTTTAAGTGATATACACAAAAAATATACTACTGTTAATAAAGATTTTTTAAATTCTCCACTAATTTCTCATAAAGATAACTTCAATAGTAAAAAAATATTAAACTTAATTAAATCTACACCTTTTAAAACATGCTATGACTATTTAAAGAAAAATATTAAAAATGAAAAGCTATTGAATTTCTTTTTATTTCAATGTATGTATGTTGGTGCTTCACCTTTTGAAGCTTCAAGTATTTATACCATAATTCCCGCAATGTCATTGCTTCAAGGTCTTTGGCATATAGAAGGCGGTTTGTATAAATACATTTCTACCCTTAAGGATATTTTCTTATCTAGAAATGGAAAAATACATACAAAAACTGAAGTAAATAAAATACTTTTTGAAGATGAACGTGCTATAGGTGTAGAGCTATTTAATGGTAAGAAAATAATTAGTGATTTGATAATATCAAATGCAGATTACACATATTCCATTATAAACTTAATGAAGGATGCTCCAAATCATAAAGCCCTAACTAATAGCCTTGATTTTTCATATTCTCCATCAACTTTTATTTTATATTTAGGTTTAAATAAAAAGTTTGATAATTTGAATGTTCACAATATATTTATAGGAGACGATTTCAAAGGCAACTTACATGCTCCATTTGATAATAAGTTAAGTTTAAATCCGCCCCTTTATGTTTATTGCCCTAGTAGACTTGATAGCACTTTAGTCACTTCACCTACTAAGGAAACAATTAACATTATAGTTAGAGTTCCAAACCTCTTAGATAACAATATAAATTGGGATGATAAAAACTTCTTAAAAGAATATAGAAATATCGTACTAGATACTTTAAAATCCTTTAATGGCTTTGAAGATATTGATAATTTTATTGAATATGAATCCTACTTAACACCTTTAACCTATAACAATATATTTAACACCTATGGTGGTGCTGCTTTTGGAATAAGTCACAATACATCTCAAAGCCTTTTTTTCAGACCACAATGCAAACTAAAACCATACAAAAACCTCTATTTTGCTGGTGCGTCTATTCACCCTGGTAATGGTGTTTCAATGGTTTTAAATTCTAGCAAGATTTTATCAGATGTTATAGCAAAAGATTTTAATATATTTATTAAATAAAGTATAAAGACAGTGAAAAAATTTAATTCACTGTCTCATTCTTTTATTTATATAAAATAATTCTAAAAATAGTTGAATACTTAGGATTATTGCATATCAAGCTAATTTCCCCACCATGATTTTCTATAACCTTCTTTGCTATAGAAAGCCCTAAACCTGATCCACCATCACTTTTTCTACTTTCATCCCCTCTTACAAAGGCATCAAATAAAGTATCTCTTATTGATGATGGTATACCAACTCCATTATCACAAATTTCAATGCAAACCCTATTAAACTCTTCCTTTAAATAAACTCTAATTTCAGTATTACTTTCATTATATTTTATTGCATTCTCTAAAAGATTTGTGAATGCTCTTTTTATAAGCTTATAATCAACTTTTAACTCAATATTATTTTCTGGAATATCAACATCAAGAAAAAATCCCCTCTCCTCAAGTTCATCATAAAACTCTAGTACAATTTGGCGTAGCATTTCACAAATATCAACCTCTTCAACCTTTATAACATTCTGTACCGTATCCATTTTTACAAATTCAAATAAGTCATCAATTAATCCACTTACTCTCTCTGCCTTTTTATGAATTGTTTTATAATACGCTTGTTTCTTTTCTTCATCCTCAATCATTCCGTCATAAAGTGCTGCTGAAAACCCTCTGATGGTTGTCATTGGAGTCTTTATATCATGAGATAAGTCTAATAACATTCTATTTTTACTTTCTTCAAGTTTCTTATTATCATCCTGACTTTTTCTTAATTTGTATGTTAAATAATTTAACGTATCTCTTATTACCTCAAATTCCTTCTCTCCATCAAAATCAAGCTTAGTTGTTAAATCTCCATCAATAACCTTTGTTAATGCATTATCTATTTTTTTTAATGGATGCTTTATCTTTTTTGCTGTATAAACTGAATATATAAGCACATTAATTACAAACAATAAAAATAATACAGAAACAACTTTTAAATATTGATCATAAAATGGCTTTGCAGCTCTATAAGGAACTCCTAGAACATTTATTGAAAGATTAACTCTATTGTTAGGAACTCTTAATAAAATCGTTATTTGTTCTCCTTCAACATCATCATAAGTTTTTAAAAACACAGTGTATTTTTCATCTGAGTTTAAACTTGCCTCCTTTAAAATTTCATCCCTTGTATAATGATTTTGCACATGTTCACTCTTATAAATCCCATCCCTATGAATTACATTTCCGTTTGAATTAATTATTTCAATATAACCACCTATCTTTTTTAAATCTTCAAGATTCATTTCAGAAAAGTCATCATATTTTCCTTCCATTATATCAACAAAAGGAATACTAGTTTTACTAAATGTATCAGATAAACTCCATCCTAAATATAAATATGCTACTAAAAATATTCCCACAGAAATAAGCATAAAGGTTATATAGTTTTTAAATAAAGCAACTGTTAACTTGTTACTTTTTCTTCTACGAAACTTCATTTACCCTCTTTTCAAACTTGTATCCAAGTCCTCTAACTGTTTTTAAATACTGTGGGTTTCTTGTATCTACTTCTATCTTTTCTCTAAGCCTACTAATGTGAACCATAATAGTATTATCTCCACCTAAGAATTCCTCATTCCATACAGCAGAAAATATTTGATTTTTTGTAAGTATTCTTCCTGCATTCTCCATAAGATATTTTAGAATTTTATATTCAATTGATGTTAATTCAATTTCTTCCCCTCTAACAACAACCTTAACATTATAAGTATCTAATTCAATATCACCAATTTTAATACTACTATCTGGTTTTTCATTTACATTTAATTTATAAACTCTTCTAATTTGTGCATTAACCCTAGCTATAACCTCTAAAGGATTAAATGGCTTTGATATATAATCATCAGCACCTAAATCTAATGCTAATATTTTATCAGAATCTTGATTTTTTGCTGATATCATTATTATTGGAATATTGTAACGCTCTCTTATCTCCTTTATTAACTTATATCCATCTATTTTAGGCATCATTATATCTAAAATTACTAAGTTTATTTCTTTATCTTCTTTTATTATATTTGAAGCCATTTCTCCATCAATAGCCTTTATAACTTCATATCCTTCTTTATCAAGATATAATTCTAATATTTCTATTATTTCTTTTTCATCATCGCATACTAAAATTCTTTTCTTCATATAGTCCTCCTCCTATTACATATTTAAACTATATCCACCTTTTCTTAAATTGTAACAAATAATAAGAAAAATTTATATATAAATAGCGTAGAGATTTTAAATTCCCTACGCTAACACTTTTATTTACCTATTTCTTCTAAGTTATATGGAGTATTTTGATATACGCAATAATTCAACCAATTTCCAAACACAATATTTGCATTCCCTCTCCAATTAACCTTTGGAGTATTGTCTGGGTTATTATTTGGAAAATAATTTTTTGGTATTTCTATTTCAAGTCCCTTTTCCTTATCTCTAAAATACTCATCTCTTAAAGTATTTCTATCATATTCTAAGTGCCCTGTTATATACACTCTTCTACCATCTTCTGATGTAACAATGAACACTCCAGCCTCTTCTGATTCTGAAAGTACTTCTAATTCATTATTTCTCTCTATGTCTTCTTTCTTAACAGTAGTGTGTCTTGAATGTGGTGCATAAAAAATATCATCTAAACCTCTTGTAAGATCTGAAAACTCATTATTTACAATATGAGAAAATACACCAAACATCTTATTTTCTAATGGATACTTGGGAATTCCATGATGATAATAAAGTCCTGCCTGTGCTCCCCAACATATATGAAGTGTTGAGAATACATTTGTCTTACTCCATTCCATTATTTCCTTTAATTCATCCCAGTATGCAACCTCCTCAAACTCCATTTGTTCAACTGGCGCTCCTGTTATTATAAATCCATCAAACTTTTCATGTTTTATTTCATCAAAATAACTATAAAACCTATTTAAATGTTCTAAAGGTGTATTTTGTGATGTATATGTTTTAGTTTGTATTAATTTTATTTCTACCTGTAATGGTGTATTAGATAAATATCTTAAAAGCTGGTTCTCTGCCTGTATTTTCTTTGGCATTAAATTTAAAATTGCAATTTTAAGTGGTCTTATATCTTGAGTATCTGCACGCTTATCATTCATTACAAAAATATTTTCCTGACTTAGCAAGGAATAAGCAGGTAATTCTACTGGTATTTTTATTGGCATATTATCCCCCTCTTTATGTATTTTTTTGCCCCAAATTTCTTATAATTATATCACATTTGGAAATTATCAACAATACATCCACTTCCTAGATTTATCCTTATGAAATATGATATACTTTTCTTAATAATAATGAGCTAAGGAGGGTTTTTATGGAACACTATAAATACCATGTTGGAACCTACACTTCTAATGGAAGTAAAGGCATATATTCTTTTTCAATTGTGGAAGATAAATTTATAAATTTAGAAGTTGATTATGAAATAGATAATCCTACATATCTTTTTAAAAACACAACCAATATATATTCCATAAGTTCTTCATTAAATGATAATGAACTTTTTGGAGGAATATCTTCATTTTCTATTATGGATAAAAATCTAAAATTTATTAATTCAAAACATTTAAAAGGAAAGGCGCCCTGCCATCTATGTGTAAATAAAGATAACTCTTTTTTAATTTGTGGGAATTATCATGAAAATAGAATTCTTTGCTACAAGTTAAGCAACGGTGAAATTTTAGAGTGTGTAAGTGAAGTTAATCATTTTGGAAAAGGAATAAATCTTGATAGACAAGAAAAACCTCATATTCATTATGTTTGTTTTTCACAAGATGAGAGTAAAGTATATTCTTTAGACTTAGGTATTGATATGCTTATGACCTATTCTTTTAATAAAGGTGTTTTAACCCTTTTAGAAGAAGAATGTTTTAAATTTCCTGAGGGTGTTGGTCCAAGACATATGATATATCACAATTCTAGATTTTATATTTTAACTGAACTAAGTGGAGAAATTTACACACTTGAATTCAATGGAGATAATTTCAAATTAGTACACTCCATACCATTAATATCAAATACTTTTGAAGGAGACCCTCTTGGTGCAGCCATAAAGCTTCATCCCAATAAAAGATTTATATATGCCTCTGAAAGAGGGGAAAATAAAATACACCTTCTTGAAATAATTGAGGATGAGCTTATTTTAAAAGAAAGCTTTTCAACTCTTGGTGATGGTCCTAGAGATTTTGCTATATCTTCTGATGGAGAGCATTTAATTTGTTGTAATCAAATTTCAAATAATATTATTCTCTTTAAAATTTCTCCTAATGGATATTTAACAGCTTTGGATAAGGAACACGTTCCTTCCCCTGTATTTGTAGGATAAACTTTAAAAGGATGTATCAATGCTAATTGATACATCCTTTTTATTAACTTAACACTAATTTTTCTATTGCTTTTGCCACTCCATCTTCAGAGTTCTTTGATGTTATATAATTTGCAACTTCTTTAACTTTATCAGTAGCATTTTCCATTGCAACTCCCATACCTGCATATTTAACCATTTCCACATCATTAGCTTCATCACCCATTGCAATTAACTCATGTCTTTGAAAATCTAAATGGTGTGCTAAAAGTTCAAGTGCTACGCCCTTATTTGCATCTCTATTTAATATTTCAAAGAAAAATGGCATACTTTTTGCACAGTGATATTTATCATACATTTCTTTTGGAAGCTCCTCTATAGCTTTATCTAGTATTTCCGGTTCATCAATTAGCATTATTTTTACTACTATATCATCATCATTAATCTCATTAAAATCAATTTCATGTATTTCAATTCCATTTATTTCAGCTTCTACTTCTGTATATTTTGAATTTTTTGGAGTAACTAATCCAACTCCACTTAAAAATGCATGAATATTAACCTTAAGCTTCTTACTTATTTCATATATTTCTTTAAGATCCTTTCCTGTTAAAGCCTTGTTGCATATTGCTTTTCTTGACTTTATACTTTGAACTAGTGATCCATTATAGCTTATTACATAGTCCTCATCTGAAGTTAATTCTAAAGCTTCTAAAAATCTTTCAACCCCTTCTATAGGTCTACCAGTTGAAAGAACTATTTTTACTCCCTTTTCTTTTGCCTTTCTAATAGCCTCAAAGGTTCTTTCTGTTATTTTCTTCTCTTCATTTAATAATGTTCCATCCATATCTAGTGCAATTAACTTGTACATATTTTTCCCTCCTACTGCTCTTTTGTTTTATTAAAAAATAAATATTTAATTAAAAAATAAGTTGCTACTCCTCCAACTGCAATCTTAATTCCAGTTGCTCCAGAAGATAATATACCATAGCTAACTAATCCCTCTAACAAAATTGAAGGTATTTTCCCAAGAAATGTAGCTACAATAAAAATCCAAACATTTATCTCACTTACTGCCCCTGCAAGAGTAATAAATCCTGAAGGTATAAACGGAATTAATCTTCCTTGAAAAATTAACAATCCTCCCTCTATCCCTTTACTATCAACTATTCTTTTAATTAAATTATATTTATTTGAAAGCTTGTCAAATCCTTTTTTAAACCCTTTTCTATATAAATAATAAGTAACATATGCCCCTATGGTTTCACCTAACACAGATATTGTAATTCCCTTAATTGGTCCAAAAAATAAAATATTTGCTCCTGTAACGAATACAGAGGGGATTACACCTGAAATTGCAATCAGTAAGCTTACAAACAAGCTTATTAATATAGCTATGTTACTGTAATTGTTTAGTATTCCTAAAAACTCTTCTGCTGAAAACAAATTTTTTCTCCTTTCAAATTTATTTTTCCCTTTTACCTTTTTATTATATAAGAGCTTTTAAAATAATCATAGTTATTTATGTTAGTAACCTAATATAAATGGGAGATGTTTTCACATCTCCCACAAATTTATCTATTTGTCTTATTGTAAATTTGTATAAACTCTTCCTTTTTAACTGGCTTTGAAATGTAAAAACCTTGAACATTTGTACACTTAATATTTTTTAATATTTCTAATTGCTCTTTTTGCTCAACCCCTTCACATACTACATCTAAGTTTAAGTAACTACACAGATTTATAAGAGTTTCAATTATATACTCTGATTTTTTATCTCCCTCAATATTGAAAATTAAGCTTTTATCAATTTTAACAACATCTATTGGAAGATTTTTTATATATTTAAATGAAGAATACCCTATTCCAAAATCATCTAATGCAATCTTCACACCCATTCTTCTTACTTTTTTCAGTATAATTAAGGCCTTTTTATAATCACTTACAACCTCATCCTCTGTTACCTCTAATTTAAGTGAGGTTGCTGGTAATTGATATTCCTTTAATATACTTTCTAACCTTTGAATAAATCCAGTTAAAGTAAAATATTTATATGAAATATTAACTGAAACAGTAAAATCATCTTCTCCATTAGAGATTTGTTCTTTACAGAACATACAAGCATTTTTCAGAACAAATTCATCAATAAATACAATATCACCTGTCTTTTTAGCAACTCCAATAAACTTATCTGGAGCTATTATTTCATCACCTTTATTCCATCTTACCAAAGCTTCTGCCCCAATTATTTTAGAAGTTTCTGTACTATAAACTGGCTGGTAGTATACTTCAAATTCTCCATTTTTAATCCCTTGCTTTAATCTTGTATCCATATCAAAGTTTTCCATCATTTCTTTGTTGAAAATCTTAAATTGATTTCCACCTTGATACTTAGCCTCATATAGGGCTACATCTGCATATTGTAAGATCTTAAACGGATCTTTAGAATGAGTAGGATATTGGCAAATCCCCATACTTCCTTTTACATAATAAGTATAGTTATTAAATTTAACTCTTCTTTGCAAGTGCTTCATAACTTCTTTCCCGAAGCATTCAATGTCATTTTCAGGCTTCTGTCTTAAAACAACAAACTCATCTCCACCCACTCTACATACTATAGTATTTTCATCTTCTAGCTTTTTAAGGGATTGTCCTGTTATTTCTAATATTTTATCTCCTCTATTGTGACCAATAGTATCATTTATTGTCTTAAAATTATCCAAATCTATAAAACATAATTGAAATTCTTCATTTTCACCTTTCAATTTGGTAAGCTTTTCTACCAAGAAATATCTACTATTCAGTTTAGTAATATCATCCTTATTTAATAATTCCTCTAATTCTTTTGAGAATCTCTTTAAATTAGATACATCATTTAGTATAACTGAAACAAAGTCCTCTTCTATACAAGTCAAACTAATATTTACCCAAATATCATCAACTAAATTTATATCCTCCATAACCTTTTTATTTCCTACTCCATTAATTTCTCTTAAGTCCTGTATTACTTTAATAATATTAACATCCACTCTACTTATCATTTCTGAAAGATATACTATATTCTCATTCGAATCTATCTTATATAAATCTTTAGCCGCTTGATTAATCTCTTCTATTTTTCCATCTAATATTTCTCCACTTTCGTTTTTAATTAGAGAAATATATATATATCCATTTGACATAGCCTCAAGAAGTCTACCATTTCTTTCATATTGCCATATTAAGTTATTTTCTCCCTCTTTTATCTTTTTTAGCATATTATTTATTCCATATCCTAAATTAGATATTTCATCATTATAATTATCTTTTGTAAGTAAATTAAACTCCATATAATTTTTAACAATATTATTTACTTCATTATTTGTTTTAACAATTCTATTAACTACCATCATTTTAATACTAAAATATAATGCTCCATTTGCACTTAATAGTGCTAAAATAAAGATTCCCAATAAACTATGTGACAACTCCTTCGTTGTTTGAATTGTCTTTCTTTTCTCAACTACCTTTAAATAATATTCCTTATCATATCCAGTGGTATTTATCTTTGTATAACTAGAAATTGAATCACCATCAAATTTATAATTCAAAATGTTTTCTTTATTATCATAGTTATCTACTTGAATTAAGTCATCTTCCAATCTGTCAACAATAGAAATATTTCTTGCATAAATATTACCTAAGCCTTTAAAATAGTTTTCATCTAATCTCTTTGCTATTAAAAGTATTCCTTTTACTTCATTTTCTAACTCTATGTTTTGACTGTAAATATAGTAACAATTCTCTTTAGAAGCATATATTTCACCACTTGCATTTTCATCACTATCACTCAAATTTTCTAATCTATGGTTTACTCCCTCTTCTAAACCAACATTTAAATCTTTATTTGAATTATAATGTTCTTTAAATGTTTTCCCATTAGTTATTAGAACATAATCTGCTTGTACTTTTTTGATTTGATTTTCTATTTTAAGTACGTGATCCACATTATCTATGTTATATATTTTTTCTAACTCTATTAATGCTTCTATCCACTCTGTTAAATCTTCACCTTGCGCTGATATATTTTTTAATGCTTCACTTATGTTTTTTTTAACAACATCAGTAATACCTGAAATTCTATTAATCTCAGCCTCTGAATAATTTTTAGTATATGTATTGGTTAAAATTATCAATATTATTAAACTTATAATCGTTATTGATATATAAGCCCATGAAAACCTTTTTAGTAAACTCATAAATAATCCCCTTACTTCTTTTCTATCTAATATTATAAAATATTTTTAATTATATTTAAAGATAAATACAAAAATTTTAGCACATTTATCCATTTTTCTCATCCATTTTTTCTTTTTTTATAAATTTACATATTATATTCTCTATATTTATGTAACTATTTCTCAAAATAAATCATAAAATGTATAAAGTACTTCTAAGGAGATTTTTATATGTTGCAAGCATTACTATTAGTTTTCTCGTTATGTTTGGACTCTTTTGTGGCTAGTATTGCCTATGGAACAAAAAAAATACTCATTCCATTTAAATCTGCCCTTACAATAAATTTAATTTGCTCCCTTACCCTACTTATTTCTCTTTTATTAGGGAGTTTTTTATCTGAATTTATACCCTCTAGCTTAACATCCTTATGTAGCTTTTTACTACTATTTGGTTTAGGTGTTTATAGACTTTTTGAAAGTTTATTTAAAACTTATATATCAAAAAAAACCCAAACATCATCCCCATTAACTTTTAAACTTTTCGATTTCAAATTTGTCATAGAGGTTTATGCAGATGAAACTAAAGCAGATTTTGATAATTCCAAAACTCTTAGTATCAAAGAAGCTGCATATCTTGCAACTGCTCTTAGTTTAGATAGCTTAGCCGTAGGATTTAGTTACTCTTTAATAAAGATTAATCCTACTCAAATTGTTTTGCTTAGCTTCTTAGTTGGAATGGTTCTATTATTTTTAGGATGTAAACTTGGTAAAAAGTTTAGTGAAATGAGTTCTATGAATATTAGTTGGCTATCAGGATTTCTTTTAATTGTGATAGCTATTTTGAGAGTAATTTAATTATTAAAAGGCAATGAATAAACTCATTGCCTTTATCTTTACTCAATATCTTCTAAATTTCTATTTCCACTATCAGTAATAAATTCCCATGCATCTCTTTCTATTTCTTCCTTATTTTTATCATATTCTTCTAATTTATTCTTAAATATTTTCTTTAAAAATCCTATTACCTTATTATCTTCTTTTATAATATCTTTATTTTTTAATCTTTCCTCATATTTTTTTGCTTTACAAAGCAAATCTCTGTGCTCTCTAACTAATTTTTCACCTTCATTGGTTAATAATTCACATGCTGTCTCTTTTACCCATTCTGTTCTTACTTCCAATTCTGCAACCTCATCAATTGCCTCATAAACCCTTTCAATATTTAAAAATAAATATGAATTAATAACACCCTCAACTAACTCCTTGTCCAATTCTTCAACAATTTCACTTTTCTTATTTTCAATCTCTTCAAGTTTATTTTTTACTAATTCTTTTGTCCTTACTTCTAGTTTATTCAATTTTTCAATAGCTACTTTTACATCTTCCTCGGTTTTTATATCATTAATAATTACACATTCCTCAATAATTAAATTATCCTTATTATATATACTCTTATTAATACGTTCTTCTAAATCATTTAAATATGCATCCTTTACTTTAGTTTTAAGATTTCTACTTAAAATTTTATCTCTACATATTGTTAACTCGCTTTCACACTCTTTCTTGATTGAAGTTATCTTTTCCTCAATGAATGCTTTTTCTTCTTTTGCTATAATCGCTTCATCTCTACTAATAAATTCTATTCCATTAACTATACAGAATAACTTATTATAATGTTTAAGCTTGTCTTCTATAATTTTTAAATAGTACTCTACATTTTCATAGGAAACATATTTAATAAAATCATTAAAAGCTTTTTTACTTTCTATTGCTTTTTCTTCATTACTAAAATCTAATGAATTAAACTTTTCATCTATAAGTTCTCTTTTTATTATTGCAAAATCTACATCTAGCATTTTACATAGATTTTCTACTTCTTTTTTTTCATCACCAAAGGTTTTAAAGATATAGACATACGCTCTTTTATCATATGGATTTAATTTCAACAAATCAATTATCTTATCTTTATTAGTTTCAAGCTCCTTATATATTTCCTCAAATATATCACAGTCTTCCTTTGTAATAGGCTTAGAAATAGAATGTGGATATTCCTTCCCAATATATATTGCAACAAGCTCATGTACACTTAAAATACTCTCTTCAATTCCATTTAGAAATAACGCTAAAGTATTAGGATTTCTGAAACTATAATTCCCTTCCATAAATGTGTTAAATACACTCTCAAATATAGGATACTTTTCATAATACTCCTTTTTAAAATCAGCTTCATCAAATCTTACATTTTCTTTTAAAAGTACATCAAAGCCTCTTAAAATCCCATCTTCTATAATCTTATTAGCTAATACTCTAACACCACTAATTACTTTCTCTATATCTGTAAAATTTTCTTTAAATTCTTTTTTAAATTCATCTCTCCCCCATGCAGCTAAAGTAATAAACTCTCTCTTTAAAGCATTATATTTAATTCTGTCATTTGAAAGTATAAAATTATTTTTACCAATCTTAAAAACCATATTATTTCTCCCTTAAACTACATATTCTATTTATATTATACATAATTTTGCATATTTTTTCTCTATTTATTAATACTATTATTAAATAGGGAGGATTGTAAATGTTAAATTTTTATAAATTATTATCTATTACATTATGTTTTCTATCTCTTTCTCCAACTGGTAGCTTAGAAGTTTCAAAATTTCACGACCCTCCAATTAATGTTTTAAAGGTTATTGATAATGATAGCAAAGCCTATCTTCCAGCTAGATTTAGGGAAATAGCAAATCTAAATATATCTGGAAGCAAACAATTTACCCCTGAACAATTAGTGAATATAAAAAATAAATACTCTAACAAAAACCTTATTATTGCAGATTTAAGACAAGAGTCACATAGTTTTATTAATGATGTTGCTTTTTGCTACTATTGCAAAGGAATTGATTTAAACCATGACCTTTCTACACCTGAAGTTATACTTAAAGAAAGTGAACAAATTTCTGAAATAAAAATTGGCTCTATGGAAAAGCTTTATAATAAAGATGGAATAGAAAAACTAAATTTAAAGGTTGAGTCTGCATATACAGAACATAATCTTTCAAAATTAAATTCAATTTCTTACAGACGTTTTGCTGTTGTAGATGGTGGTATTCCATCAAAGGAAGTTACTGAAAATTTTCTTTCCTTTGTAAAAGGTCTTCCACCAAATTCCCATATTCACTTTCATTGTGAAGCTGGTGATGGAAGAACAACAACTTTCATGGCTCTTTATACCATTCTAAAATCTAAACCACTTCCTCCACTTCAGGAAATATTAGATTACCAAATTAAAATTGGAGGAATGGATTTAACAACAGATCCAAACAAAGCTGAATATCTTCAAAATTTTTATAACAATGTAAAGGCTGGAAAATATTAAAATAAGGATGTATCTACCTGATACATCCTTTATCCTTTAAAATAATAGATTTAATATCTTTTCTGCAACATTTCTATTTTTACCTTTGTATGGAAAACTGTGAATGTGTATGGCTGGATTGAAGTTAACTTCAATAATTCCATGATTATCTCCATTTGCTTCTTCATAAATGTTCTTAATCATTACATCTACACCAGTTATAACAGCACCAACACCCTTTGCAGCTCTTAGTGCTACATTTTTATAACTTTGATGAATCTCATCAGTAAAATCAATTGAATCTCCACCGGTGCTTATATTTGAATTTTCTCTTAAATATACCACCTCTCCATTACTAGGTACTGTATCAAAGCCTTTTCCACTTTGAGATAAAAACATTTCCTCTGATTCTCCAAGCGAAATTTTTTCTAATGGTGTTTTATATCCTTTTCCTCTTAAAGGATCTTTATTTTTTTCAACTACAAGTTCTCTAATTGATGATTTACCATCACCAATAACATTGGCTGGAACTCTATGAAGAATTCCAACAACTTCATCTCCTATAACTAAAAATCTATATTCTTTTCCTTCTATAAATTCTTCGATTAAAATTGAATTATCTTCACTAAATGCAATTTCTATTGCTCTTTCATATTCAGCTCTTGAGAATTTTTCTTTAAATATTGTTATACCAATACCAAAATTTGTTGACTTTGGTTTAATAACAATAGGTTTATTTGCAAAATAATCAAAATCCCCATTTGCTTCTAACGCCTCATTATAATCTCTCCCCTTAGGAACCCTAACCTTTGCTTCGGTTAAAAGCTCCTTTGAAACCAACTTATTCTCCATAATAAGTGCTGTAATATATGAATCTAATGATGTTTTAGTTGCTTGTTTTATATATTCAACCTTACCATTATGCTCAAGAGAAATAAAATTTTCTTTCCTATCTAAAACCTTAAACTTAATTCCTTTTTTGATTGCTTCTAATAATAATATTTGAGTAGAAAGCTCTAAATCCTCATAACCCTTTAATGTATATGATGTTCCTTTTGCAATATTTTCATATTCTCTTGCTAAATTCATATGAAAATCAATGTAAGAGCTTTCCTTTACTGAAGATAATACTTCATAAGCTTTTGTATTTTTTTCATCATTTATTTGAATTATAGCCTTTTCAATTACCTCACAAAGCTTATTATTTTCCTCAAAAACTTCTCTAAGTGTATCACTCATATTGTTTAAAATTTCTTCTCCAAGAGCTTTAACATTTCTTGGCTCTCCGTTCCAATATACATCTGTATCTGTACATCTGCCTCTACTACTTACAATTTCCTTATTTAAATAGGAATCTCTTTGAATTTCTTCTGTCATTATTTCATCATCTTTTATTAACATATAAACCATAAATGTATGAATTAAATAAAGATCGTCCTTATCTATTCCAATAGGGTTTAGTGGATCTAAATCTAGAAGCCTTACCTCTAAATAATCTACTCCCCTATTTAATATATTTTTTAGTTGATCTTCCTCTCCAAGAGATTTTATTCTAATAGGATTATAATACTCCTTAGCTGAGCTTAAATATCCATTCTGCACAAGTCCATCTAGGCTTTCTACATACTCCTTAGGATTATTATAAGAAACATAATAATTCACCTTATTTTTGTAACCACACTTAGAGTTTCTTAGTGATATCATTCCTGGGAAAATATATTCATCATCTCCAATTTTCTCAGCTGACTTTGCACACTTTTCAACATAAGTCTTATGGAATACAGGACTTGCTCCAGTTAAATAAACTAAAAGCCAGCTATACTTTAAAAAGTTTCTTGCTATTTTAAAGTATAAATAATCCTTAAACTCTCTATAACTTTTATCATTTCCAAATTCATTATAAAGAATTTTTATGAAATCTTCTTTAAATGAAAAGTTGTAATGAACCCCTGTAATAACCTGTCTTTTTCTCCCATACTTTTTCGCAAGTCCTTCTCTATACTTCATGTGCTCTTCATTTGAAAAACTTGCAATCTTAATTTCCTCTTCATTTGGAAGAATTGGAGGATTACTTTGAGGCCATAAAAATTCCTCTCCATTTAACTCCTTAATAACAATTTTATTTAAATTATCCATAAAATCATACACTTCATCTATGGTATTACAGACTGGAGTTATCATTTCTACTTGACTCTCTGCAAAATCTCTTTGAATATATGGATTCTTATCCTTATCTCCAAGAGTTTTAGGGTGAGGCGTTGTTGCAATCTTCCCATTTTTATCAACTCTAACATTTTCTTTTTCTAATCCAAAGTTACAAGTATTTAAATATTTTAGTAGATTTTTTTCCTTAATTGTTTTTATAAATTGTTCTTGGACCACTATATCTCATTCTCCTTAATATTATTCATTTTTCTAAGTACAATTAAAAACCAGCTTACTAATAATATCCCCTTTATAAAGGAACTTAAGCTAATACTCATCCAAATACCATTTAGCCCCATTATATAATCAAGGCTTAAAAATAAAGCCATAGGTATTCTAGCAGCTGTAAATACCACACTTATAATTGGTGGTGCATATGTTTTCCCTATCCCATTAAAAGCCCCTACAGTTAATATCTCCATACACATAAATATTTGTGAAAAAGCTAAAATCCTAATGTATGAAGCTCCCATGGAAACAGCTTCACTCTCTTGTATAAAAACCTTAAATATCTCCTCTGGAAACAATAAAAATATTGATGTAATTATTCCACCAAATATTATTGTTAATGTAACCGCACTTTTATATCCCTTTGAAATTCTATTAATTTTACCTGCACCATAATTTTGACCAACAAATGCTGCAATAGCACCTTGAAGCCCCCCAATGGTCATATATGAAATAGATTCTATCTGTACCCCTACCTTTTGAACTGCTATAGCCGTTGCTCCAAAATCAGCTATTATCTTTCCTATAAATATTGAAATTAAAGTAAATGTTACTCTTTGAAGAGAAACAGGTGCTCCCATTTTTATAACTTCCTTTACTTTTTCAAAATTTAAACCGCTACTCTTTATATTATTTAAAAGAATATCTTTGTATACTACAATCAATATTAAACTTACAACAATTCTTGCTATAAGTGTAGCAATTGCTGCTCCATTTACCCCAAGTCCAATTCCAAATATTAATAATGGATCTAAAATTATATTAAATACAAAACCAATACTATTTGCTTTAAATGGTGTTTTACTATCTCCAAAGCTATTTAGGATGGTGCTAAATAATGCATTAAAATACATAAATACTACCCCAATAGCTGAAATAACTAAATAACTAATGGCTAATTCTTCAACCTTTGGTGAAAGATCATAAAACCCAATTAAAGGCTTTTTAAAAATTATTATAAATAAAGTATAACAAATGGCTAGCATTAAAGACATAACCAAACTATTTTTTATATATTCTCCCGTTTCTTTTTCATTTTTAGCACCAATACTTTGAGCAATCTTAACACCTGTTCCAATCATTATTAATGCAAAAAGGGCTAAAGCCAAATTAATAAAGAAGGTTGCTGTACCAATTGCTGCAACTTCATCACTTCCGAGTCTTCCAATCCAAATCATATCAACCATTCCATATGCTGTTTGAATGAAATTAGTTAAAATTATAGGAAGGGATAACTTTATTAATACAGGCGCAATTTTTCCCTCTGTTAAATTTATTTGTTTCATCTCTTATCCTCCATCGTTACTTATTCTCAATATACCATAAAATCAAAAAAAATCTAGTATTCTCCCCTTAAATTCACCTATACTTTACATCTCTAGCTTTGATATTTCCTTACTTTATAATTTATTTTATCTAATTATTATCTACTTAATCTTCTCATTGACAACTTTCTCCATTTGCTATATATTCATTTATAAGGTGTATATACACCTGTAAATTTTATAATGGGGTTGAGTATATGACTTTAGTAGAAAAAATATTATCATTAAAAAAAGAAAAAAACGCTTTGATACTTGCTCATCTTTATCAAAGACCTGAAATACAAGAACTTGCTGATATTGTTGGAGATTCTTACTTCTTAAGTAAAAAGGCAATGGAAGCTCCAAATGATTTAATTATTTTCTGTGGAGTAAAATTTATGGCTGAAAGTGCAAAGATACTATCTCCAAAGAAAAAAGTATTACTTCCTGCTAATCATTCTACTTGTCCAATGGCTGATATGGCAATAGTGGACAGGGTTATAAAAATGAAGGAAGAAAATCCAAATGCAAAGATTGTTAGCTATATTAATACAAACCTAGATATTAAAGAAATTAGTGATGTTTGTGTAACTTCATCATCTGCAATGGACATATTAAATAACATGAATGAAAAAGACATTATTTTTGTTCCTGATAGAAATCTTGGTAGCTATATTGCAGAACAAATGCCAGAGAAAAACTTCATTCTTTATAACGGTTTCTGCCCTGTACATGAAAGAATTGAAAAAGAGGACATACTTATTTTAAAGGAAAGATATCCAGAGTTTGAGGTTTTAGTTCACCCTGAATGTAATAAAGAAGTCAGGGATCTTGCGGACTTTATTGGAAGCACTTCTGAAATTATTGATTACTCTGTAAAGTCTTCTTGTAATGGATTTATTGTTGTAACTGAAGAAGGTGTTCTTCACCAAATGCAAAAGAAAAGTCCTTCAAAAACTTTTGTAAAAATAGACTGTGGTATGATTTGTCCTAATATGAAAATGACTACTCTAGAAGAGGTGTATTCCTGCCTTTCAAATGAAAGTAATGAAATAATTTTAGATGAGGAGCAAAGGGTAAGAGCTCTTAAAAGCTTAGAAAATATGCATCTCTTATCCTCTAAATAAAGCTATGATTATTAATTGTGATGTTTTAATAGTTGGGACAGGTATTTCTGGAGTATTTACTGCATTAAATTTAAACAAGGATTTAAAAGTATTGTTAATTTCAAAGGAAGAAATGAAAGAATGTAATAGCTACTTAGCTCAAGGAGGTATTTCTACTGCTCTTTCTACAGAGGATATTCCAAGCTTCATTGAGGATACTTTAAAGGCTGGAAATTATAAAAACTCACTTGATGCTGTTAAAATTCTTGCAGAAGAATCAATGAACTGCATAAAAAAGCTAATAGAACTTGGTGTACCATTTGATAAAACTTATCATGATGAAATAAGATACACTAGAGAAGGTGGACACAGTACAAATAGAATTGCTCATGTTAAGGATGAAACAGGTAAATATATAATGAAAGCTCTTTATAATGAACTTAAAAAGAGAAGTAATATTGAGGTTTTAGAACACTGTAGACTTATTGATATAATTAAATTTAATAATAAATGTTTAGGTGGAATATGTAATTATAGCGATGAGCAGATTCAAATTCATGCAAAAAGTACTGTACTTGCAACTGGTGGAATTGGTGGATTATTTACTTCTACAACAAATCATCCTTCCCTAACTGGAGATGGAATTTCTATCTGCTTAAAACATGATATTCCACTAAAAGATATAAGCTATCTTCAACTTCACCCTACAGTATTGTATGAAAAAAATGTTTATGGAAAAAGGCTACTTTTAAGTGAAGCTTTAAGAGGAGAAGGTGGAATAATTCGAAATCTTTATTTAGAAGAATTTGTTGATCCTTTAAAGCCTCGTGATGTTGTTAGCTCTGCTATTTTAAAAGAAATTGAAAAAACACCAAATAGGCCTTATGTTTATTTGGATTTAACTCATTTATCTAAGGATTTTTTAATGGATAGATTTCCATTCTTATATAATGAATGTTTTACTCGTGGATATGATATGAGCAAAGACCTTCTACCTATTGCGCCTGCTCATCACTATGCTATGGGCGGAATAGAAATAAATTCTTATTGTGAAACTCCAATGAAAAACCTTTATGCTGTTGGGGAAACAGCCTGTACTGGGGTTCATGGAAATAATAGATTAGCATCTAATTCACTTATGGAGGGTGTTGTCTTTAGTTCAAGACTTGCTCTAAAAATAAATGAAAGATTATGCTATCCTCATCCCTTCTCATCCCCAAAGGAGGAGGATTTAATTAACTTCTTAAAGGAAAGGGTTGATGAAAACTATGTTAAACTATTTAATTGTTGATGATTTAATTAAGGCTTCTTTAAAAGAAGACATGCCTTTTGGTGATATAACCACAGAAAGCATTATTGGTGATGATACTTTTTGCACTGCTTCTTTAATTTGCAAAGAAAATGGAGTTATTTGTGGTCTTAATGTATTTAAAAGAGTTTTTGATATTTTAGGCGATGTAGCTTTTACTACAAATTTTAAAGATGGAGATAGTGTTTTAAATGGAGAACTTATCGGTGTCTTAAAAGGTTCAGGAAAACAAATTTTAATGGGAGAAAGAGTTGCCTTAAACCTTCTTCAAAGAATGAGTGGAATATCAACCCTTACTTCAAAATATGCTAAAGAACTTGAAGGATTAAAATGTAAGGTTGTAGATACAAGAAAAACTACTCCACTTTATAGGCATATAGATAAATATTCTGTACTTTGTGGAGGGGGAAAAAATCACAGAAGCTCTCTTTCTCAAGCTGTTATGTTAAAGGATAACCACATAGATTATGTCGGCTCTATAAAAAAAGCTGTTGAAATGGCAAGGGAAAAAGCCTCCTTTGTTGCAATGATTGAAGTAGAATGTGAATCACCTCAAATGGTTGAAGAAGCTCTTGAAGCTAAATGTGATATTATAATGCTTGATAATATGACACCATCAATGGTTTCTGAAATGGTTAAACTTATTGATGGAAAAGCTATTGTAGAATGTTCTGGAAATATTACATTAGAGAATATTAGAGAATATGGAGAATGTGGAGTTGATGTTATTTCTGTTGGTGCATTAACTCATTCCTTTAAGGTTTTGGATATATCATTAAAAAATTTAAAACTTGAAAACAAAGCTGAGTGATTTCCACTCAGCTTTATTGCTATTTTTTATAATTAACAAAGGCAGTTACTATTGCTGTAAATCTATCTTCTTTTAAAGTTTTTATAATTGCACCAATAATTTCATAGCTTGATGTATTTCCATTTTCACCTCTAGTTCTTATAAGGCTTTTATTAATATCTTCAAGTAAAATCTTTAAATCAGATTCATTCATCTCTATTTCTGCCGTATCCGACGCATACTCTAGACTCACCTTCACCTTTGATAAATTAAAATCTTGAAGTCTTCCATCCTTTTTAATTACCTTCATTTAACTCCCTCCTTCAAATACTCCAATCTTTGAAGTATTAAAGTTATTTTATGCTATCGTTCTCTCAAATCCACAATTATATTATTCCCCTAACTAACATATTATATTTATCTTTTGCTACTAACCTCTTACTCCATTAATATATAAACACCCTTCCCTTTTACATCTTTTAATAACTTTAATATTATGGAGTCAATCTATTTCTATCTCTTGGAAACAAACTTCCTTCCCTAACATTATCTAATTCTAAAAGTTTTGCTGTAATTCTCTCAAGCCCGATTGCAAGGCCACCATGAGGAGGCATACCATACTTGAAATTCTTTGTATATTCTTTGTAATTCTCTGGATTTAATTCCTTATACTCAATATTTTTTATAAGCTCTTCAAATTTATGAATTCTTTGTCCTCCTGTAGTTATTTCAATTCCTCTAAATAAAAGGTCAAAACTCCTTGTTTCAACTTCATTTAATGCCATTGTATACATTGGTCTCTTTTTTCTTGGATAATGAGTTAAAAATATAAATTCACACCCAAACTCCTTTTTTGCATATTCACAAATGAGTCTTTCTCCTTCTGGATCTAAATCTCCTTCAAGATCAGTTTTATTATATTTTTTCTTTAGTATTTCAATCGCTTCACTTAATTTCATTCTTGGTATTCTTCCCTGAAGCTTTGGAATATTTGCTCCTAAAATTTCTATTTCCTTTTCTCCTTTACTAGAAATTTTATTTAGTATATATTTTAGAAGCTCCTCCTCAAGATTCATTAATTCCTCTTCGCTTTCAATAAAGCCAATTTCTAAATCCATGCTTATATACTCATTTAAATGTCTTGTAGTATTGTGTTCCTCAGCTCTATATACAGCACCAACTTCAAAAACTCTTTCTGCTCCAGAGGCAACCATCATTTGCTTATAAAATTGAGGACTTTGCGCAAGATATGCTTTACTCTCAAAATATTTCACCTCAAAAACTTCCGTTCCTCCTTCTGCGCCTTGTGATACTAGCTTTGGAGTAAATATTTCTAAAAATCCTTTTGAAATTAAATATTCTCTAAATCCTTGAACAATTAAATTTTGCACTTTAAAAATACTTCGCTTTTTCTCATGTCTTAATGAAAGCACTCTATTATTAAGCATTGTATCCATATTTACTTCCAAATTCCCCTTATTAATTTCAATAGGAAGTTCTTCTGTTACCTCATTTAATATTAAAAACTCCTCCCCTTGAATCTCAATATTAGATATTTTATTATTGCTTTCTTTAACTACGCCTTTAACAGTTACAACTGTTTCTAATTTAAATTGTTTCTCCTTCAAAACTGAATTATCTAAAACAACTTGAATACATCCAGTTCTATCTCTTAAAATTACAAAATATCCCCACTTTAATTTTCTTATTTTTGAAATCCATCCCTGTATTTTAACTTTGTTATTTATTTCATGTTGTAGGTCTTTTATTAGAAATCTCTCCATAAATTTTCCTCCTTTAATTAAATAAACCCCTTAGAAGAAATTAATTCCTCTAAGGGGCTTTAGTTTTCTATAGCGGTGCCACCCTTATTTATTTAATTAACTCAAAAAACTAATAACACCTTATCTCATAATACCGGTAACTTATGAAAATAAATAAAAAAACCTCCAATCCTAAATAAATAGGAGTGAAAGTTACTTCTTACACGGTGCCATCCTAATTTGATTTAAATTAAATCATCTTATTGTCCTATAACGTGGATTAATCCGCCTTTCTCTACTTTAGTTCAAGAAAGGTTCTCTGGGATGTCTTTCAATACTACTTTTCTGATGAAGCTCACACCACCCTTCACTCGCTTTGCATACTATTTAATATCTACTCTTCCCTTCTCAGAATTTAACTTTTTTATTATATTACCCCCTTTTTCGTTCCTTGTCAATAAATTAATTTCTCATTTTTAAAGAATTTAATGAGATTTTTTTCACCTTCTAAATTTTGCTCCTTTTAAATATATTTATTATATAACAATTTTTAAGGTGATATATTGAAAAGACTTAGAACTCAAACACTCCAAAGAACTATACTACTTAGTTTTATTTCTGTTATAGCTATTTCATTATTAATTTACACTATTTTTAAACCAATTACTTTTTCATATTATATTAATTTAAATGGAGATGATAAAAATAGTGGTAGTAAAGATGCTCCATTAAAATCCTTAGAAGGATTTAAACAGGCTTTAATTAAGGATATTAATGAAGATAAAATTACTAAAGGTAATGTTAAAATATACATTGATGATGGAATTTATACTTTAGAAAATAGCTTTTCACTAAGTAAAAATGATTTTAAAGGAAAAGACATTTCTCTTGAATTCATTGGTGATGATAAGAATGATGTCAGAGTAACTGGGGGAGTTCAATTAAATTATAAGAACTTTTCTTCCAAATTATTTTCTAGTACTTATACATATGACTTAAGTGAAATTGATTTAGATCATTCTTCTAATGATGGTGATAAAACAGCTCCACAGTTATATTTTAAGGAAAAGCCTATGACTCTTGCTCTTTATCCCTCTGAGGATGGATATTTTATTGACTTTAAAACAAATAAACTTTACTTTGTTCCACCATCCTCAATTAAGACAGATGATATTTATCTATCTTTATTAAAAGTACCACTTATTAATTTAAAGGATTGTGAAAACATATCTTTTAAAGATATTACCTTTGAGTGCACACGTGATATGGTTATTAAAGCTTCAAATTGTTCTAACCTAAATTTTTATAACTGTATTATTAGAAATTCTTCTAAAACTGGTTTTTATTTTGATAATGTTTCTAACTCCTCAATAAAGAAATGTGATATCTTAAATTTAGGTGATGGAGAGTTATATGTAAATGGTGGAAAAAATAATAATTTTAAATAAAGGTTGTCCACAGACAACCTTTAACTTTTTATACACGCTATTACAATACAATCTAACCCAAAATCTATAGAAGTAAAGTTTAATCCTTAGTTTTTAACTCTATAATAACAAAAAATTACCTAAACTAGGTGATTTAAATTTTTTCAACTGATATATTATTATCTTTAAAAAGCTTTAATGCATATTCATCAATTCTATAATCATTTCTATAAAAAACCTTTGAAATACCTGCAATTATAATGCTTTTAGTACAATTCAGACAAGGAAAATGAGTTACATAAAGAGTTGTTCCCTTTAATGAAATCCCCTCTTTTGCACAATAGCTTATTGCATTGATTTCTGCGTGTACTGTTGCAATACAATGTCCATCCCTTAAAGTATGGCCAATTTCATCACAGTGTGGATTATTTGGAAGGCTTCCATTATATCCTGTACTAACTATTCTATGTTCATCATTTACAAGAACAGCTCCAACATTCGCTCTATCACAGGTTGAGCGTGTTGCAAGCTTTTCCGCAAGTTCCATAAAATAATCTGACCATGATTGTCTGTTTCCCATAACCGCTCCTCCTTTGTTTCTATAACTGTTATTTTTTAATTATTCCATATACATAAGCCTTAAAAACATCAAAACTTCCCTTTTCTACTGAAGCCCCCTTATTAATTCTTCCATTTGAGAAAGTGTATTCTGCTGACCCATAATTAAAGGCTGCACTTCCAACAACAATTCCCCCATCATTTACTCTATAAGTTGCTTTTGCCTCAATAATATCCTTTAAGAACTCTGCAAACTCTTCTATATCATTTATTTCCCCTGCCTTAACCATTTTCAAAACATTAGGAAGTAAATATTGTCCCCCTGTTAGTTGAACCATTTTTCCATCTTTTATATAGAATATTTTATTAGTCTTATAGAAATATTTTAAACTTCCAACTCCTGCTGTTTGATGTTCATCATTTATTTCAACACCATCTAACTCTATGCTTCTTAAATTTCTTGCTATACCATCCCAATTATTATCATGTATAGCTGTATTATCCTTTATTGCAGTTTTAAATTTTTCAAAAGCAACATCAGCATTTTTATCACTTACTATTTCTGTTCCGTTTATGCAAACCTTATATTCACCATTATCATATATTAAAATTATTTTATTATCCATAATCATTCTCCTTTTATTAACTAATAATAATTATTATAACATATCTCTAAATTATAATTCAATTTATATTTAAAATAAAAATCCCTTCTTTATTAAGAAAGGACTTTTTACAAAATTTATTTATTTGTTTTCTTCAATAATTTCTTCAATTTTACACTTGCATCTAGCTCCACGACATCCACCTGTTCCTGCACCTGTAGCTTCTTTTACTGCATCATATGAATTAGCTCCATTTTTTACTGCGATTTCAATTTGTTCCTTTGTTACACCCTTACATAAACATATCTTTGACATATAAATTTCTCCTTTGTTATACATTATTTAATTAAATTATCTAATAATAATTATTATTTGTCAATATTTTATTCCTCACAAACTTTGAACTTTTAAAATATCTTCTGCTTAATATGTGCATAATAACTTAAAAGGAGTGCTTATGAATGAAAAAATATTTTTACATATTTATTATTATATTTTTATTTTTCACACCATTTTACAATGTATTTGGAGAAACGAATAAAAATATACTAATTATAGGCTCATATAACTTAAGTAATGAATGGGAAAAATCAGTAATTTCAGGATTTAGATCTAATTCTAAAACAAATCTATGTATTAATACTGAATTTTTAGATATACAAAGTCCCAATTATTTTCAATACATAGAGAGCTTTAATAATTTTATTAATTTAAAATATAAGGATAAATATATTGACTGCATTCTTACAATAGATGATGAAGCCTTTGATTTTGTAAGAGGTCAGCTCAATAATAAAGACTCTATTTTTTATAAAAAGAAGCTTGTCTTTGTTGGTTGTAATAAAACTCTTTACTTTTCTGATTTTGAAAAGGAATATATTACTGGAATACTTGAACCTCAAGATAATTTTATTGCAATTGACATAATACTTAAAAGTAATGATGACTTAGAAAATATTTATTTAATTCTAGATAACAACACTTATTCGCAAACTACAAAAGATAATATTCTTGCTATGGCTAAAATTGCTGAAAAGAATTTCAATGTTCATGTTATTAAAGGTGAATATTTATTAGGAATTTTAAATGATGTTAAACAAATTAATCATTCAAACTCTGCAATTTATCTATGTGGAAGTTTTAAAACCGAAGATGAGAGTGATCATTTATCCTCTGATGAAATTATTAAAGAAATTAAACGTTCTACAAAAACCCCCATATTCACAAAGCTTAAAAGCTATGTTGATGCTGGAGCAATTGGTGGTATTGTAAATGATGGTAATAAGCTTGGTTCAATGGCATCTAATGTTGTAGATAAGATTTTAGAGGGTTCACCTTCTTCAGGTAATATTCTTCCTTCATACAACACAGTTAATATGCCTTATTTCAACTATGATGCCTTAAGAGCTTATAACATAAACCCATTAATTCTTCCTGAAAATAGTATAATTATTAATAAAGGCCCTTTTGAATTATTAGTTCCTAAATATGTCCAAAATATAATTTGGATTATTATTTTATTGCTACTTTGCTCTTTCATATACTTTATAATTATTTTTATTAAAAATAAGAGACTTGCTCTTGAATCTGAAAAATTGCTTTTAGAAACAATTGAAAGAAACAATATTAAAACCGATTTTATACTAACTCTTTCTCACGAACTTAGAACACCCTTAAATGTAATTATAAATTCATCAAAGTTAATAGAGCTTAGAGTTTCTGAAAGTTGTATGGAAAATGATTTTTTTTATAAACAACTTAATTTTATAAATAAGAATTCTCATAGATTATTAAAGCTTGTTAATAATTTAATTGATGCTTCAAAACTTGATTCTGGTTATATGGATACCTTATTTACTATGGAAAATATTGTTGAGGTAATTGAAGAAGCAACTCTGTCTGTAGTTGATTTAGCAAAAACTCATAAAATTGATGTGGTTTTTGATACTGAAGAAGAAGAAATTTTTACTGCAATTGATAAAAGTAAAATAGAACGTATAATGCTTAATCTTCTCTCTAATTCAATTAAATTTACAAATGAAAATGGTACAATTAATGTTAACATTTCAACTGATTGGTCTTTTGTAAAAATTATTGTTAAGGATAACGGAATTGGAATGTCTTTAGACTTAAAAACACATTTGTTTCAGAAATTTAAAAGGGAACAATCGATCACCTCTCTAAGGCGTGATACTGAAGGTAGTGGTCTTGGATTATTTATTGTTAAAGGGCTTGTAGAATTGCATAATGGTTTTATTGAAGTTGAAAGTGAGTTAAATCAAGGAACTTCAATAACGATTTCTCTTCCTATTGTTAAAATAGACACTGCTTCATATACTAATAAATTTTTAAATAATGGTTTAAAAGATATTGTAAATCTTGAACTTTCAGATGTTGATAATGATAAAAAATCCCCATAAAGAAGTCTCTTTATCTTCTTTATGGGGATAAATTATTTACTCAACGCCCCATAATGCAGGTGCACTTCCAGGATCCCAGGTTTCTTGTGATGTATGACCTTGTATACATTTGTAACTCTTACCATTGAATGTTACAATATCCCCTGGATTATAGCTTTTATTAACCTTCCACGTTCCTGAATTTTCTCCACTAGAATTTGGTTGTGTTGTATTTCCTGTTGGTTTGTCATTGTTTGAATTTGATGAGTCCCCGCTATTTTGTAAATTATTATTGTTATTGCTTGATGACTCATCCTTTGGTTTATCTTCATCCTTTGGCTTTTCAATAGCTTCTCCTACCTTATTCCCAAAAGCTTCAAAGGCAATTGAATGCATTGGATAACCATTAGTATCATCTCCGCTAGCATCCCAAATAATCATTCCCCCATATCCATTTTTTGTTAAGTAGTTACACCTTTCCTTTAATGATTCCTCATCCTCATAGGTTAAGAAATTTTTAGTACTACTATTATATAAATATGGAACTTTCGTTTCCTTATCTCTGTATTTCTTCCAAGCTGAATCACTTTCAAACTTTTTAACTTCAAACCACCTAAATTGTCCACCTGGACCTAAATTTCCAACATAGTTTGGAGAACCTGATTGATATAAACCATCTCCATTTTTTCCTGGAGCAACATCTCCCCACCCTCTAGAATAAAGTGGTGACCCTCCATAAATCTTATTTTTTGGAACCTTATATTTATCACTTAAAAGTTCTAAAGTAGCTTCTAATGAGAAACTTCCTCTCCCATCTACTGGATCATTTTTTGAACTTGATATTGAAGCTAAATGTCCTGTTGTGTTATCCCAAGCACCTGCAAAATCATATGTCATAACTCCAATATAATCTACATATTTGTAGTATTTATCTGGAGCTGTATTTGCTATTTTTTTAGGATCTGCTGATACAGCAACAGTCAATAGTTTATCCTTCATTCCACTTGAATCGAAGGTTTCTCTAATATCCTTTAAAAGGAGGGTAAAGTTTTCCTTATCCTCTTCGCCTCCCTTTGCTCCTCTATCCCATTGGTCCGAGGATTCTCTTGACTCACCTGGATATTCCCAGTCAATATCAAATCCATCAATAAAAGGATACTGTTTCATTAACTCAACCATACTCTTTGCCATAGTTTTTCTTTTCTCAGAACTTTTTGCAACCTCATGGAAATTATTACTTCTAGTCCATCCCCCAACTGCAATTAAAACTTTTACATCAGGGTACTTCTCTTTGTAATATTTATAGGCTCCAAAGTGACCAAAAACTGCGCCCTCTGGATATCCTGTTTGTGGATATTTTGTCCAATCTGCTTCACCCTCTGGACAAATAGCTGTATTTTCGAAATCACTCCATTTATCTGTAGATGCAATTTCCCCATTTTCCTTAACTTCAAAGAAAGCATGTGTTATATGTGTAACCTTATTCCATGGAATGTCTTTAACCTCATACTTCTGACCTGTACTTGAGTAAACTGCCCATCCTGGAAAATAAGTTACCACATTACCTTTTCCTTTTTGAAGAGTTGTTCCATCTGTGCTTTCATTACTTTTTTCATTAGATGTACTTTCTCCTGTAACATTATCTGTTGCATTTTTCCCAATATTATCTAGCTTGCTTGTTAAATAAAACCCACCAATAGCAACTATAGCTATTAATATCCCTAGTATTATTTTTTTTACTTTCTTCATCCCTTTCTTTACCCCTTTTAATTGTAAATATTTACCTATTCATAATAAGTGTATTACTTTAAAAATAATGTGTCAAGAAAGTATTTAATTCTCTAATGGTAATATTATTCTAAAGACTGTTCTTCCCTCTTCACTTAAAGCAAAAATCTCCCCATTATGAAGCTCTATTATGCTTTTTGTTATTGAAAGCCCAAGTCCTGTACCTCCCTCTTCTCTATTTCTTGATTTTTCTATTCTATAAAATCTATCAAATATAAATTCCAGGTCACTTTGAGAAATCTCTTCCCCATAATTTACAATTTCAACAATTGCATTATTCTCCTCTCTTATAGTAAATACATCTACATATATTCCCTCTCTCCCATACTTTATTGCATTAGTAATCAAGTTTTCAAATGCCCTAACTAGCTTATTTCCATCCCCATTTATAATAAGCTTTTCATTTGAAAATCTTAATCTACTTACCATATCTGCCATAGAAAACTCATATTGAAACTGAGATATTATTTGACTTAATAACTCAACTAAATCAATAGATGTTCTCTCTAGCTTAACTCCACTATTTTGCATTTTAGTAAGCTCAAATAAGTCATTAATTAATAGATTTAAACTTTTTGATTTTTCATATGCAATATTTGTGTAATACCTAAGTTGAACCTCATCCCTATATTCATCCCTCTCTATAAGACTTAAATAGCCCATGATAGAGGTTAATGGAGTCCTTAAATCATGAGATACATTTGTTATTAAATCATTTTTTGTTGCTTGAGCTCTTTTTTCTTCAACTGTTATATTTTTTAGATTTAAAACAATATTATTAATATTTCTAGATAACTCTCCCACTTCACCATCATACTCTTCAGAAATAGTTTTATCTAAATCACCATTTACCATTTCATTAGTAGCTTGTAACATATCTAAAACTTGATTATTAATATTCTTAAGTCTCTCACCCTCAATTATCTTATCTGCAAGCGGAATACTCCTTTTATAAGTTAACCATGAAAATATTGTAACTATTAACATAATTATAAAAGCCGGAACTAAGAATGGTAGTCTATATCCTATATCTACTATAATATTTATAATTCTATAGGTTGTTGTTCTCCATAAAAACAGCATAATTTGAATTAATCCAAATGTAATTACAAAAGAAATTACACCACTAATAAATAAGTCAACTAATGGAATCATTGTATATTTTATTGCTCTTTTATTTCTCAATTTTATACCCCACTCCCCATACTGTATGAATTATTTTTGCTCCATCAGTATATTTATTTAACTTATCTCTAAGTCTACTCATATGAACCATTACAGTATTATTTGATTGAAAATATTTCTCCTTCCAAACTTTTTCAAATATTTCTTCAGAACTAAAAACTCTCCCTCTATTTTCCCCAAGAAGAAATAGAATATCAAACTCTCTTGAAGTTAATGCAATCTCTTTCCCATCTACAGAAATTGTATGACTACTTTTATCTATAACTAAATTTTCTATATTAATTAAATTATTTTCTTCTTTGGAATTATCATTAAAAAGATACGCCCTTCTAAGTAGTGCCTTTACTCTAACCATTAATTCTAGTGAATCAAAAGGCTTTGTCATATAATCATCTGCACCAGTTAAAATCCCCTGAATTTTATCCATATTTTCTGATTTTGCACTTAACATTAATATTGGTAAATTTCTTTTTTCTCTTATTCTTCTGCACACCTCAAGGCCATCAATTCCTGGCATCATTATGTCTAAAACAATTAAATCTATAGTATGTATTTCTAATATCCCTAGTGCCTCAATACCATTTTGTGCAGTTATTACATCATACCCATCATTTTTTAAATTTATTTCAAGAAGTTCTCTGATTTCTTTTTCATCGTCAACAACAAGAATTTTATTCTTCATTTTCAATACCACCTCGTAAAATTTTCAATTCATATATTTATTTTATCAAGTATTACTTTCATATTTTAAACTTATTTCTTACAATTTCTTAACTTTCTAGTTCTAATTAATACTGCTTTACTATTATATTTAATCATATATGATATATAAAAGTAAGCTTTACACCTCTATATTATTATCATTTTAAATATATCTTTAACCAATCAAATATTTTCAAATAAAAATAAACACATCTTCCTAAGAAGATATGCTTATTATACATTATCTAAATTTATTCTTATTCTTATTTTTAATATGTCTTGTAGCCTGTTTCATTGCACTCACACTTCCAAACATACTAATTATTTTTTCTTTCTCAGCTCCACCCGAACTAAGTTCACTATATATAAGCTCCCTTTGAAGTTTCTTATAATTTTTAAGTCTTTCCTCTGAAATCACCCCCTCTTCAATTGCTTTTCTATCTACTAGAACCCAATCACCAACGGCAGGAAAACTCTCTAAATCTCTAGCCTCATACTTAAACTTCCCAGAAACCTCTCCCTTAATTTCTCCAAACTCACAAATTAAAGTATAAAGTCCTCTTTGTTCTACACTAACTCTCGCGATATAAAAATCTCCTTCATATATAGTAGCTTCTTGTATATATCTTTCAGTTAATCCCAACTCTTTCAAATGGACCTTTTTCAATTTTATTTCCTCCCTAATTTACCTTTAATCTTTCTCTTGGGAGGCTCTTTGCTTTTTAAGCTAATACAACCTCCCTAATAATTACACTATCCATTTTACTTATCATCATCATTTTTATCATAAAACATCAGTCCTTTCTTAGTTTAGTTTCACTATATTATAATTTATAATTTATTTTTATAACCATACTTTAGGTTTTACTATTCTTTTAGGTAGCTTTGTTTTAGAATCTCCCCTTGCCCCATTTATTTGTATTTGAGTAAGATAAAGAGCATTTTCAAGATTCGTCCCACATAAATTAGTATCCCTCATATCTGCACCTATTAAGTCTGTTCCAGTTAAATCTGCCCCACTTAAATTTGATGCAATAAGAAGTGCTCCACTTAAATCTTCTCCTATTACACTTCTATTTTTAAGATTTGCTCCTATTAAATTAACTCTTCCTGCCATCATCTTTTTTCTATTTAAATTAGCTTTTGTTACTCTACTTGATTCTTTTCTAATATGTTTGCTTATATTTAATAGTATTTTATTTACTTTTTGTCTATGGGCAATTAAATCTATCTTTAATAGTTTATCAGCACTTAAGTATGTTAAATTTACTGTTTCTTCAATTAGTTCTTCACATTCTTTAAACCCTGTTTTTTCATACCCCTCAGTTAAATACCATAGCATTTCATGAAGAGCTCTCACAATAATAAATACATCAAACATCTCTTTTGCTGTATTTTTATCCTTTCTCCAATCTACGCCTCCATATGTATGTGTTGCAACCTTTTGCCCTGCTCCAAAACAATCATAAGATGTGCACCCTTTTAACCCTTTTTTTCTTAAATCTTTATGTATCTTACATTTAAAATCTTCTTCAAGATTCATGCATGGCTTACCAGCTTCCTTATTTTGTGGGAATCCATCTGATGATGAAAAAAATAAAGCTACACAACAAAAACCAAAGCACTTTTCACAATTTATTTTTAAACTCTCTTCTATACTTTTCATAATTAACACCCCGTATAAATTTCAATTCTTTACCATTATAACACTTTAAAGCTTAATAATACAAAAAGACTAAATTCAAATTTAGCCTTTTTAATATTGACTATACTTTAATTTTTATAATTTAATATAGAAAACAACAAATTTTATCACTATTAAATTACATAGTCATCCTCAAAAACCTTTATGTCCTTTGGAATAATATAAACCTCATCACCAACCTGTATTTTTAAAGCTTCAAATCTTTCCCTTGCTATCTCAACCTCAACATACTCCTTTGCATCCTCTCTATATACCTCTAAATAAACCAATGCACCAAGTATTCTTATTAATGAAACCTTTGATTTGATATATCCTTCTTGCTCATGTTTTTGAATATGAATTTCATGCGGTCTTACATAAGTCTTTTCCCCATATTTTGAATTTGATCCATTTGGCAAATCATATTGAGTACTTCCAATATTAATTTTCCCATTATTAATTCTTCCATGAAATACATTAACATTTCCTAAAAAATCATAAACAAATGGATTTTTAGGATTCTCATACACCTCCTCTGGACTTCCTATTTGCTCTATTTTCCCCTTATTTACAATTACAATTCTATCTGCAACATCCATTGCCTCCTCTTGATCATGAGTTACAAAAACACTTGTTATTGAGTAATTATCATGAAGCTTTCTAAGCCACCTTCTAAGCTCCTTCCTCACCTTTGCATCAAGTGCTCCAAAAGGTTCATCTAACAGTAAAACCTTAGGTTCAACAGCCAAAGCCCTTGCAAGTGCAACTCTTTGACGCTGCCCACCAGACAATTGTTCAGGATATCTACTTGCATAATCCTTCATTTTAATTAGCTCCAATAATTCATTTACTTTTTTATCTATCTCTTCCTTTGATGGTCTTACACTCTTCTTTCTTATTTTCAATCCAAAAGCTACATTATCATAAACAGTCATATGCCTAAACAATGCATAATGTTGAAATACAAATCCAACATTTCTATTTTGAACCTTTTTATTTGTATTATCCTCTCCATTAAATATTATTTTTCCATCATGCTCCCCTTCAAGCCCTGCTATAATCCTTAAAAGAGTTGTTTTTCCTGAACCTGATGGTCCAAGAAGAGCCACTAATTCACCACTATTTATACTTAAATTAATATCTTCTAGGGCCTTAAAGCTTCCATAATTTTTACTCAATCCTATAATATCAATACTCATTAACTATACTCCCCCTTTAACCTTGTTTTTCAATATCTTCTTAAAGACCAAATCTAACAATGCTATCAATGTTAGTATTGATGCTACAGCAAAGGCTGCTTGAAACTTATATTCGTTATATAAAACCTCAACATGTAGTGGTACTGTATTTGTAACCCCTCTTATATGACCTGATACCACTGATACTGCTCCAAATTCACCTGCTGCTCTTGCAATTGTTAATACCACACCATAAACAAGTCCCCATTTAATATTAGGTAATGTGACCTTTAAAAAAGTTTGTAGTCCACTTGCACCGAGTATAATTGCAGCCTCCTCTTCTTGTGTTCCTTGAGCTTCCATAAGTGGAATAAGCTCTCTTGCCACAAATGGAAAGGTTACAAATGTTGTAGCTAAAATAATTCCTAAAGGACTAAAAATTATTTTTACTCCTAACTCATTTAAAGCTGGAGAGAGTAATCCGTAATTATTACTAAAAACTAAAACAAACATAAATCCAATAATTACTGGTGAAATGGCAAATGGTAAATCTATAATTGTTAATAATACTCTTTTAAATCTAAATTCAAATTTAGTAATTACCCAGGCTGCTGACACCCCAAATACTGTGTTTATTGGTACTGCTACTAAAATTGTAATTAATGTTAATTTTATTGCTTTTAATGTTATTGGGTCTAAAATCGCATTAAAATATGGTGATATACCCTTTTCAAATCCCTTTATGAATACTGCAACTAAAGGAATAAACAATACTACAGTTATAAATGTTATTGCTATTAAAATTAATAACACTCTTACTAATTTACCTTCTTTAATCATGCTATCTTCCTCCTTTTTTTATTAGAGGATAATCCTTGTAATAAATTAATTACTAATAAAATAATAAAAGCTAAAACTAACATAACAGCTGATATTGCAGTGGCACCTGCATAATCAAATTGTTCAAGCTTTGTCATTATTAGAAGTGGGGCAATTTCTGTTTTCATTGGCATATTACCAGCAATAAAAACAACCGAACCATATTCCCCAACTGCTCTTGCAAAAGCTAATGCCATACCTGTTAGAATTGAAGGGATTATCTCAGGTAAAATGACCTTTATAAAAGTTTGAGCATAATTAGCTCCAAGACTATTTGCTGCCTCCTCAATTCCTCTATCTAAATTTTGCAATACTGGCTGAATTGTTCTCACAACAAATGGAAGCCCAATAAAACTTAATGCAATCACAATCCCTAAAAATGTGTAACTTACTTTTATACCAAAAACATTCAAAACTCCTCCTAAAACACCACTTTCAGAATAAAGAGTAGTTAAGGTTATTCCTGCTACTGCTGTTGGTAATGCAAATGGTAAATCTATAAATGTATCAAATATTTTTTTAAATGGAAATTCATATCTAACTAAAACCCACGATATTATTAATCCAAAAACTCCATTAATTAAACTTGCAACAAATGCTGCTCCAAAACTAACCTTAAAAGATGATAAAACTCTCTCATCTGTTACAGTTTCAATAAATCCCTCAAGCCCAAGCTTACTTGCATTTATAAACACAAGAGCAAGAGGGATGATTAATAGAATAGAAATATATATTATTGTAAATCCTAGGTTTGCTCCAAAACCTGGTATTATCCTCTTTCTTTTATTAATCATAGCCCCACACCCCATTTCATCTTCTATTTCTTAGAATAAATTTTATCGAATATTCCTCCATCATTAAAATGCTCCTTCTGAGCCTTATCCCAACCACCAAACACATCATCAATAGTGAACAAACTTATTTTAGGAAATTTATCCTCATATTTTTTTGCTATCTGCTCATTTCTAGGTCTATAGTAATTTTTTGCAGCTATCTCCTGCCCAACATCTGAATACAAATACTCTAAATATGCCTTTGCTACCTCTGTTGTTCCTTTTCTATCTGTATTTTCATTAACCACAGCAACTGGTGGCTCTGCAAGTATGCTAATTGATGGATTAACCACTTCAAATTTGTCATTTCCAAATTCTTTTAAAGCTAAATAAGCCTCATTTTCCCATGTAATTAAAACATCTCCAATACCTCTCTCTGCAAATGAAGTAGTTGAGGCTCTTGCTCCTGAATCTAAAACCGGAACATTCCCATATAAATTTTGTACAAACTCCCTTGCCTTTTCCTCATCATTATTGTTCTTTTTTAACCCATATCCCCAAGCAGCTAAATAGTTCCACCTAGCACCTCCTGATGTTTTTGGATTTGGTGTTACAACCTTTACTCCATCTGTAATTAAATCATCCCAATCCTTAATTCCTTTCGGATTTCCCTTTCTAACAAGAAATACTATTGTTGAAGTATATGGAGTTGATTTGTTTGGTAGTTTCTCTTGCCAACTTGGATCAATAAGTTTCTTTTGAGTATTGATAGAATTAATATCATAAGCTAATGCTAATGTAACCACATCTGCATCTAACCCATCAATTACAGCTCTTGCTTGCTTTCCTGACCCTCCATGTGATTGTTCAATTGTTACATTCTGATTTTCTTTTTCTTTCCAATATTTTTTAAATTCCTCATTGTATTCTGCATATAACTCCCTTGTAGGATCATATGAAACATTTAAAAGCTTCAAATCTGGCTTCTCTGCACCAGCTTTCTCATCCTTTGTGCAGGATACAAAGGATAAAACCATTACTCCTGTTAAAATTCCCCCTAAGATTTTTTTTGATAATTTCATAAAATTGCCCCCTTTTAACTTAAACTTTTTAATAAAAAAAAGACTATTACCTCTATTAGTTAAGAGGCAGTAGTCCGCGGTTCCACTCTTATTAGGCTTCATATGTAGCCTATCTTTTATTAGTACAAATCTATACCTAGTGCTATAACAGGCACACCTGCATTCACCTACTCTAAGAATTTTTCTTATTTTGGCTAAGAGTTCAAAGATGCATTCCCTATGTTTTCACTTTATGAATCTCTTCCACCCATGGAGATTCTCTCTGTAAGCTTCCACATAAGTACTTCTTCTTATCAACACCTTTATTCTTATCAACTTACTATGATTTATAATATATATCCTTTACCATATAATGTCAACAGTTTTTAATAATAAAATTTTTCATTATTTTATTTTTCAATAAATACCTATTCAACCTTAGTAGACAAGCCATCTTATCTTTAAATAATTTCTTCATTGAAAAAAATTCTAAGAATTAGAGAAAATACGACGAAAAATAAAGTGTTAATTAGAATAATGACAAGAACTGTGTTTTTTCGATTGTGCAACATGTTGTATAGTATAAAAATAAATAGTACAATATACTGTGTATTTTACTGTTAAAGGTATTTTTGATTTAATTTGATTTTAGGAGTGGTTTTAGGTGGACGTAATAAAAAGAGATGGTAATGTCGTTGAGTTCAATCAAGACAAAATAAGGGATGCTATTACAAAAGCAATGAAAACTGGTAGTGGAATTTACTTACCTGATATAGCTAAATTAATAGCAGATGATGCTGAAAAACATTTTACAAACGAAAAAGAAATGCCAACTATTTACAAAATAGAAAGGTATGTTTATGATAGATTAGTACACTATGGACAAGTTGAAACAGCAAGAGCATACGAAGGCTATAGAGCTGTTCAAGAATTTAAAAGAAATACAAACACTACCGATAGTAGTATTTTAGAACTTATTAGCAGAGAGAATGAGGATGTTATGAATGAAAATTCAAACAAAAATCCTGTTGTTGCTGCCACTCAAAGAGATTTAATTGCTGGAGAAGTGTCTAAGGATATTTCAAGAAGAAAACTAATTCCTGCGTACATAGTTCAAGCACATGATAATGGTGCTATTCACTGGCATGATATGGATTATAGCTTATCCCCTATGTTTAATTGTTGTTTAGTTAACTTAGAGGATATGTTTAAAAATGGTACTGTAATTAATGAAAAACTTGTTGAGGAACCAAAGAGCTTTAGTACTGCTTGTACTGTTGCAACTCAGATTATTGCTCAAGTTTCATCTAATCAATATGGTGGACAAAGTATCACTATTAAGCATTTAGCTAAGTATCTAAAAGTTACTGAAGATAAAGCCTTTAAACATTACATGACACTGCTTAATGATGAAGCTTTAGCTAAAAAACTTGCTTTAGATGCTAAAATGAAAGAACTTAAAGATGGTATACAAACTATTAGATACCAATTATCAACATTACAAACTACTAACGGGCAAGCACCTTTCTCTACAATTTACTTAGAAGTTGAAGAAGGTCATCCTTATGAAGAAGAAATGGCTCTAATTTGTGAAGAAATGATTAGACAAAGATTAGAGGGAATGAAAAATTATAGAGGGCAAGAAATTGGTGAAGCCTTCCCTAAGCTTGTTTATCTTCTTGATGATCACAACTGCTTAGAAGGTGGAAAATATGATTACATTACTAAGCTTGCTGCAAAATGTACAGTTAAAAGATTAGTTCCTGATTATCAATCAGCAAAGATTATGAGAAAGAACTATGAGGGTAATACTTTCCCACCAATGGGTTGTAGATCTCACCTTTCACCTTGGAAGGATGAAAACGGAAACTACAAATGGTACGGAAGATTTAATCAAGGAGTTGTTAGCTTAAACCTTCCTCAAATAGGACTATTAGCTAACGGAGATATGGATTTGTTTTGGAAGATTTTCGATGAAAGATTGCAGCTTTGTAAAGAAGCCCTTTTAACTAGACACAAAATGCTTCTTGGAATAACTTCAGATTCAAGCCCTATTCACTGGCAGTATGGAGCGATTTCAAGGCTTGAAAAAGGTGAAAAAATTGATAAGTTATTAAAGAACGGTTATTCAACTATTTCTCTTGGATATGTTGGAATTTGTGAATTAACTTATTCAATGCTTGGAGTAAGTCACACAACCCCTGAAGGAGAAAAATTTGCTTTAGACGTTATGAAGCATATGAAAAAGAAATGTGATGAATGGAAGGCTGAAACTGGTCTTGGTTTTGGTTTATATGGTACGCCTGCTGAAAGTCTTATTTATAGATTCTGTAGAATTGATACTGCTAGATTTGGAAAAATTGAAAATGTAACTGATAGCTTATATTACACTAACTCATATCATGTTCATGTTTGTGAAGAAATTGATGCCTTCTCAAAATTAAAGTTTGAAGCTCAATTCCATGATATTTCCACTGGTGGATGTATCTCTTATATCGAGGTTCCTGATATGAGTAAGAATGTTGAAGCTATTGAAGCTGTGATTAATTACATTTATCATAATGTTCAATACGCTGAAATTAATACTAAACCTGACATTTGCTATAAATGTGGTTACTCTGGTGAAATTCAGCTTGACAAGGAAACTTTAGTTTGGAGTTGTCCATCATGTGGTAATACTAAACAAGATGAAATGCAAGTTATGAGAAGAACTTGTGGGTATATTGGCACTAATTTCTGGAATAAAGGAAGAACAGCTGAAATTGGTGATAGAGTACTTCATTTATAGATAGGGGTGATTTTTATCAATTACGCACAAATCAGAAAATTTGATGTAACAAACGGACCTGGAATAAGAACAACTCTATTTGTAAGTGGATGTACACATAATTGTAAGGATTGCTTTAATACAGAACAGCAAAATTTCAACTTTGGAAATAAATGGACTAAAGAGGTTGAGGATAATTTTATAGATGCAATTAACTCCTCTCAAGTAGTTGGAGTTAGCATACTAGGTGGAGAACCCTTGCAACAAATAAATGATGTAACCTTTTTAAATCTTTTAATAAGAATTAAAGAAGAAACAAATAAACCTATTTGGCTTTGGTCTGGTTATACCTTTGAAGAAATTATAAAAAATCCTAAAAGATTTGAAATTTTAAAGAATGTTGATGTTTTAATTGACGGAAAATTTGAAATTGAAAATAAGGATCTTATGCTTAAATATAGAGGTTCTTCTAATCAAAGAGTTATTGATGTTAAGAAATCTCTAATTGAAAATGAAATTATTGAGATAAAAACTTAATGGAGAACAGTCGCTTAAGAGCGACCTTCTCCATATTTTTTTTTATATTTTATATTAATTTTTACTTTAGGATGTTCTTTTATAAATTGACTTAAAACATAATAACAACTTGGACACGGTTCCCATTTTGTGCATAGAGTAAGTTCTCCACTTTCTTTTAAAATCTTATTTTCTATTTGATTATGTATTTCTTCTAATATTTTCTTTTCACTATCATTTTCTCTTGTGTATCCAGTTCCAACTTGACCTAACCTATTTACATCCACACTTTTAAACTTTACCTCTTTAGGAGAATTACAATACCCTCTCACATCCACATCTCCACTTAGCGCCTTAAACTCTTTATTATCATATGTTGCATAGGCGATGTTCATAGAGTCTAATAGTGCACTACTTTGATTGATTTTATGTCCATCATTTGTAGCTTCTAAATATTTATCAATATTCTTTCTTAAACGCTTAATTCTTGGTATATATGAGGATATATGATTGTGATATTCTACACTTCCTTTTTCTGACTTCATAAAGTTAATTCCTAATGTAGTTGGTATATTTACAGTTATAGTTTTTATCTTTGATGCGGTATTATAATTCTCTTTTAAATTTTCATTATTAGATGATACTATCTTTTTTAATAGTTCAATATCCTTTGAATATAAATATCCATCTTTAAGCTCCTTTTCCATGGCATGAAACTTATCCATTTCCTCTTTTGTTAGAGAACTTGTTATATTACATGTTAAATTATCAATACACTTTATAATGTGCTCCACATTTTGCTGAGGAGAGGGTTCTCTATGATATTCAACTCTTCCTATTATTAATTTATCTATACTACTTATTTTAACACTTAACTTTTTATGTTCTTTTTCAAATACTTTTAACTTGTGTATATAGTCTATGAACGCCTTCACACACTCTGCCCTATAAGTTATTTTAGAATCTTCTAATGTATTAACTATTAATGTTGCAATATCTTCATTTATATTAAAATTATTCATTAATTCTTGTTTTAAAGTTAATTCTATTTTATACCCTTCTTCTACTAATGCACTTTTCAAATCATCAATGCTTTTTATTTTTAATCTTCTTTTCTTCAAAATACCCCTCTTTTGCTAATTAAAATTTATATCCTAATTATATCAATAAAAATAAAAAAGCACACCGTCATGATGTGCATTTTTTATATATACTCTTCTAAAGTTATTTTATTATTATAGATTGCTTTTGCAATCTCTTCACCCACATATCTTATATGCCATGGTTCATATTCCACTCCTGTTATGGATTTTTTCCCTTCAGGATATCTAATAATAAATCCAAACTTGTGTGCATTTGCTTGAACCCAATCCGCTTCCCTTGTACCTTTTGAAAAATTTCTTGATTCATTTGTTACATCTATACATAATCCTGTTTGATGCTCACTAAAACCAGCCTTAGCCACATAATCATCAGCTAACTTTTTACCAACTGATTTCACTCTATTTTTATAAATTTCATTTTGTAAGTTATATGATCTATATCCAGAGTTGCCTAAAAGTATTATGCCTTCTTTTTCTGCTTGACTAAACAACTTCTCTAAAGGTTTTTGAATTTCTTTTGATATCAATCTTTCCTCTTCACTAGCCTCATTTGTAAACTTAATATTTGGTTGTACTAAATCTTTAGGTACAAAACTTTTATTTATTCCATTATCCTTATTTACTAATAATATTGAACTTTGTACAGTGTTATTTGTGATATTTATATTATATATAAAATTCATAGCAATAATTATTGCTATTCCTATTATTAGTACCTTTTTTAATAATTTTTTCATAAAAAACCTCCTATATTTATCCCTTTAAATATATTATAGGAGATATTTTTTACATAACTTATACTTATTTCTTACAAAACCTTAAGTTTTAATATAGATCATAAATATCTGAAAGTTCTATTTCAACATTATTAAGATTTACTTCGTAGCCTTGTGATTCATCATTACCTTCATTTAAAGCTTCATTTGGCAAAATCACCTCAAATGTTGTCCCTTTTTCTTCTGAATCAAGTAAAAATACCTCTCCCCCATTTAATCTTACAAGTGATGACACTATAGCCAGTCCAATCCCACTACCCTCATTTAGCCTATTTAAAGATCTATCACTTTGAATAAACCTTTCAAAAATAGATTCTCTAAACTCTTCTGGAACTCCAATTCCATCATCCTTCACTGTAATGTGAACCCCTTTAGAATCAACAAAAACTTTCACTAATATATTTCCATTTTGATCAGTAAACTTAATTGCATTAGATAATAAATTAAGAATAACACGCTCAATCATATATACATCACATTTAATAATTAATTCTTCAATTTCAGTATCAAATATTACGTTAATTTCTTTGGCACCTGCATAATTTACTACAGATAAAGTAACATCTTCTACAATATTTATAATATTACAGTTTATAAATCTTGCCTTAGTAAAGCCAACATCTATTTTTGTTATATCAACAATATTATTAATTAATCTCAACATACGCTTACAGTTAATTGCTAAGCATTGTTTATGCTTATTATACGTTTTACTAAGCTCTTCTGATCCTTCTTTGTTCTTCAAATCTAACAATTGAACTGTAGAAGTAAATATATTTAATGGTGTTTTTAATTCATGGGATATATTTGCAAAGAACTCATTTCTAACCTGATCATGCCCTTTCATTTTTTCATATTCTAACAATGCTTTTTCAGATTTAACCTTCTCTGTTATATCTACAATATTAACTACTGTATATTTCTCATTTTCATTATTATAAATCTGTTGAAGAGTACAATCCTTGGTCTCTCCTGTACTTTTTATATCAAATGTACCACTCCAAAATCCTTTTTCTGATAAGGATATTTGAATCTCATTTACCTTATCCAGCCCTAACTCTATTCTAGAATCCTGATGTAGAAAATTTATATTTTTATATTGATTAATATTCAGTGACTCATTATTCTCATATATAATATCACCTTTTTCATTATAAATAAGAATAGAACTGTGCTTATTCTCATCTGCAATTTTCTTAAATAACATTAATTCATTTTTTATCTCATAAATTAAACTCATTAAAGAGAATCTCATATCATTAATACCATTTGTTATTATTCCAATTTCATCATCTCTTTCAAGATACTCTTCTTTAATGTCTTCATTAAAATTACCTTTACCTATTTCAATAATATAATCTGCTGATTCCTTAATTGGTATTATTATTTTTCTAAGTCCTTTTAAAATTATATAACTCATAATAATTAGTAAACCTACTGAAACAAAACCTATTATAATATTTACTCTATTTGTAATCATATTTAATTGCTTTGCTGAAACTGAAAAACATATTATCCAATTTTCATCTTCCATTACATGAGGAATAACCAAATATTTTTCTCCATCTATTTTGACATTATGTACATCACTTTTATCTTGTAGTAATTTTTCAAATTCATCACCTTTAATACTTTTTAAATTATTTTCAGCATTTCTTCCATCTGCTAATATTAATCCATTTTTACTTATTATTGAGTAAAAACCTGTATCTCCAACCTGAACATCGCTTACAAGTTTACTTAAAACATCTTGATATACATCTATTCCTACAACACCAATTAAACTTCCATCATTATCATATATAGCTCTCGCATTACTTATTACCATATTGTTATTTTCATCTATGTATGGGCTTGTTGATATTATCTCTCCTTTTGCTTCCACTGCAAGCTTATACCACTCTCTAGTTGTAGGGTCATAATTTGGTGTGATATATGTTTCTGGCCAGTTTATGTACCCTCCATTTTCTGTTGCTAAATATATGTATTGTGTTCCTGGATGAGTACTTGCATAATGATCAAATACTTCATATATTTTTTGTTCTATCCCTCCATTTTTTGAAGGTGTCATGTCTACTTTAATTTCCTTATCTTTATATGTGGTTATTGTATTATCTACATTTTTTATTAATGGATCAGTTGCCATCATATTTATGTCACTATCTATTTGTTTATAATAATTTATAATTCCATTTGATAAAATAGTCATTTGACTTTTAGAATTTATTATGTAATGCTTTTTTGTTTCTATATTTGATACAACTCTTGTTATTAACATCATTAATATTATTAACACTCCAACTGTTCCTACTGATAATAATACCAAATTGCTTTGTATACTTTTTCTATAACCTTTCATGAAATATCTTCTCCATCTTAATTTACTCCTTTTTGTAAATTCCCCTTGTATTTACAGTATAGTGGTGTTTTTGTTTTCTTTCAAGCTATTTTATAAGTCTACATATAACTCCTAGTAATAAAATCACTTTTAAAAAGTATAATAAAAGAGAGCTTAGAAATATCTAAACTCTCATATTTTAATTGTTTATTCTATTAATAATATAGTTAGTTACATCCTCTTGAGATATGTTTAAAACCGTAGAAAACTCTTCATTTATAAGTCTTTCAGCTTCCTTTGTTATTTCTGCATCTATCTTATATGCCTTTTTCCCTTCAGCTTTTGTTTGAGCATTATTTAAATAAATAGCTCTTACTATTTGAATTAAATCTTCACATTTCCCACCCTTTATAACTGATTTGAAATGCTCACTTCTAACTCTATCGTTCTCTATCCATTCTGCTTCAGCAGTTCTTGCATTTATAAGCAGGTTTGTAATTTCCTTCTCTGTTAACACTTCTCTTATGCTAATTTTAGGATTGTCTACTGGGATTTTTATAGTTACTTTATTATTATAAACAGGGGTTAATACATAATATTCTTTTAGTTGATTCGAAAATTTTTCTTGAGTAATTCCTGTGACCTTACACACTCCTGTGTTTCCATACATTACATAGTCATCTACCTTAAACATGAATTTCCTCCTTAAATAAAAAAGCAGCTCTGACAACTTGATTTACGTTATCAAAACTACTCGCTGTATCTTTATTATAACACATTTTTTTGTTCTTGTGTTAAAAATTGTGTGGAATATTGTTCGGTAAATTTATTACATATTTGCCATTCAAAGCTTTAATCACTTCTATATTTTACTTATTATCTACTGAAATAATTTTGGGAAATATATTTTTATAAATTTATCTTGTGTAATATTGTCACATAACTTTTTTATAATACGATATATAATAACAGCATAATAACAAATTAAATTTCAGGAGGAAACAATATGTTCTCACTTTTTAAAAGAAACAAAATAAACTCAATAAATATAAATGAATTAGATAAAATCTTATCAAATATTAAATTAATAGATATTAGAGAAAATCACGAAACAAAGTCTGGAACAATTAAGGGAGCTAAGAAAATTCCAATGGAGACATTGTTAAACTCCCCTGAAAAATACTTAAATAAGGATGATGAATACCATATCATGTGTCAATCTGGTATGAGAAGTTCAAGAACTTCCAAGGCACTTGAAAAACAAGGGTATAAAGTTATAAATGTAGTTGGTGGATTTGGTTCTTATAGAGGAAAATATATAAAAAGATAGAGTTAAAATTTAAGGAGAGATATTTATGAATTCAAAAGTAATAAACGTTAATGATTTAGATAACCTACTTGAAAAAATTAATTTAATAGATATTAGAGAAGATTTTGAAGTGAGTTTTGGAACTTTAAAAGGGGCTAAAAATATTCCTATGGAGGAACTTTTAATTAATCATAATAAATATTTAAATAAGAACAATAAATACTATATTATGTGTCAATCTGGTATGAGAAGTTCAAGAACAACATCAATGCTACTTAATGAAGGATATAATGTAATTAATGTAGGTGGAGGATTTGGGTCATATATTGGTAGTAAAATTCAATAAATATTACTAAAGAGAGATTTAGTTTTAAACTACTAAATCTCTCTTTATTTCATATTTTTAATAGTTTATTTTTAATATTCACATTTTATTTCCTCTTTAAATTATTGATATACCCTCACTCTTGTGGTATATTTTACTAAATAATTTTAAAGGAGTAAATTTATGAACAAGAAATTCACCCCTTGGATTGTTGTTTTAGGCGCAATCTTAATTCAAATTTGTATTGGCTCTGTTTATTCTTGGAGTCTTTTTAATGGACCATTAAGAGAGAAATTTGGTTTTAGTCAAAATGATATAATTCTTACATTTTCTATTGTAGTGTTTGTTTTTGCATTTACTACTATTTTTTCAGGAAGACTTCAAGATAAAATTGGCCCTAAAAAAGTATCATTAATTGGTGGAATAGTATATGGCCTTGGCTTAATTTTAACATCTAGAGCTACTAGTATTATTGAATTTTATATTTACTATGGAGTTATTGCTGGTATTGGAATTGGTTTTTGCTACGTTTGTCCACTTTCCACTTGCATAAAGTGGTTCCCAAATAAAAAGGGGTTAATTACAGGAATAACTGTTGGTGCCTTTGGTCTTGGTAGTCTTGTATTTAAGCCTATAATTGAAAATCTTATTGCAATAAAGGAGTATCGGAGACTTTTTTCTACCTAGGAATAATATATTTTGTATTAATTATAATAGGATCACAATTTTTAAAAGTTCCAATGCATAAGGAATTTAAGAATGAACAAATACAAGATAAAACTATAACAAAAATAAATTATACTGTAAGTGAAATGATTAGAACTAAATCCTTTAAGATATTATGGATTATGTATCTACTTGGAACTATAAGTGGATTGTTAGTTATAGGACAGGCTAAAGACATCGGTGTTCAATTAGCCTCTTTAGAATCTAACATTGCTGCTAATGTCGTTGGTATAATAGCACTATTTAATGCTGGTGGAAGACTTGTTTGGGGTGCTTTATCTGATAAGCTTGGAAGAATAAGAATAGTATCTATTTTATTTGTTATTACATCTGTTTCTATGTTTTACATGAGCTTCCTTCCACTTAATCTTGTAACATTTTTCTTAACTATGGCTTGTGTTACATTTTGTTTCGGTGGATTCCTTGCAGTATTCCCAACAATAACTGGTGAATTTTATGGCATTAAAAATATTGGTGCAAACTACGGAATAGTTTATCAAGCCTATGGTATTTCAGCTTTAATTGGACCTATAATTTCAGCTAATACTGGAAGTCTTGTAACTACATTTTTAATTGCAGGTATAGTTTCAATTGTAGGAATAATTTTAAGTATATTTTTATTAAAAATCATTAAATTAAATAAAATGTCAGAAACTAAAATATAAATTGTTTGTACAAAATTTAAAATTTCATCACAAAGCTTATGTATTCACATTTTAAAATAGAGCTGATTTTCTAAAAATCAGCTCTATTTTTATATTATATTTTCTTATACATATTCGTAATCTTCTGGTGCATCAAACCACTTTCCTCTTCCTAAATGAAGAACAAAAGCAATTCCTGCAAAAACTAAGTATCCAATTACAAAAGGTGAAGTAATGTAGAATCCTAATGATGCACTATGAATAAATCCAAACATAGCAAGTACTGCTGCTGCTAAAGATGTAATTGCAACCTTATCAAGTCTTCTGTCAATAATAAATACTGTAATTGAACCTAAAATAATACCAATAATTATTGCTCCAGACTTAACCTCAGCAACCCCTCTCCACATTACACCATGATCAATTAAATATTGTGCAACTTCTGGTTGATATCCAACTACCCCTGAAGGTAAAGTTTCAGTCCACACATCTGATAATCCAACTGCTCCTGTAATTTGTGTAAATAAGAAATCTGCTACAGGAGGTACCATTGCTACTGCAATAGCTGCATAATGTTTAACTTTACAATCCTTAAATGCTTGAGAAACCATAACAACTGAACACCAAAGGTATGTTATTGCTGCAATTGCTGGTGGTACAAGCTGACTAAAGAAAGTAAATAATCCAAATAACCCTGCAATTCCAAGAAGAACTCCACCTACCCATGAAAATCCTATTCTTGCTCCTGATTTTTTAAGACCAGCATG
>JBOFQV010000037.1:0-9225 GCA_051650705.1 Clostridium sp.
AAACCTTTTAGCCTCATATTAGCCATATAAAGTCCGTACCATATCCCCTTAAATATTTTCAAATTATTCACCTCTTTATATTAATTAAGTCTAATTTATTATATCTTTTCATAAAATTTAATGCAAGAAAACTTTGTTTTACTGTAAATCTTGTAGCTTTTATATTCATTTTAAACCAAGGAGATGATTTTTTGAAAAAATTATATTCACTTTTAACTATAATAATTATAGCTTTTAACATCATAGGCTGTAATTCAAAAAACTTTAATGATGAATTTACAGTTCATTATATCAATGTTGGTCAAGGAGATTGTATTTTAATTGAAGTCAACAATAAAACCTTGCTCATTGATGCTGGGCCTAAAGAAGAAAGAAACAATGTTATTTCCTATTTAAATAAAGAAAGTATAAAAAAATTAGATTATATAATAGCTACTCATCCTCATGAAGACCATATAGGAAATATGAGTGAAGTCATTAAAAATTATGACGTTGGCGACTTCTATGCCCCTAAAATAACAAATACTACAAAAAGCTTTGAACGAATGGTTGATGCTCTTAAGGATAAAAACAAAAAGATAAACGTGATAAAAGAAGGAACTGACTCAATAGATTTAGGTAAAAATACTAAAGTTAAAGTTTTTTCTCCATCCATTGACAAATATGATAATTTAAATAACTACTCACCTATTATTAAGATTGAATATGGCGATACCTCCTTTCTTTTTACTGGCGATGCTGAAAAAGAAGTTGAAGATTATGTTTTAAAATTCAAGGATGAATTAAACTGTGATGTAATTAAACTGGGTCACCACGGTTCTTCATCATCTAGTAGCCCTAACTTTATTAAACAGGTTTCTCCATCAACTGCAATTATTTCTTGTGGAAAGGATAATAAATATGGTCATCCTCATAAAGAAACGCTTTCCACACTACAAAAGTATGATATTAATTATTTCATTACAGTAGAAGAAGGTAGTATTATAGTAAAATCTGATGGAAAAAAGATAAAATTCTAACAATTTATCATTCATAGTTTTTTAATTATATTATGTAAAAACCTTATATTTTGGTTGTAAATTTTATACTTTTTGTTAATTTATCTGACATGTATTGATTTATATGCGAATATTATATTAATATCTATTTGTAATATTCGTATACAAATCAAAGGGAGGAATCTTTTATGGAAAAGTTCTTTAAACTTTCAGAAAATCAAACTACAGTAAAGACAGAAATATTAGCTGGTCTTACTACTTATTTAACTATGGCATATATATTATTCGTAAATCCAATTATACTATCCCAAGCTGGTATGGATAAAGGGGCTGTATTTATTGCAACTATACTTGCTGCTACAATAGGTACATTAATAATGGGACTTGTTGCTAACGTTCCTTTTGCTCAAGCACCTGGAATGGGGCTAAATGCTTTCTTCACTTTTACAGTTGTTTTAGGCTTAGGTTTCACATGGGAACAAGCTCTTGCAATGGTATTTATTTGTGGTCTTATTAACATACTTATTACTGTAACTAAAATCAGAAAAATGATAATTAAAGCTATACCTGAATCTTTACAATATGCAATCTCAGCTGGTATAGGATTATTCATAACTTACATTGGTTTAAAACAAGCTCACTTCTTAGCTTTTACAGGTGAAAAAGCAGCTACAGTTGGAACTGCTGGAGATTCCACTTTCTTTAATGATATACTTCCAGGCTTAACAAACTTTAAAGACCCAGTTGTTATTTGTTCATTAATAGGATTAATAATCACTATTGTGCTTCTATTAAAAAGAGTAAATGCTGCCATTTTAATTGGAATTGTTGCTACAACAATAGTTGCATTATTTATGGGAATTACACAATTACCTGACTTTAAAACAGTTGGTTTTGACATACCTAGCCTTAGTCCAACTTTATTTAAACTAGACTTTGCTGGTTTATTCTCAGACCCAAGCAAAACCTTTATTGTAATTACCACAATATTTGCATTCTCTCTTTCAGATACTTTTGATACAATCGGAACCTTCCTTGGAACTGGTAGAAAAGCTGGTATATTCGATAAAAAGGATGAGGAAATGTTTGAAAATGGAAACAACTTTGATTCTAAATTAGAAAGAGCTCTTTTTGCTGATGCTACAGCTACTTCTATAGGTGCTTTATTTGGAACAAGTAATACAACTACTTATGTTGAAAGTGCTGCTGGTATTTCCCAAGGTGGAAGAACTGGATTAACTTCTGTAACTGTTGCAGTATTATTCTTAGCATCAATATTTATCGCTCCATTTATAGGAATAGTTCCAGCAGCTGCTACAGCTCCAGCATTAATAGTTGTTGGTATTTTAATGATGGAGTCAATAGGAAATATAGATTGGAAATCACTTGAAGTTGCTGTTCCTGCATTCTTTGTAATTGTATTTATGCCACTTTCATATGGTATTTCTAATGGTATTTCAATAGGATTCTTCTTCTACTGCCTAACTAAAATAGCTACAGGAAAGAGTAAAGAAGTTCATCCAATCATGTATATTGTTACACTTCTATTTGTCTTAAATTTCATAATAGGTGCTATATAATCAAAAATGCTCTAGCAATATATTTGCTAGAGCATTTTTGTTCTCCCTATTAAAAGAGAATCAAATAAATCCATTTATATTTCATTAATTGTCTTTTCTACAACTTCTGCTTCTATTTCCTCTTCTTCATCTTCTTGAATACTCTCAACTTCTTCAACCTTTGAATTTATATAATGTTCCCAATTTGTATACATATGATAAAGGCTTACTACATCTTGCTCATTATATAAAAGAATTTTCTCAATTTTTTCTGAAGGCATTCTTTTAATATAATCCTTATCCTTCATAACCTTATGGAATGTTTTAGCTAAATTAGATCCACTAATTACATCCCCTTCACGATATATTTCAAATATCTTTTCTAGATTCTTAAGACCTATTGAGGTTCCCTTGCTTCTCTCATATTCCTTTTGTATATCAACGGAAGCAAATTCTTTATCAAAATCATATTTAATTCCATACTTTTCAAATAAGTATTTAATTACTGTAAAGTCATTGTTACCTGAAAAAGTTACAATAGCCTTTTTACCATTATGTTTTTGAAGTTCAAAATAATTTTTAGCTAAAACTAATAAATCCTCAACCTCATACTTATTTTCAATCATATATTGGGTAACATTCAATTCCTTTTTATTTCCATCATAAACACAAGCACCAAAAACACCAATACATTTGGGCTTTTTGTATACATAATGTTCTAAATCAAAGAAAATCAATTCCTTTGGAAGAAAATCAACCTCATCATGATGAATCATACCATCATTGAGCGCATCTAAAACTCTTATGTTATTCTCCCTTATAATCATAGTATCACTCTTTTCTACTCAAATTGTACACAGTCCTTATCATTATACCATTAATTATTTTAATTATCTCATATTTTACAGCTTTTTTAAATAAAATTCCTTGCTATAAATAAATTCTAATTAATAAGTAAAGTATTTATATTGACTTATTTAAGTGATAATGATATTATCATTTATATGATAATGATTTTCAATAAGAGGTGTAAGGTATGAGCTTAATGGATTTAAAATTAGGAGAAAAAGCTATAGTTAATGCAGTAGAAGGAAATGAAAAATTACGTAAGCGTCTTTTTGCACTTGGATGTATTCAAGGCACAGAAGTTCAATTAAAAAGAGTTGCACCACTTGGTGACCCTTTAATTATAAATTTTAGAGGTTTTGATTTAGCTATAAGAAAGAATGATGCACAAAATATATTATTAGCAAGATAGAAGGAGGATATGTATGACAACAATTGCTTTACTTGGTAATCCCAACGTTGGTAAAACAACACTCTATAATGCTTTGACAGGCTCAAAACAATATGTTGGAAACTGGCCTGGAGTTACAGTAGAAAAAAAAGAGGGATTTTTAAATGATATAAAGATAGTAGATCTTCCTGGTATTTATGCTATGGATACCTTCTCTAATGAGGAAAAGGTTGCTAAAAGGTTTTTAGAAACAGAAAATGTAGATGCAATACTTAATATTGTAGATGCCTCAAATCTAGAAAGAAATCTTTATTTAACTACTCAACTTAAAGAATTTAAAAAGCCAATAATATTGGTTTTAAACATGATAGACATTATTAAAGAAAGAGGAATAGATTTAGATATTAATAATCTTGAAAAATCTTTAGGTGTTAAGGTTATTCCTATTTCAGCTAGTAAGGGAATTGGAATAGACGATGTTAAAAATGTGATTACATCTAAAAACTATCCTAAAGCTGACCTAAAATTTAAAAACTTTAATGATGAAAAAGATGCATATAAATACATAGAATCAGTTATTGATTCTTCTATAAATAAGAATATAAAGACTAAGGAAACACTTGCTGACAAATTAGATAAGTATTTATTAAACCCATATTTAGCTTATCCAATTTTTATATTTTTAATGTTTTTAATGTTTCAATTAACATTTAAATGGGTTGGACAACCTCTATCTGATATCTTAGATGGCCTTTTAAACGACTCATTAATGCCATTTATGTCAGATTTACTTTCAAATAGTGCCCCATGGTTCCAATCACTAATTGTTGATGGTATTATTTCTGGAGTTGGCGGTATAGTTGTTCTTTTACCAGTTGTTTTAACATTATTTATTTGCATTACAATACTTGAAGACAGTGGATATATGTCTAGAGTTGCATTTTTAATGGACAAGTTAATGAGAAAAATGGGACTTTCAGGGAAAGCTTTTATTCCAATGATTGTTGGTTTTGGATGTACAGTGCCTGCAATTATGACAGCTAGAACATTAGAGAGTGAAAAAGATAGAAAGTTAACAGCACTTTTAGTACCTTTAATGTCTTGCAATGCTAAATTGCCTGTATATGCAGTATTTGCTTCTGTGTTCTTTGCTGAACATCAAGGCCTTGTAGTTGCTGGACTTTATTTAATTGGTGTAGTATTAGCATTCTTACTTGGAATACTATTTAAAAACACATTATTTAAAAAGGATGAAGAACCTTTTATTATTGAATTACCAAATTATAAAAAACCTGAGATCAAGTCTTTATTCAAACAAACATTTGATAAGGCAAAAGGCTTTTTAGTTAAGGCTGGAACTATAATTTTCGCAATGAGCGTTGTTATTTGGTTTTTAACAAACTTTAGCTTAACAGGAATGGTAACTGATGTAAATGACAGTATATTAGCTTCTATTGGTTCTTTTATAGCACCAATATTTACTCCACTTGGATTTGGAAACTGGCAATCAACAGTATCCCTATTCTCTGGATTATTAGCTAAGGAATCAGTTGTAGCTTCAATGGGCGTTATATTTGCTGGTGATTTATCTGTAGCTTTGCCAGTATATTTTACAGCTTTATCAGCTTTTTCATTCTTGTTATTTGTACTTTTATATACACCATGTATATCTACAGTTGGTACTATGAAAAAGGAATATGGAACAAAATTCACACTATTCTCAGTAGCATATCAATTTGCACTTGCATGGATAGTTTCATTCCTTGTATTTAATATCGGAAAACTATTTATATAAATAGAGGTGATTTTATGGAATTAATCATAACTCTTTGTATTGTTGGCTTTGCTGGTTTTATAATATATAAAAATGTTAAAAAATCATCATCTGGAGAATGTAATTGCTCCTCATGCCATGCAAAATGTCCATCAAGAAAAGAATAGCAATAAAAATAGGATATCTCTTATTAAGGAGATATCCTATTTTTATATTTAAATTTTCTTAGCTATATCTTTATTTTCCTCTTTAAATTTCTCTACCATTCTATCATACAAAACCTTTATTGTAGCTACTGTAGGAGAACCTAAAAGCATACCTATAGGTCCACTTAACCATCCGCCAACTGTAACTCCAAGTATTATGAAAAATGGTCTTACACCAACCTTTTGTCCTATTAACTTAGGATCTAAATACCATGCATCGAATTGTTGAAGCGCCAATAAGAACAGGAATATTCCAACTCCCATCATTGGAGAAACAAAGAATCCTATAAAAGCTCCAATAATTTCCCCTACTAGAGGACCAAAATACGGAATCATATTTGTTACACCTACAATTAAAGCTAATAATGCTGCATATGGTGCTCCCATAATATATAATCCAACTAATGCAATTAAACCAATAATTGCAGAATCAATCATTTTAATACCAATATAACTACATATCATCATATGATATGTTTTTATAACTTCAATAAGATTTTCAGTTCTTTTTTCTTTTAAAACCATATAGCTAAATGTTTTGGTACCCTTTAAAAATCTTTCCTTATCACTTAATACATATACTGCAATTAAATATCCTAAAACAAACTTTACAACAGATGATGTTAATGATAATAAATGTGTTGCTGCACCTTGAAGAAGTGTTATAACAATATTACCAAGAGTTGTAGTTATTGTTGTTAGTTTATCAATTGTACCTGATTGAGTTAATAACTCCTTAATTTGTTCATCTTTTAAAATTGAATTTATCCAACCTTCTACTGTAGTCATATAAGCTGGGAACTCCTTAATCAGAGCATAAATATTCTCTATTAAACTTGGTAAAATATAAATCGCTAAAATTATTATTATACCAGTTACAATAGTATAGGTTGCCCCTATAGCAATTCCCCTATTAACCTTTCCTTTTGTCTCTATTAATTTAACTAAAGGATTTAATATATATGCAATAATAAACGCATATATAAAAGGTGACAGAACCGAAATAAAGTTATTAATTATTCCTAAAATATCTTTATAATCATCTACTAATTTATACCCTGCAAAAATTAAAACTGCTAATACTATAATTTCTTTATACCTTATATTTTTATTAAACAACTTACCTATTCACCTTCCTAATTGAAATTTATTTATATTATATATGAAAATTTACATAATATAAAGCTATATTTATTGCATTATTTCAAATCAAATAGCTAGTAGTATCTTTTTTATAATAATATACGTTGAAATAATCACCCTTTCATTTTTCTCCTCACTATTGTTTATAAATATAAATAAGTAACAATAAAGCTTGTTAATATAATCAACTATACTATTAATCTCCTTATCTTTCATGAACTCTTCTTCTATTTCTTTATACTTATTTAATAACTTACAAATACTAAACTCTAAATCTTCTAATTTATTCTTTTCTAAAAATATTCTTTCATTTTTTTCATAATCAGTACAAATAAAAAAGCAGTTCTTATTTTTGATTTTATATAACTCCTCATATACCGCCATTTCTCTATTAAAAAAATATTGTTCACTTTGCTCACTTAAGAATAAAAACTTTCCATTATTTCTTATACAAAATTCTAAATAAACTTTATCCCTCTTATCAAAAATTATAGGAGCCATATTGTATTTCTTTAACTCTATAACATTATTATCTATTAAATTATTTAATTCTAATTTATTTATAAGTTCTTTTCTATCCATTTTTAAATCTACCGATTTAATTATTTGAAAGCTTTCATCTATAGCTAGTTCTTTAACTTTATTATCTAACGTACAGTCTAAATCCTTTATGTATATTATCCCTTGTACATTTCCATAAAAATTCTTAATATAATCTATTAACCTTTTAACCTTTAAAATATTACCTAGGTCTTTTATATCTAAAAACTCTACTACTATATATAATTTATCCTTATCTTTCTCTACAACACTATTTTTAATATCATCATTAATAATACTTATACATATATCCTCTATGAATCTCCTTTTATTTAAATAGAAATTTATATATTCTCCATTTGCTTTTATTAATTTAAAGTAATCCAAATTTAACTTATTTGATAAATCTTTTGCAATTTTACAAGGATATTCTTTAGATATTTTAGAAACTTCATAGCATGGAAATGAATAGTCACCATATTGATTGTCTTCTTGTTTTTTAATAACTTGCTCTATTGTAACTTTATCTATTTCTATATATTTTCCTATTTCAGCTGCAATCAAACTCTTATAATCCACTCTTAACACTCCTTTGTGTTTATAATAAAAAGCTATATTAAAGTTGTCAACTTTTATCTTAATAGAAACTTTACACTTATATTATAAATTTAGTGTATAATAAATATAATATTTTAGAATATGGTAGGGATGTTTATGAATAATATTGGAATTATAGATATTGGTGCAAACTCAGTACGTTTAATGATTAGTGAAGTTGATGATAATGGTTTTTATAGAATAATAGATGAATTAAATACACCAATTCGTTTATGTGAGGATTTAATACATAGTTCATTAATTTCTGAAGAAAAAATATGTTTAACTCTTTCAACATTAAAATCTTATAAAACTCTATGCAACGTTTCAGGAGTTAAGGAGATTTTCACCGTTGCCAATGATACTCTTCAACAGGCAACTAATAAAGATGAAATATTTAGTAGGATAACTACTGAATTAAATTTAGATGTTGACTTTCTAACTCCAGAAGAGGATATTTCACTAACATTCTTGGGAGTTAAAACTGGAATATATTTAGATTCCGGTCTTATTGTTGATATTGAAGGTAGTAGTACCCATATTATTGAATATGTTAATGGTGAAATTAAAAACACTGCTCACATTCCATTAGGTTCAGTTAATACTAGTTATTTGTTTAATCTTAATGATAGAGTTTTAAAGGAATCTTTAACTGAAGCTGAAAACTCAATTAATAACTATTTAAAGAAATATAATTGGATAACTTCTTCTTCTCATAAAACTGTTATTGGTATTGGGGGAACATTTAGATCGCTTTCAAAAATAAATAGAATAAATAGGCGTTATTTATTAGATTTAATTCATAATTACAAATTAGAAGACAGAGATTTATATGATTGCTTTAATATGCTTAAAACTAAAGATCTTCGCCAAAGGAAAAAAGTTGAAGGATTATCCTCTTCAAGAAGTGATATTATTATTGGAGGTTCATTAATTATTAAAACAATAATAGATATGCTTGATGAACCAACTATAATTGTTTCTGGTAGAGGGTTAAGAGATGGTATCGTAGAAAAAATAATTATGCCTAACAAAAAACACTCTGATATATTAGATTATAGCTTAGAAAGATTAGTTTCTTCACTTAATCTAAATAAAAATCATGGAGAGCAGGTTTTTTGGATAACTAAAACACTATTTAACAAACTGACTCCTCTTCATAGGTTATCCT
>JBOFQV010000038.1:0-3414 GCA_051650705.1 Clostridium sp.
CAGTGAGGGTGATAGGTTTTTAATTCAAATTACAGATGTGTTAAATAAGGTTTGTAGTGAGTATGGAGAGGTGTTAGATTTGGGGGAGATGAGTTCGTTGTGATTATCCCAAATTGTACACTTAAGGAAAGTGAAGTTCTTATAAAGAAGATACTTAAAAGGTTAAAGGAAAGTGACAATAAAAAGTATAAGTTAAGTATGTCCCTTGGTTCTGCCATAAAGGAATATGAAAAGAGGGATACTTATGATGTTTTAAAGGAAGCTGAGGAGAAGGTTTATAGACAAAAGCTATTACAAAGTCAAAGTATTAAGAGCTCTATATTAAATTCTCTTAAAATTGGACTTGAGGTTAATAGTGGAGAAACAGAACAACATACTAACAGAGTTTTAATTAATGCAATTAAGATTGGGGAGAGGTTAAATCTTTCTCTTTCACAGTTAGATGAGCTAAAAATTGCAGCAGAGTTCCATGATATAGGGAAAATTGGTATTAGCCAAGATATTTTACATAAACCTGGAGCACTGACTAGAGATGAGTATGAGATTATGAAAACTCATACAGAAAAGGGCTATAGAATAATTAAGGCTTCTAGTGAACTGAAAAGTGTTGCTGAAAGTGTTTTATATCACCATGAAAAGTGGGATGGAACAGGATATCCTATTGGACTTAAGGGGAGTGGAATTCCTCTTCTTGCAAGAATTATTTCTGTTTGTGATGCCTATGATGTTATGACTAATGATAGGGTTTATAAAAAGGCTATGAGTAAGGAAGCTGCTATTTTAGAGCTTAAGAGATGTTCTGGGACACAGTTTGATCCAGAAATAGTTAAGGTGTTTATTGAAAATTTGGTAGAATAAAATTTTTTCTTTAATTAAAAGTTAATGGTTTGTGTTTATTTAAGGTTAGCAAATTTGCTAACCTTTTATTTTTTTTATTAAATTTAAAAAAATTCTTTTAGTAGATTTGATAACTTTTTATGGGTGAAAGTTGACAAGGTAATGGTTTAGTAGTATATTGTGTTTCATAGACCAGTTGGTCGGTGAGGAGAAAAAATATGAAAGAGAGAGAAATTCAGGCAATCAAAAGTAAAGAAAAAATTATTGCAATTGCTTTAGAGGAGTTTGCTAATAATGGGTATAAAGGAGCTTCAACAAATGCAATTTGTAAAAAGGGAAATATATCAAAGGGGCTTCTATACCACTATTTCACATCAAAAGAAAGCCTTTATGAAAGTGTTTTAGAAGATTCTTTAAATAAGTTTAAAGGGGTTTTTGTTAGCATCACTGAGAATAAAAACAAAAAGGGAATTGATTATATTAGTGATTACTTTGATATGAAATTTAAATTCTTTAAGGAAAATCCATTAATTTCAAAGATTTTAACAGGAGCAATTTTAAATAATAATCTTGAAATTGCAAAAAACTTTTTAAAGAGTGTGGAGGAGGAAAATAGAAGAATTATTTATGATGTAATTGAAACAATACATATTAATCCTAAGTTTGATAAGGAAAAGGCTTTTGAACTAATTATGATGATTGGAGAAAAGCTAGAGGAAAAACATATGAAATATGTTGAAATAAATGAAGAAAAAGCAATTGAGGATTTTAGAAGAGATCACAAAATCATGCTTGAAATGATTTTTGAAGGAATTGATAGATAGGGAGGAAACACAGTGATAAAAGGAATTTTATTTATGATTTTATTTATAGTAATGGCACTTTTAGTAGGGAAGATAATTTCAAAATTAAAGCTACCTGCAATACTTGGGTGGTTACTAACAGGAATGTTAATTGGGCCACATGTTTTAAATTGGATGAGCTCAGATATTATGGATGCAGGATGGTTTCATGTTGTTTGCAGCATTGGTGAAGTAACAGCAGGGATGCTCATTGGTAGTGAGTTGATTTTTAGACAAATAAAAAAGTCAGGAAAACAAATTGTAACAATTACTTTATTTGAGGGAATCACTACATTTGTATTAGTTACATTAGCATTCTTTTTAATAGCTGATATACCATTTTCAATAGCATTAATTTTTGGAGGAATTGCACTTGCAACAGCACCAGCGCCATCATTATCAATAGTTAAGGAGTACAAAGCAAAGGGGCCAGTTTCAAAAATCTTAATTCCTCTTGCAGCCTTAGATGATATTTTAGCTGTTGTAATTTTCTTTTTAATTATTGGATTTATATCATCCTCATTAACAGGGGAAGGAGTAAGAATAATCCCTATATTAATGATGGTTATTGCACCTATTGGTATTGGTGCAGTTACTGGTTTTGTTTCATCTAAGTTCTTAAAAAAGGACTGTGAAAAGTGGGAAACAATTTTAAAGACAGTAATGTTTATTATTTTAACAGCAGCTATTGGTAAGTATGTAAATGAACATTATGTTTCAGTAAATTTATTCTTAGTAGGTATTGCATTCTCTACAGTTATTGCTAATAGTGTTGAGGAGAAGAGACTTCATAGAATTATGGGAGATATGGAGAAGATTATTGGTGTAGCTCTTATATTATTAATTTTAACATTGGGAGCACCACTTGATATTAAGTTGATATTTGGAGCAGGAGCACTTACAGCTGTTTATATAATTGTTCGTGCTTGTGGAAAAATATTAGGGGCATTTATTGGTGGTAAGGTTTCTAAGGCTGATAAAAATGTTTCTAAATATTTAGGACTTGCTCTATTACCACACTCAGGAGTTTCTTTAATTTTTACAGGGATTGCTGTAACAACTTTAATGCCTTTTGAGCCTGAATATGCACTAATAATTCAAGGAACAATTGCAGCGGCTGCAGTTATTAATGAGATTATTGCTGTATTTTTAGCTAAGCAAGCCTTTAAAATGGCTGGTGAAATTGGGGCAGAAGAGGAAAGTAGTGTAGAAGATAGAAATAAAGAGGAAAACATAATTTTAAAAAGTGAGTAGAAATATAGAAAGGTTGGTATAATTGCCAGCCTTTTATTTTTTTGAAAAAAGTACTTGAAAATTATTCTCAACTAGATTATACTGAGTCAAGTGAGAAAAGTTATCAATTATAAAAGGAGGACACAATTATGATGATTAATAAAAGATTAATAAATCTTTGTGGTGAATCAAAAAAGTACATAGCATTGACTGTGTTATCAAATTGGATAGCAGTATTATGCAACATTACAATAGTGATATTTATAGGGGACTTTATAAATAAATTATTTTTAAAAAGAAATTTTATAAATAGCCAAGGGTTCTTATCACTAATGGAGGAAATCAAGATATTTAATAAGATAACAATACCTTTAGCAATAGGAATAATTATGATTCTTTTAATAATTAGATTTATATCAAATATTTTATATGCAAAATTCTCTAATTTAGCTTCATCTGAGGCAAGGGTTACACTTAGGGAATTAATATATAAAAAGTTATT
>JBOFQV010000039.1:0-12143 GCA_051650705.1 Clostridium sp.
TGAGCCATATTTTAAATAAGGCAAAGGTTTCAGATGGTGTTGTAAAAAGAGGATATGGAATAATTCAACCCAAGGTAACAATATCATATGAAAGTAAAAATAAAAGTAGATTTTCAGAAATATTTGGAGGGGAAGAAGGCGTTGACGGATATTCAACAGCATATTCAGATACATATGAAGATTTATTTGGAGAAGGAAGTTTTACTGGAAAAGGAATAATAGACATAAACACATTTTATTCAATACTTAAAAATAAAATGCCTGAAAATAGAATTCTAAGTCATGATTTAATTGAAGGATGCTATGCTAGATGTGCATTAGTATCAGATGCAGAAGTAATAGATGGTTATCCTTCAACATATGAAGCAAGCTGTAAGAGATTGCATAGATGGGTGAGAGGAGATTGGCAAATAGGAAGCTTTATGTTTTCTAAAAACATAAGTTTAATTTCAAGGTGGAAGATATTTGACAACCTTAGAAGAAGTTTATTGGCACCAAATTTAATATTAGCATTAATATTAAGCTTAATAATTTTTGAAGGGGGAAGTACAGTAGCTTTACTTTGCTTCTTAGCATTAATAATTCCTTTTGTTTTCACAATAACAGATTTTGTTGTAACACCAAAGGTTAAATTAAGTGGAACAATCAAAAGCTTAAAAGAAAGTATTTTAATATTAAGCTTTGCACCATATCAAGCATATTTAATGGTAGATGCAATAACAAGAACATTATTTAGATTAATAATTTCTAAGAAGCATCTTTTACAATGGGTAACTTTTGAGGAAGAAGAAAAAAGAGGGAAAAAGACATTATCTCAATATTATAAAATAATGTGGATAGTACCAATTATAACAATTATTATACTTGGGTTAGCATTTAATAATGGATTTGGAGTTGGCATTGTTTTAGTACCAATTACATTTTTATGGGCTTTTTCACCTTATATTGCTTTTTCAATAAGTCAGCCAATAATAAATTATGAAAGACCGTTATCAGGAGAAGATATTGAGTATTTAAGAGAATTAAGCAGAAGAATATGGGCTTATTATGAGGACTTTGTTAATGAAGAAAATAATTTTTTAGCTCCAGATAATTATCAAGAAAGTCCATATAAAGGAGTTGCACATAGAACATCACCAACAAATATAGGAATGGGCTTAATATCAAATCTAGTAGCATATGATTTAGGATATATTCCAATAGGTGAGGTTATAGATAGATTAGAATTATCAATAAATAAAATGAATGAGTTAGAAAAATATAATGGGCATTTTCTAAATTGGTATGATACAAGAACAAAAATGCCACTTTGGCCTAGATATGTATCAACAGTTGATAGTGGGAATTTGATAGCATATCTATGGATTATAAAAGAAACACTTGAAGAGTATAAACATAAACCATTAGTAAGAAAAGAAGAAGTTTCAGCTTTAAAGGATGGATTTGAAATGTTGGAGCTTATTGAAAAAAACTCTTTAAGTGGAAAAGTAACAATAAAAGATTATATTCCAATATTAGAAGAAACCTTGAACTATTTAAAAGACATAACCTTTGAAGAGGAAGAAAAAGATTACTGGAATAAGAAGCTACAAAAAGAAATTAAACTAAAAATATCATATTATGATTATCTTTTTGAGGGATTTGAAAAGTTACTTTTAGAAGATTTTAATGATGAATGTCCATCTATAATAGCATTAATTGATCATTTAAAGGATATTATGGAGTCTTCAGGAGAAGAGTTTAAGGAGCTTTTAAAGGGAAGACTTTATTGTTTAGAATCATTTCTTAATAGAATTGATGGAGTAATAAAAAACATAGATAACATAATGAAAAATATGAATTTTAAATGTTTATATAATAGTGAGAGAGGATTATTTTCAATAGGATATAACTTAGAAGAGAATTCTCTTGGTAATTCATATTATGATTTATTAGCATCAGAAGCAAGATGTGCTTCCTTTGTGGCTATTGCAAGAGGGGAAGTTCCAAGGTCGCATTGGTTTAAGCTTGGAAGAGCAATGGCTAAGGCATTTTCTCAAAAAACATTGGTATCTTGGAGTGGAACAATGTTTGAGTATTTAATGCCACCATTAATAATGAAAAATTACAAAGGCACTCTTTTAGATTTAACCTATAATTCAGTAATAAAAGCTCAACAAATATTTGGAGAGCAAAAAAAGGTTCCTTGGGGAATTTCAGAAAGTGCATATTACAAATTTGATGTGGCAGAAAATTATCAATATAAAGCATTTGGAGTTCCTGGTGTTGGACTTAAGAGAGGACTTGAAGATGAGATAGTAATTTCTCCATATTCAACAATTATGGCACTTCCGTTTATAAAGCATGATGGTATTGATAATTTAAAAAGATTAGAGAAAATAGGTGCTTATGGAAGATATGGTTTTATTGAAGCAATAGATTATACTCCAAATAGAGTTAATTCAATGCTTAATGAAGAGATTTCAGAAGAGGGGAAAGGAAGAGATGTTAGATGTTACATGGTTCATCATCTAGGAATGTCTCTTATGGCACTAAATAATACTTTAAATAATAATATATTTCAAAAAAGATTTCATAGCATTACAGAGATAAAAGCAACAGAGCTATTATTAAAGGAGAGAATACCTTCAAAAATAACTTATGAAAGAGAAGAAAATTATATTGCCTCCAAAGGGACTTTAGAGTATGAACCATTAGTTCCTAGAATTTATGATGGTGCAATTAGAGAAAATGAGGATGTTTTATTATTATCAAATGGATCATACTCAACAATGATAAATTTAACAGGGGGAGGATATTCTAAAAAAGAAGATACTCATCTTTATAGATGGAAGGGAGATTCAACAACAGATAATAGTGGAATGTTCTTTTATATTAAGAATTTAAATTCAAATGATTATTGGAGTGCTACATATGAACCAACCAAAAGTGAAGGGGAAAGCTATAAGGTAGAGTTTTTATTAGATAAAGGAAGGTATAAAAGAGTTGATGGTTCTATAGAAACAACAACAGAAATTGTAGTTTCACCAGAAGATGATATTGAGGTAAGAAAGCTTACATTTAGAAATATAGGAAGTAATGGTAGAACAATTGAGGTTACAAGTTATATGGAAGCTACATTAACAACCTTTGAAAGTGATTCTGTGCATCCAACATTCTCAAATTTATTTGTTACTACAGAGTATGATGAGGATGCAGAATGTCTATTGGCAAATAGGAGACCAAGAGCTAAAAAAGCAAAAAGTCCATATGTTTTTCATAAATTAGTAATGGATGAAGAGGGGAATACAACCTTTGAAACATCTAGAGCAAACTTTATTGGAAGAAATAGAAGTTTAAAATCACCACAGGCTATGGATAATGATGCTTCACTTACAAATACAGTAGGTGCAGTTTTAGACCCAGTTTTAAGTATAAGAGGAAGAGTAAGTGTTAAGGTAGGAGAAAGTAAAACTGTTTATTACATTACAGGGCTAACAGAAAATAAAGAAAAAGCAATTGAATTAAGCTATAAATATAACAATATTAAAAAGATAGAAAAGGTCTTTTCATCATATAATAAGGCAATTTCTTTGGAACTTAAGGCACTGGGAATTAGAAGTCCTCAAGGTAACTTATATCAAAGTTTAGCAAGTTATATTTTCTATCTTCATAGTGGTAGAAAAGATAGAGAAGAGTATATAAAGAAAATAAATAAAAATCAACAGGACTTATGGGCATATGGTATTTCTGGAGATTTGCCAATTGCAATGTTAGTAATCAAAGATGATAGTGAGTTGGATTTAGCAAGATGGGTAGTAAAGTTGCATTATTATTGGAGAATAAAAGGTATTAAAACAGATTTAGTTATATACAATGAGGAAGAGTTTAGTTATGAAGAACCACTACAAAAAAATATAATGCAAATTATATCACTAGCAAATCAAGGAGAAAGCTTAAATAAGCCGGGTGGAATCTTCCTTCATAATAAGGCAACTATGGGTAATGAAATTAGAGATTTCTTAATTGGAATTTCTGCATTTTATGTGGATGGTACTAGAGGGTCAATTATAAATCAAATGAATGTAATTGAAGAATATGAAGAACAAAATTTATTGAGGCATAAAGAACTAACAGCACAAAGAGTTGCAAAAGTATCAGTTGAAAATGAAGAGGAGATTGAAGTTAAGGAATTAGGAGAAAAAATAAATAAGGTCTTTACAATTAATGAAGAAAATACAGAGTATTGTAATAGTGAGGATGAATTATTATTTTTTAATGGATATGGAGGATTTTCAAAAGAGGATGGTTCATATCATATTAGACTTAAAGATTACCAATGTACTCCAGCACCGTGGATAAACGTAATATCAAATGAAAACTTTGGATTCCATATTTCAGAAAGTGGAAGCTCTTACACTTGGTTTGGAAATTCAAGAGAAAATAAAATAACTCCATGGAATAATGATCCTATTCAAGATGTTTTAGGAGAAGCTCTATATGTTCGTGATGACGAGTCAGGTCAGTATTTTTCAATTTCACCTGAACCAATAAGAGATGGTGGGATTTATGACATAGAGCATAATTTTGGATACTCTATATTTAAGCATACTGCCTATAGTATAAAAGGAGGATTGAGTGTATTTGCTCCTGTTAATGAGAATGTAAAAATCGAAAAGGTAAAATTAAAGAACTTATCAAATAAAGATAAGAAGATATCAATATTTTACTATGCTCAATTAGTTTTAGGAGTTCATAGCTATGGAAGTAGAAGATATTTAAACACAGAAATAAAAGAAAATTTTATTTTAGGTGTTAATCCATATAGTAAATATTTTGGAGAAGAAAAAGCGTATTTAACTATAATTGGAGGAGATGAAAGAAACTTTTTAGGAGATAGAAAAGAATTTTTAGGAAGAGGTGGAGATTTAAGTCTTCCACAAGCTCTAGAATATAGAAGATTATCAAATTTATCTGGAGCAATATATGATCCAGCATTAATTTGTCAATCAATAATAACATTAAAATGTGGTGAAGAAAGAGAATTATATATTTTACTTGGAGTAGAAAAATCTGAGGAAGATATAAGCGAGAGGATACTTCAAAACTCAACAAAAGAACAAATAAGTGAAAAATTCAACAAAACAAAAGAGTATTGGAGGGATTTCCTAGGAAATATACAGGTTAAGACAAAGGATGACTCATTTAACCTATTGGTTAATGGATGGTTATTATATCAAAACCTAAGTTGTAGATACTGGTCAAGAACAGCGTTCTATCAATCTGGTGGAGCATATGGATTTAGAGATCAACTTCAAGATTCAATGGCACTTGGAGTTATAAATCCAGAAATTATGAGAGAACAAATATTAAGAAGTGCTTCAAGACAATATGTAGAGGGAGATGTACAGCATTGGTGGCATCCTGTAATAAATAGTGGTATAAGAACAAGATTTTCTGATGATTTATTATGGTTACCTTATGTTACAGCAGAGTATATAAATTCTACAGGAGATTATGACATTTTAAAATCAAAGGTGTCATATTTGGAGGATGAACCATTAAGAGATGGGGAAGATGAAAGATATACAATAGTAAATAATTCTTCAAAAGAAGGAACAATTTATGAGCATTGCATAAAAGCAATTGAAAGAGGATTAAGATTTGGAGAACACAACATACCGTTAATGGGAAGTGGAGACTGGAATGATGGTATGAGCACTGTTGGTAATGAAGGAAAAGGTGAAAGTGTTTGGCTTGGGTGGTTCCTATATTCTATTTTAAATTCATTTAAGGATATATGTACATTTATGAAGGATGAAAATATGAATAAACACTTTGTAGAAAGAATGGAATTTATAAGAGAGAATTTAGAAAAGAATGCTTGGGATGGAGGCTGGTATAGAAGAGCTTATTTTGATGATGGAACTCCTTTAGGTTCAAGGGAAAATGATGAATGCAAAATTGATTCATTAGCTCAAAGTTGGTCGGTAATTAGTGGAGCTGCAAAGGAAGAAAGAGCAGTTGAAGCTATGGAAGCAGTTGATAAAAATCTTGTTAATGATGAAAAAGGAATAATTTTGTTATTAGCACCACCATTTGAAAAATCAAAATTAGAGCCTGGCTATATAAAGGGATATGTTGCTGGTGTTAGAGAAAATGGAGGACAATACACTCATGCAGCAGTTTGGGTGATATTAGCCTTAACAAAGCTTGGAATGGGCGATAAGGCATTTAAATATTTTAATATGATTAATCCAATAAATCATTCATCAAATGAAATAAGTGCTCAAAATTATAAGGTTGAACCATATGTTATGGCTGCTGATGTATATATTAGACCACCACATGGAGGAAGAGGTGGATGGACTTGGTATACAGGTGCAGCAGGTTGGATGTATAGAGTTGCTCTTGAAAATATTCTTGGATTTAAGAAGGTTAATGGAGAGTATTATTCAATTAATCCATGTGTGCCAAAGGAATGGAAAGAATTTGAGATAACAGTTAAGAATGAAACAGAAGATTATAAAATTAAAGTGGTAAAAAGTGATAAGAGAAAAATAATTATAAATGGTAGTGAAATAAATGATGATTTAATTCCAAAGAATTTAGGTAAAGCTAGTATTGAAGTATATTTTAAATAATAAATTAGGGCTGTAATAACAGCCCTAATTTATTATTAATATGTTATTTTAATATTTACTTTATGTTTATAAATTCCAAAAATGCTTACTAATGAGCAAACAATAGGAACTATTAAAGAGAATGTTGAAGTTATATCTCTTAAAATATCAAATAAACCAAGATAAGGTGTGAATAATGTAACTAAAATTATTCCTAACCCTATTAATGTTAAAGGTAATATTGTAACAGTTCCAATATTATCATCATTTACAAAACTAAATTTTGTGACTTTAGATAAATTCACTATTAATAAGATAATAAATGCTATAAAGAATAATAAATCATAAGATAGCCATGAGATAGAAGTTAGTGAGAAATCTAAATGAAGTATAATTCTAAATATTTTATTTAAAGCATGAACACCAAAGTTTAAAATATTGATTGAAGAGAAAATAATTGCTAACCATGATAAAACTTTTGAAATAGTATTCATATTAATATCAATAGATGAATTTACATTTGTATTATATGTATTATCCTTATTCATGTTATTAGATGAATTAAAGTTTTGATTAGAACTATTATTTGTATTGATGTTAGATGATGCTTCAAGACATTTTTTACAAATGTTTTTTCCGCCAATCATAACACGACATTCTTCACAAATAGTTGAATTGCAGCTTGTACACATAGCTACAGCATCTCTATCAGTATGTATGTAACATTTCATATTAACATCCCTTTCTTTAGTTAAAATTACTGAAATCATTATACTATAAAAAGAAAGGGATGTCACTTTAATAGGAGGGTAAAGGTAGTTATTGTTCAGTTTCTAAATCTTCTGTGTAATCAAATTCAGCTTGAGCAATATTATTTACAACAATTGGGTCAACTGCTGGATTTGGTAAATTAGTATTATTACTTATTAGCTCGCTTTCAGTTGGATAGAAATCTGTTCTATCTTTTGGTAAATAGAGTTTATTTTTATTCATATTAATCACTTCCTTATTTAATTTATATAATAATAGTTTTCTCTAATTTAACTTATAAATACATAGGAATATTTACAAATGTTAAAAGAATAAGAACAATTATTGCAATATATTTACTTATAAGATTAAAATTGTTAGATTATAATTAGAAGGAAAAATGAATTTTTGAGGGGGATATTAAAATGACAAAATTAAATTATGTTTACAAGTGTCCTATTTGTGGGAATGTGGTTGAGGTAGTTGTTAAAGCAGGAGGAAGTTTAGTTTGCTGTGGTAAGCCAATGGTAGAATTAGTTGAAAACACAGTTGATGCTGCTGTTGAAAAACATATACCAGTAGTTGAAAAAATTGAAGGTGGAATAAGAGTTAAAGTTGGATCGGTTGAACATCCAATGGAAGAAAAACATTCTATCAAATGGATTGAAGTAATTAAGGGTGAAAATGTATATAGAAAAAATTTAAATCCAGGTGAAAAGCCAGAGGCAGAATTTTCAGTTGAAGATGCTGATGTAGTTAGAGCTTATTGCGATTTACATGGATTATGGAAAGCTTAGGAAGAGATGCGAAAGCATTTCTTTTTTTGTCTTAGAATAAGCTAAGTAATATTTATTAATAAATTAAATGGTAGAACTTATTTTGGGAATGGAGTATAATTAAGAATATTCGACAAAAGATAACAAAATGTCGAAAGTGGTTAAATTAATAAAGGATATAAAATTGATGTTAAATGAGGTGGAAGAATGAAGATATATTATAAATTTAAGTTTTATATAAATGCTAAACATTCAGTAGATTTTGGTGGTGGGCGTTCAAATATTCATCCTCATACATGGGAAACTGTGGTAAGTTTGGGGAGTTCATCAGAAAATGAATTGAACTTTTCTATGATAGAAAAAGAACTTCAAAATTATTTTGATAAGTTTGAAGGAATATATTTGAATGATCTTAATTATTTCAAAAATCAAGAGCCTACAATGGAGAACTTAGGAAAGATTTTCTATTATCATTTACAGACTTTATTCTTTAAACTTAAATTAAATTTAATAAAATTGGAAATAAGTGAAAATCCTACTAGGACTTATGTGATTGAAGCTTAGAGAAGGTGAAAGATTTGCATTTAAATAATAACAATAGAGTAACAAGAAAAGAAAGAAATAAAGTTGGAAAAAAGAAACCTAAATTTTTAATATCATTTTTGATATTAACTTTAGTAGCTTTTTTATTAATACTTGTAGTTAATAGAAATGGAACTTATCCATGGGGATCAGATTCATATGGTCATATATATAAGGCAAATATATTATATGATTCTATTAAAAGTGGAGATTTATTCTTGAATTATGATCCTAATTGGTACAATGGTTTGCAACCATATAGGTATTGGGGACCACTTGTATACTACATTTTAGCAGGATTAAATTTTATTACTAATAATATGTATAATGCATACAATTTATATATGTTTATAGTATTTGTTTTTAGTGGGACAGCATTTTTATTATGGGGATATTATTTAGATAGACAGGGATTAGGCTTAACACTAGGTATTTTATGGATGATTGTGCCTTATAATCTTGAGCTATTGTTTGCTCAGGGGAATATGCCATTTAGTGTATCGATTTGGGTTATACCATATTTAGTTTACTATTTCTATAGAGGAATAAAAGAAGATAAAATATTCAATTACATAATGATATCAATAATTATGGCATTATTGGCATTAGATCATGCAATGTTAACTGCATTAACAGGTGTAGGGTTATTTATTTTTTCAGTAATATATTCAATGTTTAATAAAACTTATAAAAAGTGTTTTGTATTACTTACTTATGCATTTTTAGGAATATTCATAAGTAGCATTTGGTTATTACCTGCGTTAAAAGGTGGGATTGTAAATCAAGATAAGGCTGCAGCAACGGAGGCAATGATATTTTTTGCGACGCCATTAAGTGAATCGATAAATCCATTCTTTAGATTTGAGTCTAGAGAGTCATATTATTTTGGATTAAGTTTTTTATTAATCTCTATAATTGGAGTGTTATTTTCAAGAAGAAATGAAAAAACAGGCTTCATAGTATCTATTTTAGTTTTAATAGGAACAACTCCAACAGTAATGAATTTAATTGCAGCTTTACCATTTGGTCAATTGTTTTGGATTACAAGATTAACTGCAATTGCATTATGTATGACATTTGTTTCAATTATGCTTTGGAAAAGCTTAAGGAAATCAATAATGATACTATTTATAATTATTATGGTTTTAGATTCATCTATTAGTATTTATACTGAGGCAATTCATTTACCATATAAACAAGATCAAGCAAATAGGATTGATATAGCAACTAATTTAGCAGAACAAAGAGTTTCTATGATGGATACTTCAGAGTTTGGATCTTTTCCAAGCTACTATACAACTTATGGAGAAAATTCAAAGGCGCAAATTTTTGGATGGGCATGGCAGGGAGCTACTACAGGAAAAAATATTGTTGAGTTAAATGAAGCATTAGAGTCAAATGCATTTTATACAATGTTTGATAGGAATTTAGAATTAGGAGCAGATGTTGTAGTAGTTAAAAAAGATAAGGTTAAAGACTTTGAAGAATTAGAAATGGCATCAAATATTTTAAATTATGAAAAGATATCTGAGGATAGTGAAAGTATTACATACAAATACAATGTTAATGGTAATTTTGGAACTAAGGTTAATTATGATGGAATAGCAATAGGAAAATATGCACCTAACATATCAATTTTATTTCCAAACTTTATAACGGGCAATAAACAGTATCTAGATGATTATACTTTTGAAGAATTGACTCAATATAAGACCATATATTTATCAGGAATTAAATATAGAAATAAAAATAATGCTGAAAATTTAATTAGGGCTGTTTCAGCTAATGGCAATAAGATTGTTATTGATGTAACGGGGCTTGATGATGAATTTTTAGGTATTAAAACTAGTACTATTACACTTAAAAATAATTATGGAGAAGTTTATTATAAAGGAGAAAAGGTTGAATTTCAGGATTTTCCACAGGATGAAAGAGACTTTTCTGTTAGATTTTTAAGTTCTTTACCACAGGTTGATGAGTCTACAAAGTGTATTATTGGAAGTAGGATGATTTCTTATTTATATGAGGAAGGAAACATTTCGTTTATAGGGCTTAATATACCATATTTTGCAAGAGTAACAGATGATGAAAATGCAATAAGAATATTGGAGGATGTGCTTGGATATAGGGTAAATACACTTCCTCAAAGAGAAGTTGTTCCGATAAATATTGAATATGTAGGAGATAAGGAAATTATTATAGAAGGTGAAGAGGGAACTCTAGTCCCAATAGCTGCATTAGATGCATTTAAAGCTAGATGTGGAAATTTTGAGGAATATAATAACTTAGTAAAATTAAAGACAAATAAGTTAACAATAGAGATTACATATCCCTATTTAAAGAGTGGATTAATTGGAAGCTGTGTAGCTATTGTACTGATAGTACTATTAACAATAACAATTAAAAGAAAACCACATTTAATACAGGAAGAAAGGAGAGCATAGAATGTCTTTCATATTAATTGTTGCACTTTGGATAACTGCAATAATACTATTTAAAAACTTAAAACTCAATTTTTATAAGTTTTTAATTGGTAGTGTTGGTGCATTTACAATAGCTATGTTCTTTTTCATGACTCCTTTAGAAGGTGTAGTAGCAAATTTAATTACAAAATTATTAGATAGTTTTTCTCACCTTTGGACTGGGTATGAAGTATATACAGAAAACTCTATATTAATTATAGATACTAATGATGGAATAATATCTATGTTAATAAATTATGAATGCTCTGGAGTAATTGAGCTTTTAGTGTATTCATCCTTAGTATTATTTTTCCCTTTTTTAACATTGTGGGGAAAGATAAGGGCTTTAGTATTTGGTAATTTATATTTGATTATCACTAATATATTGAGGGTTTTATTTATTGTATTTATGGTGAAAATTCTTGGGATAGAATACTACAATATTGCACATACAGTGTTGGCAAGGATTTTCTTTTTCATAAGTACTATATTATTGTATTATTTTGTTTTTACAAAGAGTCAAATAGTGAATCAAAAAGTAGGTGAGATTAAATAATGGATAGAGTTTGGGAAGAATTTATTTTTTGGGGAGTTTGGCTTATTATTCCCTTAATGATAGATATTTTTAGTGGTTTATTTTCAGCTACAGTTTTGTTATTTAGATGGTTTAGAAGAGATAAACAAAGAGTTTTGGATTTTTTTCCTAAGGTAACAGTAATTATTCCAGTATATAATTCAGCTTCATCTTTGAGAAAATGTATAGAGTCTATTGCACATAGTGAATATCCAATCAAAGATATACAGGTCTTATTAATTGATAATGGCTCTGTTGATAATTCTAAGGAAATATATTATGAGCTTCAACATGAGTATTATAATTTAAGAATGTGGTGGTTGGACTCTAGCAAGGGAAAAGCAAAAGCATTAAATAAAGGATTATATATGGCAGAGGGGAAATACATAATTAATAT
>JBOFQV010000040.1:0-20067 GCA_051650705.1 Clostridium sp.
AAATGTAAGTCCCCATAAAATTTCTATTTCCTAAAGTTCCAAATGTAGATCCTACTGATTTTTGATGAAATACATCGCTTGGAATAGGATCAATTCCATAGTACTGAAAAATAACATATATACACATTATGGAGAACAAAACAGATAATATTTTAATTGACATATCATTAACTTTTAAATACTTACTTGATAGATTGAATAGTAGTACATATATTCCTATCATAATTACTCCTTCATATCTTGAATTTGCTCCAAAGAAAGAAGTCCTAACATTTTCAGATAAAATGCCTGAAATTATAACTAAAACAAGAAAAATTAATGATAATTTATTAATATCTCTTAAAATTAACCTTATATCTTTTATAGAAAATATTATTAATAGTACCGAAACTACCCACATAAAAATTGCTTTGGGTAAATAATATGTATCTAGTCTATCTATCTTTATTACAAATGGTAAAATTATAACTATAGTCCATAAAATAAAATTCAAAATTTCACTTGCTGTAAATTCCTTTTGCAATAATAGTTTATCATTTTTAAACCCCTTCATCCTCAACCACCTCTATAAAATTATACCATAATAACCCATTTTATTGTATAAAAAAACAGTGCCAAAGTATCCCCACTCTGACACTACAAAACAAAAATTATCTCTCTAAATTAACCCCATCAAAGCCACCAAGCTTATCATTAGTAGTAATCTCCTTCTTAGCACCAGCCACATTTAGTTTATTAAACACAGCCTTAGCCTTCATTGCAGGTACCATAGTTCCAGCACCATTAATGCATCCACCCTCACACATCATACCTTCAACAAAGTTCCCTTGAAGTTTACCAATCTTAGCCATCATCATAGTTTTCTTAATCTCAACGCCACCAGAAACCTTAACAGGCTTAAAGTTAGCATTAATTCCCTTTTCCTTAACAAACTGTTCAACAGCAGCAGTTAATCCACCATGAGCACCAAACCCTCTGCCAAAAATTGATGCCTCATCCACAACAACATCATCACACTTATCTAAATCAACTTCAAAAGCATCAAAAAGTGCAACAAGCTCTTCAAAAGTTAAAACATAATCAACAGCATCCTTTAAGCTTTCTCTAACAGCTTCACTCTTCTTAGCTGTACAAGGTCCTATAAATACTACCTTAGCATCTGGATCCATTTTCTTAATATATCTTCCTGTTGCAACCATTGGTGAAACAGTTCCTGAAATCTTTTCAACTTGATCTGGATATACCTTTTCTATATAGCTTAAGAATCCTGGACAACAAGAGTTAGTCATGTACTTTTCTCCATTTTCCATTCTTTCAACAAACTCTCCACCCTCATGAATTGTTACTGCATCTGCCCCACACGCAGCCTCAACCATATCAATAAACCCAAGCTTCTTTATTGCATTCTTAATTTGTCCAAATGTAACCTTCATTCCAAATTGCCCAGTGATTGCTGGTGCAACTACTGCATACATGCTTCTACCCTTTGCTAATCTCTTTGCTACAGGAACAATTAAACTCTTATCTGATATTGCTCCAAATGGACATGCTTTCATACAAGAACCACAGTTAACACAAGTTTCTTCCTTAATCATAGCTTTTCTGTCCTCTTGGTTAACATCTAATGCACCAGTTGGACAAACTCTCTTACAAGGTCTCATAGCTTCTGATATTGCATCATATGGACATGCTTTCTTACACATTCCACATTCCTTACAAATTTCTTGATTTATGTATGCTCTACCTGCTACATAAGTTATTGCTCCAAAATTACACGCCTCTTGGCACTTATGAGCAATACAATTTCTACATGAGTCTGTTACTGTATATCTATTTATTGGACATCTGTCACATGCTGCTTCTATTACATAGATTATTTGTTCATCTGGTCTAATATCAATTAATTCATCATCTACAGAGTCTCCGTTTGCTAAATATCCTGCTGCTAATTTTGCTCTTTCAAGAACTATAGCTCTTTCTTTGTAAACACAGCATCTATAGTTAGCCTTGTCCCCTTTGATAACTTCATAAGGTATTTTTTCAATATTATCCTTAGTTAAGTTATCATCCTTAGCTAATTTAGCTACCTCTGTAAGCACTTCGTGCTTTAATTTGTTTAGTTGAGTTTCAAATTGGAACATAGATTACACTCTCCTTTTAATTCTCTTTTACCGCACATATTTTTACATTACTACTTTATTATACCACTTATTTGTTAACATTTTATCAATGATTAAATTTTCTGATAATTATTTTTATCGTCAAAAAAAGAGGATTTTCTAGTAACCCTCTTTCCTATCTTTTATTCTTTTAACTACACATGAATGATATTCTAATTTTATATCCAGTCATTCTCTGAGATAAAACATACATATTTTTACTATATGATTTTGCTTAAATACATAATTTATACATTACTCCTCACCTATTATCGGTAACATATGTTACGCCAACAAACTCACTCTAGCCATTACCCCTCAATGGCTAGAGGTCATTTTCTACTTTTAGAGTTTTTTTATAAATTTTTATTCAAAAATTTTAGTCCTCAATTTTTATGCTATTTTCTCTAGCATAATAAAATAAATATTGTTGAGCAAAACCAGATAAATCCTTAAACTTATTTCTAGCAAAAATCCTTATCTTATTTAAAGAACCCTCTTCAGCATCATAAAAATACATCATAGCTCTCTTAACCCAAACATCAACAGGGAATGCAGAAACCTTTCCCATAGAAAATAGCATAATGCAATCAGCAACCTTTGCTCCAACCCCCATAAATTCTTGAAGAGATTTATGGCACTCATCATCACTTAAAGCTTTAATATAATCTAAATTATATCTAACCCACTCCTCTTCCTTATGAGTTAATGCTCCATTGACCTTTTGAATAGTATCTACAATGTACTTGCTTCTAAAGCTCGCTCCAGTTTCCTTAATCTCTTCTAAAGTAACTTCTTTTAATTGCTCTGGTGTTGGGAATGAGTAATAGGTTTCTCCATTATACTCAAGCTTTGTTCCCCAGTTTTCACATATCTTTTTAACAGTCTTCTTAATTACTGGAATACTATTTCTTGCAGATATAATAAAGCTGATTAACATTTCAAATGGCTCTTGATTTAAAATTCTTATTCCATAGCCAAACTCAACACTTTCTCTTAAAAGTTTATCCTTAGATAACTCCTTTTTAATTGAAGTATAATCTCTCTCTAAATCAAAATAATCTACCCAAATATTATTGAAGTCCTCTTCTGTACAATTATGTATTGTAACCTCATCCTCAACTTGAACAACTTCAATTACTCTTCCATATGCCACAATTATATAATCAAGTTCTTCTTTTTTCTCCCATCTAAAGCACTGACCACACTCTACTATTTGCTTTATATTAAAGTTTTTTACTTCTTTTAAAATTGCTTTATTTTCTTCAAATACTACTTCTTTAAACTCCAAAGAAATCATCCTTTCTTATTTTGCAGCCTTCACAACCTCATCTAAAGTTTCTGCTGCAACCTCTATCATATGTATACATCTATGAATGTCATCTTTTCTATATTTTGCTTTTAATTCATCACATTTATGAGTTCCAAGTTTTTCATTAAACTTTTTCATGAACTCTCCAGTTAACTCTCTTACTATTGGACTTTCATGTCCTCTTTCATTTGTGAACATTATTCCAATTGCTGAAACTGCCCCAAGTGCTGCACCACAAACATCCTCAATGGCAATTCCTCCACCAAATCCTGCAACTGCTTTTAATGTTTGCTTAGATAAGTCTAATTTATATTCTTCATTTGCCGCATATAATATACACTCAGCACAATTTAAGTCATACTTTTTATCCCATAACTCTCTTGCTCTATCTACTAACATTTTACCCTCCAATATTTTCTTCTAATTAATAATTATTATAAATTAATCAAATTATTTAATCAACATAATAGCTACATTAACATTATAAAAAGGACCATGGCAGTTGAAATTTTAATATATCTTCAACACACTCAAAGTCCTATAAAAATTCATTTAAAAACAAAATCTAATAATCTTATTTTAGCTTATAATAAAACTTTAGACTTATACAAAAGCCTAAAGTTTTATACTTTGTTTTAATTATCTTTTAAATATTCATGGATTGCTTTTGCAGCTTTTTTACCTGCTCCCATTGCAAGTATTACTGTTGCAGCACCAGTAACCGCATCACCACCAGCATAAACACCCTCTCTAGATGTTAAACCAGTTTCCTCCTCAGCCACAATACACTTCCACTTATTAATCTCTAACCCCTTAGTTGTTGAAGAAATTAATGGGTTTGGTGAAGTACCAAGAGACATAATTACAGTATCAACATCAAGCACAAACTCAGAACCCTCAACCTCAACTGGTCTTCTTCTACCAGAAGCATCTGGCTCACCAAGTTCCATTTTAACGCACTTCATTCCTGTTACCCAACCTTTTTCATTTTGAATAATTTCAGTTGGATTAGTTAATACATCAAAAATTACTCCCTCTTCCTTTGCATGATGAACTTCTTCAACTCTTGCAGGAAGCTCTGCTTCACTTCTTCTATAAACAATATGAACCTCAGCTCCAAGTCTTAATGCAGTTCTTGCAGCATCCATAGCAACATTTCCTCCACCAACTACAGCAACCTTTTCTCCTGCTCTAATTGGAGTTGAATACCCTTCCTTGAATGCCTTCATTAAGTTATTTCTTGTTAAGAACTCATTAGCTGAACATACTCCATTTGCATTTTCTCCTGGAATACCCATGAATTTAGGAAGACCTGCACCTGACCCTATAAATACAGCATCAAATTTTTCATCTTCAAATAATTCATCAATTGTAATTGTTCTTCCAACTATAACGTTAGTTTCAATCTTTACTCCTAACTTCTTAACATTTTCAATTTCACCCTTAACTACAGTGTCCTTTGGAAGTCTGAATTCTGGAATTCCATAAACTAAAACTCCACCAGCTTCATGTAGCGCTTCAAATATAGTAACATCATATCCAAGCTTAGCTAAGTCACCTGCACAAGTTAATCCAGCTGGACCACTTCCTATTACAGCAACCTTTTTACCATTCTTAGGTTCTGTTTTGCTTAAATCAACGTTATTTTCTCTACTCCAGTCAGCTACAAATCTTTCTAGCTTTCCAATTGCAACTGCTTCTCCCTTTATTCCTAAAACACATTGTCCTTCACATTGTGATTCTTGAGGACAAACTCTTCCACAAACTGCTGGTAATGCTGATGCTTCTGCAATAACCTTTGCAGCCTCTTCAAAATTTCCAAGCTTTACTTCTGAAATAAATCTTGGAATGCTTATATTAACAGGACATTTAGAAACACACTTTGGATTTTTACAATTTAAACATCTTGATGCTTCTTCAATTGCCTCTTCCTCTGTATATCCTAAACATACTTCTTCAAAGTTCTTTGCTCTTTTTTCTGGTGCTTGTTCTGCTATTGGTGTTCTTTTTAAATTAAGCATTACTCGTCACCTCCACAACCACAGCCGCCACCTTTATGAGTGTCGCCTTCTTCTACCTTTAAGATTTCTCTTCCTTCTTCACTCTTATACATAGCTTGTCTTCTCATTGCTTCATCAAAGTTTACTAGATGCCCATCAAATTCTGGTCCATCAACACATGCAAACTTAACTTTTCCTCCAACAGTAACTCTACAAGCTCCACACATTCCTGTTCCATCAACCATGATTGGATTTAAGCTTACTACTGTTGGTATGTTTAATTCCTTAGTTAATAATGAAACGAATTTCATCATTATCATAGGTCCTATTGCAACTACCAAATCATATTTATTTCCTTCTTCAACTAACGCCTTTAATCTATCAGTAACCAATCCCTTAAATCCTGATGAACCATCATCAGTTGCTATATAAAGATTTTTAGCTACTGCTTCCATTTCTTCTTTTAAAATAACAATACTTTCTGTTCTAGCTCCAATGATTACATCAGCCTTTGCCCCTTGCTCACTTAACCATTTAACTTGTGGGTAAACTGGTGCTGTACCAACTCCACCTGCAATGAATAAAATATTCTTCTTTTGTAATTCTTCCTTAGATTCGTGAACTAATTCAGAAGGCATACCAAGTGGTCCAACAAAGTCAGCAAAATAATCCCCCTCATTATACTTTGCCATCTCTTGTGTTGATGCTCCAAGTGTTTGGAATACAACAGTTACTGTTCCCTTTTCTGCATCATAATCACAAATTGTTAATGGAACTCTTTCCCCCTTTTCATCCATCTTAATTATTACGAACTGACCAGGATTTGCAGATTTTGCAACTCTTGGTGCTTCAACGTCCATAAGATAGATGTTTTCAGATAATAATCTCTTGCTTACTACTTTATACACGAATAAATCCCCCATTCTTTATTTTTAATTTTTAGATAATTATACCATTTACATCATATTCACTTCAAGCAATGTATAGAATTTTTGTAAATATTTTCTTGTAAGTGAATAGTTAAAAACTAAAAGTTAAGAGTTTATGAAAAAAACTCCCCGATGGGGAGTTTTTAAATCAAAAGCTATTTTTAGCAATTTGATACAAATTGCCTCCATAACTCTTCACTATTCTCTCTTAACTCTTAACTATTCTTAATAGTTATAGAATCCTCTACCTGATTTTCTTCCAAGCCATCCAGCTCTAACATACTTTCTTAGTAATGAAGAAGCTCTGTACTTAGTATCTCCTGTTTCATTATATAAAACATCCATTATAGCTAAGCAAACATCTAATCCGATAAGATCTCCTAAAGCTAAAGGTCCCATTGGGTGATTTGCACCATACTTCATTGAAGTATCAATATCTTCAACTGAAGCAATTCCTTCTTGAAGAATGAAAGTAGCTTCATTAATCATTGGAATTAATATTCTGTTTACAACAAATCCTGGAGCTTCTGCAACTTCAACTGGTTCCTTAGATATAGCAACTGATAATTCCTTTACTTTATCGTAAGTTTCTTGTGAAGTAGCCATTCCTCTAATGATTTCAACAAGCTTCATTATTGGAGCTGGGTTAAAGAAGTGCATTCCTATAACCTTATCTGGTCTCTTTGTAGCTGAAGCAACTTCTGTAATTGATAATGATGAAGTGTTTGAAGCTAAAATAGTTTCTTCCTTACAGATAGAATCTAACTCAGCAAAAATTTGCTTTTTGATTGCCATGTTTTCAACAGCAGCTTCAACAACTAAATCACAATCAGCAGCTAAGTTCATGTCTGTTGTTCCAGAAATTCTTGAAAGTATTTCTTCCTTAACTTCTTCAGTCATCTTTCCTTTAGCAACTTGCTTGCTTAAACCTTTGTTGATTCCAGCTATACCCTTCTCAACAAATTCTTCCTTTATATCTCTAACTATTACTTCATATCCTTTTTGTGCAAACGCTTGAACTATACCAGCACCCATTGTACCAGCACCAAGAACAAAAATCTTTTCCATAATATAACCCTCCTAAACAAATAGTTTTTTATTATTTCATAGCCTTAGCTTGAGCTATCATTTCAGGTACAACCTTAGCCATATCTCCAACGATTGCATAATCAGCAACCTTCATGATTGGAGCAGTAGCATCCTTGTTGATTGCAATAATCATATCAGCATCTTGCATACCAGCAACGTGTTGGATAGCTCCTGAAATACCACAAGCAATGTAGATTGTTGGTCTTACAGTTTTTCCTGTTTGCCCTACTTGGTAATCTCTTGATAACCAACCATTTTCAACAGCAGCTCTTGAAGCTCCAACTGTTCCACCTAAAACTTCTGCTAAATCTTCAAGAAGCTTAAAGTTTTCTCTGCTTCCAACTCCTCTACCACCTGAAACGATGATGTTAGCTTCAGTGATATCAACTATTTCTTTATCTTCCTTAACTACTTCGATAACTTCTGTTCTGATATCTTCCTTAGTTAAAGTAACATTAATTTCTTCAACAATGAAGTTTTCATTCTTTTCTTCAACCTTTGAGAAAACTCCTGGTCTAACTGTAGCCATTTGAGGTCTGTGGTCTGGACAAGCGATTGTTGCCATTAAGTTACCACCAAAAGCTGGTCTTGTAGCTAATAAAGCTCCATTTTCAACTTCAACATCTAAGATTGTACAGTCAGCTGTTAATCCAGTTGTTAATCTAGCAGCAACTCTTGGTCCTAAATCTCTTCCAATGAAAGTTGCTCCAATGAAAAGAATTCCTGGTTTCTTTTCATTTGCAAGGTCACAAATAACCTTAGTATATCCATCAGTTGTGTAGTTAGCTAATAATTCGTGATCTACAACGATAACTTCATCAGCTCCGTTTTCTCCTAGTTCATTAGCTAATCCTTTAATGTCACTACCTAATAATAACGCTGTTAACTTAACTCCAAGCTTTTCAGCAATTTTCTTACCTTCGCCTAATAATTCTAAAGAAACTTTTTGTAATTGGCCTTGTCTTTGCTCAGCAAATACCCAAACGCCATTGTAATCTGCTATATTCATACTAATTAACCTCCCATTATCCTAGATGTAGTGTTTTTCTTTTAATTTTCCAAGTACATAACTTACTGCTTCGTTTGCTGGCTTATTAACTAATTCTCCTGCTCCCTTAGCTTCCTTAGTCATTGACTTCTTAACCTTTGTAGGTGAACCCTTTAATCCTAATACAGCCTTATCTACATCTATGTCATCTGCTGACCAAATAGTGATTTCCTTGTTAGCTGTTTCAAAGATTAAACCAACACTCATGTATCTTGGGTGGTTTAATTCTTCAATTGCAGTTAAAAGACAAGGAGTTTGAACTCTGATTAATTCATATCCATCTTCTAAAGCTCTGTTTACTACTAAACCATCTTCCTCAACCTTAACATCTTGTACGTAAGTAACTTGTGGAATGCTTAAGTGCTCAGCAATTTCTGGTCCAACTTGTGCAGTATCTCCATCAATCGCTTGTCTTCCAGCAAATATAATATCGTATTCTAATTTTCTTAATGCTCCAGCTAATGCATTTGAAGTAGCTAAAGTATCAGCTCCTGCGAATGCTCTATCTGTAATTAGGATTGCTTCATCAGCACCCATACATAATGCTTCTCTTAAAGCATTTTGTGCTTGTGGAGGTCCCATGCTTAGTACAGTAACCTTTGCTCCACTGTTTTCTTTTATTTGTAAAGCAGCCTCTAATGCATGCTTATCTTCTGGATTTATTATTGATGGAACACCATCTCTTATAAGAGTTCCAGTTTTAGGATCAATTTTAACAGCTGTAGTATCTGGAACTTGCTTTAAACAAACTACTATATTCATTAGAAAAACCCTCCCTTTATTATCTTAATGCGCTTCCTGCGATAACCATCTTTTGAACTTCTGAAGTTCCTTCATAGATTTCAGTTATCTTAGCATCTCTCATCATTCTTTCTACTGGGTATTCCTTAGTGTATCCATATCCACCAAAGATTTGAACAGCCTTAGTTGTTACTTCCATAGCAACTTCTGCAGCATAAAGTTTTGCTCTTGCAGCTTCTACACTGTAAGGCATTTTTTGGTCCTTAAGCCATGCAGCCTTGTATACAAGAAGTCTTGCAGCTTCAACCTTAGTATCCATTTCAGCTATCATCCATTGTAATCCTTGGAATGCTGATAATGGCTTACCAAATTGCTTTCTTTCCTTCATGTAGTGAATAGCTTCTTCTAAAGCTCCTGTTGCAATTCCTAAAGCTTGAGCAGCTATACCAATTCTTCCTCCATCAAGAGTCTTCATTGCTATACCAAATCCCTTACCTTCTTGCCCTAAAAGATTTTCCTTTGGAACAACACAGTTTTCCATGATTAATTCTGTAGTTGAAGATGCTCTAATTCCAAGCTTATCTTCCTTCTTACCAATTGAGAATCCTGGGAAGTCTTTTTCAACTATGAAAGCAGAAATTCCTTTTGTTCCCTTGCTCTTATCTGTCATAGCAAATATTATGAAAGTTTCAGCAACTCCACCATTTGTTATGAATATTTTTGAACCATTTAAGATGTAGTTATCTCCATCTAAAATTGCTACTGTTTGTTGTCCTGCAGCATCTGTACCTGCTCCTGGTTCTGTTAAACCGAAAGCACCAACTTTTCTACCACTTGCAAGATCTGGTAAGTACTTAGCTTTTTGTGCTGGAGTACCAAAAGAATCAACAACTGAAGCACATAAAGAAGTATGAGCTGAAACTATAACTCCTGTTGTTCCACAAACTTTTGATAATTCTTCAACAGTCATGATATATGATAGTGTATCTCCACCAGCTCCACCAAATTCTTTTGAAAAAGGTATTCCCATCATACCTAACTTAGCCATCTTTTCAACTGTTTCCATTGGGAATCTTTCTGTTTCATCAATTTCAGCAGCAATTGGTTTTACTTCGTTTATTGCAAACTCTCTAACCATTTGTCTAACTAATTCTTGTTCTCTAGTTAATCCAAAATTCATTTAAATAACCCTCCTTAAAATCTGAGCATAATAAATTATCATAAAAATTTAAATTTTTAAAATATTTAGGTTAAATTTTTTAGTCCCTTAAAGACTATTTGTTTTGAAAGTTCTTTTCTCTTCTTTCAACAAAGGCAGTCATTCCTTCAGTTTGGTCTTCTGTGCTAAAGCACTTACCAAAATCTTCAGCTTCTATAACTATTGCCTTATCTATATCTACTTGCATTCCTCTATTGATAGCATCCTTACAAAGTTTAACTGCTATTGGAGCATTTGCAATGATTCTTCCAGCCATTGCTCTTGCTTCTTCCATTAGAGCTTCTACTGCAACTACTTTATTAACTAATCCAATTCTTAAAGCTTCATCAGCCTTAATCATATCTCCAGTATAAATTAATTCCTTAGCTTTTCCTTCTCCAACTATTCTTGGTAATCTTTGAGTTCCACCAAAACCTGGAGTAATTCCAAGACCAGCTTCTGGTTGTGCAAATTTTGCTTTTTCAGAAGCAATTCTTATGTCACATGCCATAGCTAATTCACATCCACCACCTAAAGCGAATCCTGAAATAGCAGCTATAACTGGCTTATCTAAGTTTTCAAGTCTTCTAAATACATTGTTTCCAAGTAATCCAAAAGCCTTTCCTTCTTCCTCATTTAAATCCTTCATTTCAGCTATGTCTGCACCAGCAACAAAAGACTTGTCTCCAGCCCCTGTTAATATTACAGCATAAATGTTATTATCCTTTTCTAAATCATCTAGAACTGTATTTAGATCCTTTAATGTTTCTGAATTTAATGCATTTAATGCCTTTGGTCTGTTAATTGTAACAATGGCAAGATGATCATTCTTTTCAAGTAAAACATTGTTTAATTCCATGTGATAATCCTCCTTTTATACCTATACTATTAATTTAAATTTGTAAATTAATTAACATTTTTAAAGACTTGTACCCATTTAGATGTGAAACCTCATTGTCCTTTTTTGTCGATGTTTTTTATAAATCCTCACTCTTGTTAATAATATAACAATTAAAGACAAAAAATAATGAAGCTTATTAATTCCACTTATGATTATAATACTTTGTTAATTTTTTTGCAATATAATTATGGATAAATATCCAAATTTTATAATCTCCTATACATATTGTAAATTATTATGTTTTTTGTAAATTGATTTTCTAAATAAAATACCCCTTAAAATAATTTCTTTTTAAAAGTTTAATTATTTTAAGGGGTATCTCATATTATTTTAATTCGTCTTGAGCTGTATGTAATAAGTAAATTAAAGTTAAGAAACTTTCACTTAAGTGTACATTTTCAACTATTACTTCATTTGGTACAACTAAATCAACAGGCGCAAAGTTCCAAATACCTTGAACTCCACCTTCAACTAATAAATCTGCAACCTTTTGAGCATTAATTCTTGGAACACATACAATTCCAATATCAACCTGATTCTCTTTTATATAGTTTTGAAGATTATCTATATCTTCAATTTCTATATCTCTAATTCTCATTCCAACAAGCTTTGGGTTTGCATCAAATATTGCTTGTAGATTAAATCCTATTTTATCAAATCTTGAATAGTTAGCAATTGCTTGCCCTATATTCCCTGCACCAACTATTATTGTTTTATATTCTCTATCTAACCCTAAAATAGTGCTAATTTGATTATATAAATCTCTTACATTATATCCATAACCTTGTTGACCAAAATCACCAAAGCAGTTTAAGTCTTGACGGATTTGTGATGCAGTAAACCCTATTTTTTCTCCTAATTCTTTAGAAGATATTCTATCAACATCATTTTTCATTAATTCGTTTAGATATCTATGATATTTTGGAAGTCTTTTAATTACTGCCATAGAAATATTCTTTTTCTTTTCCATGAATGAGGTTCTCCTTACTATTAATCTAAAATTTAACAAACTTTAAATATATTTTTACCACATTAACTGTTTTAAAGCAATTGTTACCTATTTTATATTAACATAAATTTTCAATAATAATCCATTATTTTTATAATTAAATAAATAATTTTAAATTAATTTAAAAATTTACCCTAAAATTTGCAGATGTTCTAATAAAATTTTAACTCCTATTAAAATAAGAACAACGCCTCCAAATACCTCTGCTTTTTTACTTAATATTGTTCCACATACTTTCCCAATATATACAGCCACAAAACTAAATATTCCTGTTGTTATTGCAATAATAACTCCTGCTGAAATTATATTAACATCTAAAAATGCAAAGCTAACTCCAACTGCTAAAGCATCAATACTTGTTGCAATTGCTAGCAAAACAAATTTTTTATTTGTAAGCTCTTGTGATGTTTCTTCCTCTTCATCCTCATCCCCTTTTATAGCTTCAAACAACATTTTCCCACCAATGAACACTAATAGTATAAACGCAATCCAATGATCAATTTTTTCAATATAATCTTTAAAATTAACTCCAAGTCCCCATCCTATAATAGGCATCAATCCTTGAAATCCTCCAAAGAAAAATGCAGCTTTTAAAGCAGTTTTTAATTTTTCTTTTTCTTCCACTTTTAATCCTGTTGTAAGTGCAACAGCAAAAGCATCCATTGATAGTCCAACTCCTGTTAAAATCAATGTTAATAAATTCATTTTCTCAACTCCTATACTTTATTTTGCACAAAAAAAGTGAGACTTATGTATAACCGCAACCCTTGGTTATACATAAGTCTCACAAATTAAGACAGAACGTGGTGAATTTCTTCACCAATATGTACACTCTGCCACAGGGTGGGACCCTGCATGCTACTCCCTTATGCCTAAAAATATTCCTAACTTTGACTATTATACGTTAGGTATAATTGGTTGTCAATGAAAATTAATGGTAAAAATTTTTATTGTATTTTATTTTATCAAAGTTTAAAATAAATGATAAATTTAATTTTAAACAAGGAGATAAATTATGGATTTAATAATTTTAATTCAACAGCTTTCAAATCCATTTTTAGATTGGTTTTTTACAGCTATTACATACCTAGGTGCTCAAACATTTGGTATTTTCATTGGAATTATTTTTTACTGGTGTGGAAATAAAAATACCGGTTACAGATTCCTTTATGGAGTTATTTTTTCTTTTTCACTTAATAATGTATTGAAAGGAATTATAAACTCTCCAAGACCAATTGGAACACCTGGAATAAATTCTAGTCATGTTGAAACTGCCACTGGTTCATCCTTTCCCTCTGGTCATTCCCAGGGAAATGCAACCACTTTCACACTACTAATGGGGATTATTAAAAAACCTTGGTTTTGGACTTTTGGAATTATAATGATGATTTTAGTTCCAGTTTCTAGACTTTATTTAGGAGTTCATTGGCCAATTGATGTTATTCTAGGAACTCTAATTGGTATTATTTCTGTTTTTATATCCAATAGAATATTTATTTTAGCTGAAGAAAAAAATGATTTGTATATTTTCTTTTCATATATTCCTTTTATGATTTTAGGAATATTGTTCCCATCTGATGATTTATTTAAAGCTTTGGGAGCCTTTACTGCATTCTCTATTGGATATATTTTAGAGAAAAGATATATTAAATTTAATAACGTAGCTACAAAAAAGAATAATATAATTAAAGTAATTTTAGGTCTACTTGGAGCCCTATTAATTTATATTGGCTTTGAAATATTCAATGACACTCTTTTATTTAGCTTTATTAAATATTTCTCAATTACCTTTTGGGCTATTGTTATTTGCCCAATTTTATTCAAGAAAATCAATCTCTAAAATATTAATTTGAAGCTAAAAAAATTTAGGAAGTAATTTTTTAATTACTTCCTAAATTAATTAACTATTTATTTATACTTTATTTATAAAAGTATTTCTCTGCTTATATAAATTAATTTAATTCTTTTGAACTTATTTCAATGCTCTCATAGAGTTTATTACAGCTATTAAAGTAACTCCAACATCTGCAAATACAGCAATCCACATGTTTGCAACTCCAAATGCACTCAAAATCATAACTAAAACTTTAACACCTAATGCAAAAATAATGTTTTGCCATAAGATACTTGTAGTTTTTCTTCCAATTTTAATCGCATCACTAATTGATTTTGGATCATCCTTCATTAAAACAACATCCGCAGCTTCAATTGCTGCATCTGACCCAATTCCTCCCATTGCAATTCCAATATCAGCTCTTGCAAGTACTGGAGCATCATTAATTCCATCTCCAACAAATATTACTTTTCCTTGAGCATTTTCTAAAATTTCTTCTACCTTTGTAACCTTGTCTCCTGGAAGTAATTCACCATATACCTCATCTAATCCAAGTTCCTTACCAACAGCATCAGCTACTAATTTATTGTCTCCTGTTAACATAACAGTTTTCTTTATTCCAATTTCTTTTAGCTTTGAAATAGCTTCTTTAGATGTTTCCTTAATTTTATCTCCAATAACAATGTTTCCTTCATATACTCCATTAATTGCAATATGAATTATTGTCCCAACAGTAGATGATGTTTGATATCCTATTTGTTCTTTTTTCATAAGTTTATCATTACCAAGTAAAACTTTTTTACCAAGTATTGTTGCACTAATTCCATGTCCTGATATTTCTTTATAATCCTTAACATCATTTTTATTAATTTTTCCACTATATGCTTTTACTACTGATTGAGCTATTGGATGATTTGAGAAGCTTTCTCCATGAGCTGCATACTTTAATAAATCTTCCTTGCTCATATCTATTTCATTAATTTGAGAAACTCCAAATTCCCCTTTTGTTAATGTTCCTGTTTTATCAAATACAACAGTATCAACATTTTTTAATATTTCAATATAGTTTCCACCCTTTATAAGCACACCTTTTTTTGAAGCTCCACCAATTCCAGCAAATAATCCAAGCGGAACTGAAACAACTAATGCACAAGGACAAGATACAACTAAGAAAATTAAAGCTCTATATATCCATTCACTAAAAGTATGCCCTTCTAAAACTAATGGTGGAACAACAGCTAACGCAATAGCTATAAAAACAACTATTGGAGTGTAATACCTTGCAAATTTAGTGATAAACTTTTCAGTTTTACCCTTCTTATTACTTGCATTTTCAACTAATTCAAGTATTCTAGCAACTGTTGATTGTCCATATTCTTTTGAAACCTTCACCTTGATAACAGAATTTAAATTTATTGCACCAGCTAAAATTTCATCTCCAACTTTAATATCTCTAGGAAGTGATTCTCCTGTTAAAGCTGAAGTATCTAAAGAACCTTCTCCTTCAATTATAATTCCATCTAATGCTACTCTTTCTCCAGGTTTTATAATTATTATATCATCAACTCTAACCGCTTCTGGCTTAACTTTAACTTCTTTTCCATCTTGCAACTTTACAGCATATTCAGCCTTAATATTCATTAATGATGAAATAGACTTTCTTGATTTATCAACTGCATATCCTTGGAACATTTCCCCTATTCCATAGAAAATCATTACTGCAACACCTTCTGCATGTTCTCCAATTATAAATGCTCCAAGAGTTGCTATTGTCATTAAGAAGTTTTCATCAAAAATTTCCCCTCTTAATATATTCATAAAGGCAGTTTTTACAATTTCTCCACCAACTAAAATATAAGAAGCAATAAATAAAATTATTGTTATTGGGTTAGATTCTCCCAAAATTAATGCCAAAACATATAATGCAATTCCCATTATTAATGGAATATTATCATCAATATTAAAACTTCCATCTCCATGAGTGTGCTCATGTGAATGTGCTTTATTATTACTGTGCCCATGTTCATGAGAATGTCCATGATGCTCATGATTTCCCTCTATAGAACATGTACTACTTGAACAAACATTAATATTTCTATATCCCTCTGCATCCTTATAATACATAACTTTAACATGTGGCTCTAATTTTTCTACTATTTCTTTAACACCATCATAAAGTTCTTCCTCTTTAACATCATCATTAAATGTTACAATAAGCTTTGATAAGGAGAAATTTAATACACTTTCATTTACTCCTTTTAATTTACCTACTCTATCCTCTATTTTTGCCCCACAGTTTGCACATGTTAATCCTTTTAATAGTAGTTCCATCTTTTTCATTATTAATTCCCCCTTTCTATTCTTCGATATGCCTTAACCCCTCATCAAAAATGTGTTTTATATGATCATCATCTAATGAATAATAAACAACTTTTCCCTCTCTTCTAAACTTAACTAGTCTAGCAGATTTTAGTGTTCTAAGTTGGTGAGAAATAGCCGATTGACTAACACCTAAAAGATTAGATAAATCACACACACACATTTCAGACTTAAATAATGCACAAATTATTTTTATTCTTGTTGAATCCCCAAACACCTTAAAAAATTCTGCTAACTCATATAGAGTTTCATCATTTGGTAAAGAATCCTTAACTTTTATAACAACATCCTCATGAATTACATTACAATTACAACTTTCCATATTGATTCCTCCTCTCATATGAACAATTGCTCATATGTTTATTTCATTATATGTTCATCCATTAGAAGATGTCAACTATTTTCCCAAAATTATTCATTAATTTTATATAATAAACAAGACTAAGCTTAACATTTAATAATTATGTTAAACCTAGCCTTATTATTACTAATTGCACATATTTTTTATTATGATTTAAACCTTTTTATATCATCTTTATTTATAGGACTATCCAAATTATAGCTATATGAAATTATACTAACTGTGCAAAAGCATATTGAAAAAATGCTTAAAGCTATTATTAACTTCTTTAAATATTCTCTCATAATTTAATCCTCCTTCATCTTTATAAAAATAGTTTTTGAAATTTGATATTATTTATACTATATAACTTCAAAAGGACTAGCTTTCGCTAGCCCCTTTGAAGGTTATCCCAATACCACAAATTCATGCTATATTGTCATAATGTGAAAATTTAATTTCACAGATATTTATCATATTCATCTTCTTTACTCAGATTATTTAACAGATGCTTTATTTCTTGATCTCTATTTTTATCCATAACCAAAATCACATCTCCAGCATCCACTAACACTATATCCTTAACACCCAAGCCTATAATTAAATTCTTTCCACCAAACATAGAGCAATTTTCACATTCCTCTAAATAAACATTAGAAGTTATTCTATTGCTATTTCTCATTTCTAGAATTCTACCTAAAGCAGTAAAGCTTCCAATATCATCCCATTCAAAGTCACATTTAATTACATAGGCTCTTCTGGTTTTCTGCATTACTCCGAAATCTATTGAAATTCCATCTATTCGTGAATATTCTTCTCTGATAACCTTCTCTTCATCCTCTTCATCAATATGCTTATAAATTTCCATAATTGATTTATACATCTTAGGAATATATTTTTCTATTTCTCTTAAAATAACATCTGCCCTAAAAACAAACATTCCTGAATTCCATAAATAAGTTCCCTTTAACAAAAAGTCTTTAGCTACCTCTACATTTGGTTTTTCTGTGAATCTTGCTATTTTATAAGTGGCTATATTTCCACTAACTCTCTCACCCATTTCAATATATCCATAGCCTGTTTCAGGTCTAGTAGGTTCGATACCAAGGGTTACAATACATCTTTTTTTATTAGCAATTTCCACAGCTTGAGCTAAAGTTTCTAAATACGCTTTACTTCCCTCAATGTAATGGTCTGATGGTAATACAACCATTACTGCTTCAGCATCTCTTTTTAATAGCTTAACTGCTGATAAAGCTATACAAGTTGCTGTCTCCTTATTGCTTGGCTCTGTAAAAATATTGCTTTCATTAACATCATTTAGTTCCTCCCTAACTTTGTCTTGATAATCTTCGTTGGTCACAACATAAATATTATCCTTGCTTATAAGAGAGGAAATCCTGTCTACAGTATTACTTAAGAAGCTTTTGTTATTGATTATTTTCAGGAACTGTTTTGGGTTTTCTGCCCTTGATAGAGGATAAAGTCTGCTTCCCTTTCCACCAGCTAAAATTAGCCCGTATATCACGCCTTTCAACTCCATGTAATGCTTATATCATATTCTATGTCATTAGTTTTAAGTTTGTGCTATTTTTCTATTAACTAAATTCTGTTCTAATTTCAATTATGAATTTGTAAACAGTGTATTTTTTAATAATATTTTAATTATATTCTATATAATTAGTTAATTTTATATGAACTCTATTGATTATTTTTCAAATATTTACTAATATTTGCTTAATACTATTTTTTGTTTTAATTACTGTTTTAAAAAGAGAACTTTTTACTAATAGAAAATCTAAAAGTCTCAAAAAACAATTGTTAAATTAATGTTACAAGTAAACTTTCTTTATTGACAATTTATATCAAATAAGTATATGCTAGTAATATAAATTAAAGATACGAACTTATTAAGAGGGAGTAGTAATAAATATAACATCAACATTCGCGGCATAAAAGCCTGGTGTTATATACCAATTTGGTTACGAGACTTTTAATATAATTTTTATTACAAAAATTATATTAAGGGTCTTTTTTTATTATATTGAAAGGGGTATTGATTATGGACAAGTTTTTTAACAAATCAAGCCAAAATGTATTAAATCACTTTAATGTGGACATGCAAGGTCTTAGTGAGGAAGGTGTAAAAAAATCATTAGAAATCAATGGAGAAAACGCCCTTAACGAGGGGAAAAAGAAAAGCACTTTTATGGTGTTTTTAGAACAATTTAAGGACTTACTTGTTGTTATATTAATAATAGCTGGTATTGTTTCTATGACAACTGGTCACACAGAAAGTACAATTGTTATCTTTGCAGTAATAATTATGAATGCAATTTTAGGAACAGTTCAACATGTTAAGGCTGAACAATCTTTAAGTAGCTTAAAGGCGCTTTCTGCACCATCAGCAAAAGTTATAAGAAATGGTGTTAAAGCTATTATTCCATCAAAGGACGTTGTTCCTGGTGACATTTTAATTCTTGAAGCAGGTGACTTAGTAGTTGCTGATGGTAGAATTATTGAAAACTTCTCTCTTCAAGTTAATGAAAGTGCTTTAACTGGAGAATCTGAAAGTGTAACAAAAATATGTGATACTATTACTAAGGATGAGGTTGCTTTAGGAGATCAAAAAAACATGGTATTCTCAAGCTCACTTGTAACTTATGGACGTGCTACTGTTGTTGTAACTAGTACTGGAATGTCAACAGAATTAGGTAAAATAGCTACTTTAATGGAGAATACTCAAGAAAAGAAAACTCCACTTCAAATCACTTTAGATGATTTTAGTAAAAAGCTTGCTATGATTATTTTAGGAATTTGTGTTATTGTTTTTGGTTTAAGTGTATATAGACAAACTCCTGTTGTTGATTCATTAATGTTTGCTGTTGCTTTAGCAGTTGCTGCAATACCAGAAGCATTAAGCTCAATAGTTACTATTGTTTTAGCTTTAGGTACTCAAAAAATGGCTAAAGAAAATGCTATTATTAAAAATCTTAAAGCTGTTGAAGGACTTGGTTGTGTATCTATTATCTGTTCAGATAAAACTGGTACATTAACTCAAAATAAAATGACTACTCAAAAGGTTTTTGTGGACAACAAATTAATTAAAGGTGAAGATTTAGATTTAA
>JBOFQV010000041.1:0-6624 GCA_051650705.1 Clostridium sp.
ATTATTTGAAAATTCACCAAAGCTACCTATTCCAGCATTATTTATTAAATTATCCACAACAATATTTTTTTCTTCCACAGTTTTGATAAGTTTTTCCCTTTCATTGTGGATAGATAAATCTAAACTTATAATTTCTACATTAATACCATATTTACTTTCTAACTCTTTTTTAACATTTTTTAACCTATCATTATTTCTAGCAACTAAAATTAAATTGTGATTATCTTTTGCATAAAGCCTTGATAATTCATATCCAATACCTTCAGTACCACCAGTTATTAATGTATATTTACCATTACTCATAAATTCACTTCCACTCATTCTTAATCATTATTTTAATTATATTTTACATACTACTATTTGCAAACCTCTTATTTATTTGTTATAATTTAATTGAATTTTCTGAATATTTGCAGTTACTTTTTGAACTGACTTATTTATTTAGAAAATAAAAGGATGTCTCGTTTGAGACATCCTTTTTCACTAGTTGTGACCTAATATATTGTTTATTTCATTCTTATATGCATCAGCTTTTGCACCAAAAATTGCTTGAACTCCGTTCCCAACTTCCATAACTCCTGCTGCACCTAATGCCTTAAGTTCTTCTTTGTTAACCTTTGCCTTATCCTTAACTTCAACTCTTAATCTAGTGATACAAGCATCTAAGTTAGTGATATTTTCTTCTCCACCTAATGCAGCTAATACTGCTGGAGCTTTTTCAGTTATTTCATTTTCACCTGACTTATTGTTTTGGTAGTCAGCCTTTGTGTATAACTTAGTTTCTTCTTCGTTTTCATCTCTACCTGGTGTCTTTAAGTTAAACTTCTTAATTAAGAATGAGAATAAGAAGTAGTAAACTACTGCATAAACAGCACCAACCATAATTACTCTAATCCAGTTTGTTGGAACTCCTGCTCCTGCTGGAAGTATTCCAAATAATGAGAAGTCAATTAATCCACCTGAGAATGTCATTCCTATAAATACATCTAGTAAATCCATTATCATGAATGATAATCCAGCCATTACACAGTGAACTCCATATAATACTGGTGCTACGAATAAGAATGTGAACTCTAATGGTTCAGTAATACCTGTTAATAATGATGTTACACCAGCTGAAAGTAATAATGATCCTACAACCTTCTTTTTGCTTGGTGCTGCTGTTTTATACATTGCAAATGCTGCTGCTGGTAAACCAAACATCATGAATGGGAATTTACCTGCCATAAATCTTGAAGTACCATCTACTATTGTAGACATCATTTCTGGGTTAGCACCAACTAAATCGTTCATGCTTGATAATTGTGCAAAGTAAGCTGTGTTAGCTCCTGCTATAGTTTCCCATGCACCATTTATCATTACATTACCTTCAACAAATGAGGTAAACCAGAATGGTGTATAGAATACGTGGTGTAATCCAAATGGAATTAATGCTCTTTCAATTAATCCAAATAAGAATGTTCCTGCTGCTCCTGCTTCTCTAACTAAGTTTGCTATAACTGAAATACCATCTTGAACTACTGGCCAAGCAAATCCTAAAAACCCTCCAACAAAAGCCATTGTTATTGCTGTTATAATTGGAACAAATCTTGATCCTGAAAAGAATCCTATAACTTGTGGTAATTGAATGTTGTAGAATCTATTGTGTAATAATGATGTTATAACCCCTGTTATAATACCACCGAATACTGACATATTTAATGTGAATATACCTAAGTTTGTAGTAACATAAGTTCCATATTCACCTACATTATCAGGTGTAACAACTCCTAATTGAGTTACTCCTAAAGTTAACATTGTTGATATAACTTGGTTCATTATTAAGAAACCAAATACTGATGCAATTGCTGCTGTTCCTTTTTCCTTCTTAGCTAATCCAACTGCAACTCCAACTGCAAATAATATTGGCAAGTTACCAAATACTATATCTCCTACATTTCTCATTATTGTAAGAACTGCTGTTACTGCTGGTATTGTTACAAATGATATAAGTCCTTCATAAACTGCTGGCGGATTATCTAAAGTAGCTATGTTTAATAAAGCTCCACCAACTCCTAATAAAATACCTGCTATTGGTAAAGTTGCTATTGGTAGCATTAATGCTTTACCGATTCTTTGTAAATACTGTAACATTATTATTCCTCCTTTATTGATTAAATATAATAATCTTATCTCACGTCCTCTGTGAGATGAATAATACAATTAAAATTTGGTTTTTTGAAAACAAAAAAGGCCAAAATATCTATAAACAATATCAGACCTTATCTTTATATATAAGTATCCCATATAATTTACACATATCTTAGCCTTGCCTGCATCACCAGTAACAACCTACTTAATTGTATCTTTATATTATCATATGTTCCCATCAATGTAAAGGGTTTTATGAAAAGTTTTTTAAAGGTAATTTTAGGGTGTACCTCATACTTTAATTTGAGATACACTCCTCTACATTTCGTGTAACCCTATGAATATGTAGTGTTAAATATACAACTTCATCATCATTAACATTGTATTTATATTTGTCTTTTATAAAATCTCTAATTACTAGTGCACATTTATATGCTCTATTATATTTCAATTGAACTAGTTCTATTAAGTCACCAGAATCATTATCATACTGTTTATTTGTCAAAACTCTTCTTGCAAAATACTTTAAATGAGTTAACAATCTATCATAATTTATGTCATCTACAACAAAATTCATATTATAGCAAACCTTTATAATATCAAGTATTTCCTTAATTAAGTTTGTACTTTGTATTGAATTACTTTGAGAATTTTCACAACTTGAATTTAATAAATGTAATGCAATAAAGCCTGCCTCATCTATAGTTAAATTTATATTCATCTTTTTATTTATATATTTTAATGCTGTTGTTGCAACCTTAAACTCACTTTTATGAATTCTTCTTATTTCATCTAAAAGCTCATTTTTAACTACAATTCCATTTTTATATCTCTTAACTGCAAATGTAATATGATCTGAAAGTGATGTATACAAATGGTCATCTAATTTTTTACCTAATGTTTTTGACGCATATATAATTATTTCATGAGTAATTTGTAAAATATCCTCTGGTATTTCATTAATAAGCTTTTTTAGTTTATTACCTGCTGATTTATCTTCTATGCTAAACTTTTTCTCTATTTTTCCCTCTTCAACCTTATCTCCTGCTTTTTTTGTGAATGCGATACCACATCCCATTAAAATTACTTCTTTGTTTGTTTTAGGATCAATAGTTATTACAACATTATTATTAAGAACCTTTTGTATTATCATGAAATTATTCTCCTTTATATTTCATTTTAACATGAGGTATTCCCGCTTCATCATATTCATCTGATACTTGCTTAAACCCAACTGATAAATATAACCCTTTAATATAACTTTGCGCTGATAATGTAATTTTATTCTCGCAAAAACTCTCTTTTATTTGATTTATGGCGATTTTCATCATTTCCTGGGCAATCCCACTCCCTCTAAGCTCCTTCATAACTAAAACTCTTCCTATTGATGCCTCATCATAGCTCATACCTGCTGGAAGTAGTCTACAATACCCGACTATCCTTCTATTTTCTTCACCATCTACTTCTATAGCTAATAAATGTAGGCACTCTTTGTCCTTATCATCAAAATCATTCTCACTTGTTATTTTTTGCTCGCAAACAAAAACTTCATATCTAGCTTTACACATATCATAAACTTCTTCTTGAGATAATTCATTTAATTTTGCAACTTTAAAATATATTCTTTTATTATTTATTGATTCTTTAATATCCATTCTACTCACCTTCCTCTTACTTTTATTTTATATTATACATATTATTTATTCGAAATGAAAGAAGGTGAGCTTAAGCTCACCCTTATCTTATTTGACCATTTCCATATATTAAATACTTTATTGTAGTTAATTCTTTTAATCCCATTGGTCCTCTTGCATGTAATTTTTGTGTGCTTATTCCTATTTCTGCCCCAAATCCAAACTCGCACCCGTCTGTAAATCTAGTTGATGCATTTACATAAACAGCTGCTGCATTTACTCTTTGAAGGAATTTTTGAGAATTATCATAACTTTTTGTCACTATTGCTTCAGAGTGTCCTGAACCATATTTATTTATATGAGTTATAGCTTCATCAATATCCTTAACAATTTTTACTGCCATAACATAATCAAGATACTCTTCATACCATTCATGCTCTGATGGTGTAACAACATCATTTATAAGTGAGCTAATATCATCATTTCCTCTAATCTCAACATTCTTTTCTCTTAATGCCTCAACAACTAATGGTAAAAATTCTTTAGCTACCTTCTCATTAATAAGCAATTTCTCAGCTGCATTACAAACTGCTGGTCTTGATGTTTTTGCATTAACAACTATATTCTTTGCCATTTCAAAATCACATTCTTCATCAACATAAATGTGACAATTTCCAGTTCCTGTTTCAATAACTGGCACTGTTGCATTCTTAACAACTGCTTGAATTAAACCTGCTCCTCCTCTTGGAATAAGAACATCAATATAATCATTTAATCTCATCATTTCTTGAGCAACTTCTCTGCTTGTATCTTCAACTAATTGTATTGAGTATTCTGAAAGCCCCGCATTCTTAACAGCCTCAGCTAAAACTTTAACTATAGCCTTGTTAGAATTTATAGCTTCACTTCCCCCTCTTAATATAACTGCATTACCTGTTTTTAAACATAATCCCGCAGCATCACACGTTACATTTGGTCTTGCCTCATATATTATTCCTATAACACCCATTGGAACTCTTTGTTGACCAATTTGAAGACCATTTGGTCTTTTCCACATAGAAACAACTTCACCAACTGGATCTGGAAGTGCAACTATTTGTCTTAATCCATCAGCCATATCTGCTATTCTAGCTTCTGTAAGCGTTAATCTATCAAGCATAGCCTTTGATGTCCCTTTTTCAACTGCTGCTTGTAAATCCTTTTTATTTTGTTCTAGAATATATTGTTGATTTAAAACAAGTGCTTCCGCCATCTTCTCTAAAGCATTATTTTTTTCTGTTGTACTTACATTTCCTAAATCATAGGAAGCTTCTTTTGCTCTTTGCCCCTTTAAAATTAATTCACTCATTATAGCCCCTCCTTATTTATTTCTAACAAATAAAGTACCAATCTCCTTACCATCAATTATATCTAGTAATATGCTTGGTTCTTTTCCATTAGTCAAAATCATATTTACACCAGCTTCTGTTGCTGTTCTAGCTGCTGTTAACTTTGTAACCATACCACCTGTTCCAAGATTACTTCCAGCACCACCACAACACTCCTCAAGCTCTTTAGTTATTTCTTTTACTTCTTTTAACATTGTACAGTTTGAGTTAGTTCTTGGGTCACAATCATAAAAACCATCTATATCAGATAATATAACAAGCAAGTCAGCATTTACTAGCTTTGCAACTATTGCTGATAAATTATCATTATCACCAAACTTAACAATATTCTCTATTTCATCAATGGATACTGTGTCATTTTCATTAACTATAGGGATAATTCTATTTTCTAATAATGTCTCAAAAGTATTGCAAACATTCTCTCTAATATGGTTATCCTCAACCACATCTCTTGTTAATAGCACTTGTCCAACAACATGGCTATACTCACCAAACAATTTACTATATATGTGCATTAACTCACATTGACCAACTGATGCGACTGCTTGCTTTTCTCTTATACTCTTTGGTTTTTCTTTTAGCTTTAGTTTACTAACACCAACTCCAATAGCCCCTGAAGTAACTAACACTATTTCTTTTCCTGAATTAAGTAAATCTGATAACACTCTTGTAAGCTTTTCTATTCTAGTCAAATTAATATTACCATTTTCATAAGTAAGTGTTGATGTTCCAACCTTAACAACTATTCTTTTAGCTTGTTTTACTTCTATTCTTGTTACCATTTTATTCCCCCCATACTGAACCTATAAACACAGTATACTAATTTTTACATTCAATAGCCACTATAAACTCGTTTTGAGTTATATTTATATCCATATTTACATTAGGATATTCTGAAACTATCTCTTTTAAATTATACAATCCTAACCCTCTGTTGTCTCCTTTTGTTGAATACCCTTTTTCGACTAATTTAAACAATGGAGGTATATTATCTTTAATACTATTAACAACTATAATTATTATCGCCTCATTTGCGCTAATAAAGGCAAGCTTTAAATTTCTCTTTTCACTTTCTAAAGTTCCTTCAATTGCATTATCTATAATAATTCCTAGACACCTTGCTAAATCAATTTCCTCCATACTTACTTTATTTATCTCACTAACAACTTCAAGCTCAACATCTATTCCAAGCTCTTGAGCCTTTATTATTTTTGAGAAAACTAACCCCTTTATAGAATTAACTTTTAAGTTTCTTAAGCAAGTAATTCTGTGATTATTATTACTTATTCTTTCCGTATATTTAATAATATTATTATTAAAATAATTTTCTAACCCATCCAAGTCTTTTTCTTCTATATAACCTGATAAAGTACTCAATATATTTAAATAATCATGCCTAAACTGTCTTAATTCAGAGTATAAAGATTCTAAACTATTATTATATTCAACTAAACTTTTTAATTCACTCTCTC
>JBOFQV010000042.1:0-4661 GCA_051650705.1 Clostridium sp.
AGGGCAAAGACAATCTCAAATTGAAAAGGCTGAAGGGGAAAAGCAATCACAAATTCTAAGAGCAGAAGCTGAGAAACAAGCTAATATTAGAAGAGCAGAAGGGTTAAAGGAGTCTCAATTACTTGAAGCAGAAGGTAAGGCTAAGGCTATTGAACAAATTGCTATTGCAGAAGCTGAGGCTATAAGAAAGGTTAACCAAGCTATTATTGAATCAGGAACAAATGAAACTGTTATTGCATTAAAGCAAGTTGAAGCTCTTAAGGAAATGGCTAATGGTCCTGCTAATAAGCTTATATTACCAAATGAAACACTATCATCACTTGGAAGCATTGCAGCCATTGCTGATATATTAAAGAAAGACCAAAATTAATTAGTAAATCCCAAATCACGGTAACATATGTTACCGATGATTTGGGATTTTTCATGGCTATAAGCCATTGAAAATAAAGGGGTTTAAGGGGATTTCTTTAGTGGATTCTAATTTTATTAAAAATATAAAATTTTAGTGCATAAATTTTTAAACAGGGCAAATAATAAAAGTAATAATGTGAGGAGGGAAATTTTTATGGATAATAACAAGGGAGAGAAGCGAGGGAAGTTATGGAGCAGAATTGGGGGAAGTAGCACAATATTATATTGTATAATATTCTTTTTTGGCGTACTTTTTATGGGTAAATTAATTTTATCTTTTGTAGATTTTGATAATATTAGTAATCAAACTTTAGATTCATTTTTATTAATACTAGGGTTAATTTTAACTTACATATTTTTTGTATTTGTTAGTAAGAAAAAATAAAAAGCTTGAACATATAGAATTATTCCACCAAAATAATGTAAAGGTGCGACTAGTTCGCACTTTTTTGTTTAAAGAAAAATATGAGCCTAATTTTAATATGTGGCTCATATCCAGAGTAGATAATATAAATTGTGTTATACAAGAGATTAAGATTTTAAATCATTTTTTATATCATGATATTTATCCTTAACTTCATCCATAGCATCTTCAACCTTATTCATAAAGGAAGAGTTTTTAACATCATGATACATATTATCTGTAGCATTGGCAACATTTTTAATAGCCTTCTCTACTGCTTTTTCTCCCTTTCTTGCACCTTTAATCATAGAAGCTTCGCTTTCTCTTATTTTATTAGACATAAACTTCATCTCCTTTAAGTTGATACAAGTAGTATTCCTTACTAATGAATTAATTATTCTTTGGAATTAAATGCTTGAATCTTAAATTAATATTAAGAGAATTAATTTAAATTAAATTTAAATAAAAAAAGGTAGAAATTTTTTTTAGGTTATTCTATAGTATAAATAATATAACTAAAAAGGATGTGATGAGAGTATTGATGATAAATACTCATAAAGCAATTGCAACAAACATTTATTATGGTTTAATAGAAAATAAAGAATATATAAATAAAAATAGATTTATTTGGGGAAATTTAAAGCCAGATGGTGCATCTAAGTATAAGCTTAAAAAGCATTATATAAAAGAAAGCTTACCAATGATAGTAGAAAAAATAGAATACTTATCATCCTTAAGTGAAGAGGATTTTAGGGGAAATATTTCAAGGGAAAAATTTAGTTCTGAACTTGGAGTTGTATGCCACTTCTTAACAGATTATTTTTGTATTCCACATTTTGAAAGGTGGGAATTTAAAGATTCAATGAAGGATCATATCTTTTATGAAAAAAGATTAGCTCAAATTAGTAAGATATATGTTCCAATAAGAGTTAAGGGTGTTTATATTGATGATGTAGAGAATTTTATTAAGGAGCTTCAAGTACAATATTCAAAAAAGAAAAGTTATATTAGAGATTTAGATTATGCTTATTTTGTTTGTAATAGCATTGTAAATTATGTTGTTAATGCTATAAAGATAAATACAAAACTAAGTGTAAGAAAAGTATCATAAGAGCCAAGAAATTGGCTCTTATTTTTTAAATTTAATAAAACTTTTAAAACGCTTACATTGGTGGTATAATTAATATACAACTATGTAGAGGAGGGCTTAAAATGGAAAGAATTAAATTAACTGATGATTTATCTTTTTCAAGAATTATTCAAGGTTTTTGGAGAGTGAATCATTGGGGAAAAAGTGATGAGGAAATATTAAAGTTTATGGAGGAGTGTCTAGAGCTTGGAATTACAACTTTTGATACTGCTGATATATATATGAGTGAAGAGGCTCAAGGAAGAGCAATGAAACTTAGTCCAAGTATTAGAGAAAAAATTGAAATAGTAACTAAGTGTGGAATAAAGCCACCAATGCCTTTATTTGAAGGAGTTAAGGTGCCACATTACGATTCAAGTAAGGAGCATATATTAACTTCAGTTGATAATTCATTAAAGAGATTAGGGGTAGATTATATTGATGTTTTATTAATACATAGACCTGATTTTATAATGAATCCAGAGGAAATGGCAGAAGCTTTTGATAGTGTTAGAAAGGCTGGGAAGGTTAGAGAAATAGGTGTTTCAAACTTTAAGGCTTCTCAATTTAAAATGCTTCAATCTTATTGTGATCACAAGCTTGTTACAAATCAACTAGAGCTTTCACCAACAACGTTGGATTATTTTATGGATGGAACTTTAGATTGTATGATGGAAAATAGAGTTGCACCAATGGCTTGGTCACCACTTGCAGGAGGAAGAATATTTACTCTTCAAGATGAAAGGGAAGTAAGACTTAGAGGAACTTTAGAAAAGATTAAGGAAGAAATTGGGGCAGCTTCATTAGATGAGGTTGTATATGCATGGCTATTAATGCACCCAGTTAGAATTATGCCAATAGTAGGGACAAGCAAAATTGAAAGAGTTAAATCAGCTAGAAATGCTTTAGACTTAAAAATGACAAGAGAACAATGGTATGAAATCTGGCAAAGTTCACTTGGAAGAAACATAGATTAAGGTGAGCGGTTTAGGGAGAACACAAGAGGAAAAAGTTTTGAAGTGTAGACTTGGAGCTTGCTGAGGTCGTAAGCAGCAAAACTTTTTTACCTAGTGTTTCCTCTAATTTAATACACATTTAAATTCTAGGATTAATTTTATTTATATAGAAAGTAATTATTAGTGTTAAAGCATAATCATAAATGAAAAATGCACCTTCTAAAGCTATAATAAATAGAATAGATGAAGAAGAATCAAAAACTAATATTCCTTGCATAAATGAAAATAAAACAAATCCCATTATGTTAAAAAATATAAACTTAAATAAAAGCTCAAGTGGAAGCTTTCTTGTTTTTTCTATGAAAAATTTTACTATTCCATAGATTCCAAAGAAACCAACATAACTTATTGCAATGTTAAAAGGTAATAAGAAGAAGGATATTAATGATGAAGCAACATAAACTAATATTGCCGTCTTAAAATCACATTTAATTATTGCAATAGGAACAAAACAGGATGCAACTGTTAAAAGTGCAAGAGTATTAATTGGAATAAGGTTAGTTAGGTATAATGTTACAACTGTTAAACCAACTAATATTCCACCAGTAGCAATAGGTTTTCCTTTCATAAATATCACCATCCTTCTTTAAAAATTTAAATTAACAGCATCCAATAAGGTCTCCACCACAACATTCGCACATTGCGTCAAGACACCATAAATTTAAACAACAGTTACAAGCTTGATCTGCATCAGTTGTTTGTCTGTAGGTATTTCCATATCCACCAGCTTTTCTTTGAAGCTGTTGAAGTGATTGTCTATACTCAAAATTGTTAGGGTCCATATTTGATGCAGTTGTAATATGTTGAAGTGCAGAATCATACCATCCCTTATTCATATGAACAATACCAGTTAAAAAATACCATTCAGCAGTTCTTGATGTAACAGTATTTAAAATCATTTCTGCATTTCTTGTATCTCTTCTTTGAAGATACATTCTAGCTTGTTGAAGCTTTGAAAGATCATCATTATTTGCATAATTTGAATTTGAAGAGTTTGATGAACTTGAATATCCTGATGAAGAAGAATTTCCTCCATTATTGTTTGATGAAAGCATGTTATAAGCCTCATTAATTTCTGCCATCTTCTCCTTTGCAAGCTCCTGCAACGGATTATCAACATACTTATCTGGGTGATATTGCTTTACTAACTTTCTATAAGCTGATTTAATTTCTTCTTGAGAAGCACCTGGCTTCACTCCTAAAACCTCATATGGATTCATGGGAGAATTCACTTCCTTTCTTATTCTTACAGTTACAATCTCTATTAAAAATTTTGTAGTATTTATCTGCCATTCCTAGTTCAATAATGTTTAATAGAACAGCTTCATTACGCTTTAAATTAAGTTCAAGAAGTCTATCCTTTAGGTTTGAACCACAGTAGAAAATAGAAAATTCTATTCTTTCCTTAGCTTTTTCAAGTAGCTCCTTATAGGGAAGGTTTTCCTCGTTAAATAAATGATTAATTGGATTAAACTTGTTGTTTTTCATGTCTTCCTCTAAATCATCAAGAGCATCAATTAAATAAATCCATTTACCTAAGGAATAACCTAGGGAATAAAGAATCTCTCTTTTTTCCTCATTATCATCTATGATTTCCATAGGATAATATTTTAAAATGCTCCCTACAATTTCACTAAAGGGATGGCATATTTCATCTAAACAACAAAAGTTTTTTTCTTTTTCAAGTATGTACAATTCATTT
>JBOFQV010000043.1:0-4373 GCA_051650705.1 Clostridium sp.
TAAGAGAAAAAGGTCATGAATATGGAGTAACTACTGGAAGATCAAGAAGATGTGGATGGTTAGACTTAGTTATATTAAAGACTACAGTTAGAGTTTGCGGATTAACTTCATTAGTTGTTACTAAGATAGATACATTAGCTGGTCTTGAAAAGATTAAGGTTTGTGTTGGATACAAGTTCAATGGAGATGTTATTGACTACTTCCCAGCAAGCTTAGAAGATTTAGCTAAGTGTGAACCAGTATATGAAGAGTTTGATGGATGGGGAGAAGAAGTAGCTAATGCAAGAAGCTATGATGAACTACCAGAAAACGCTAAGATTTACTTAAGAAGAATTGAAGAATTAATAGGAACTAAGATTTCTATAGTTGGTGTTGGACCAAAGAGAGATCAAACTATAAGAGTAACAAAAGAATTATAAAATTGTTTAGCAGAGTAAGACCTAGTTTGGTTTTACTCTGCTATTTGCATAGTAAATGGAGTGAGAGTATGGGATATATAATGGATTTGAGAAGAGAGTTAAAGGATGAATGTAGACCATTAATTATGGCTGCAGCAGGAGTTTTAATCATAAATAAACAGGGTGAGATATTACTTCAACAAAGAACAGATAATTTAAAGTGGGGAATTCCTGGAGGCGCTATGGAGCTTGGAGAAAGCTTTGAAGAAGCTGCAATAAGAGAGGCTTATGAAGAGGTAAGTATAAAGGTTAAATCTCTTCAGCTTTTTAATGTGTATTCAGGAGAAGCGTGCTACAATGTTTATCCTAATGGTCATCAGGTTTATAATGCATCTGCGATATTTATATCATCTGACTATGAGGGGGAAATAGTTTTAGATGAAGAAGAGAGTTATGATGCTAAGTTTTTTAAGCTAGAAGAATTTCCACCAATAGAAGAAATAAATCCACCTGATAGAATAGTTATTAAAGATATAATAAAAAATATAGATGTTAATAAATATTTATAAAATGAATTATTACTTTATTGAAGATAAATTTTACATAAAGTATAATAAACATAATTTTTAAGTTAGAGAGGAGAATCTATTATGATTACAAAGGACATGACAATAGGAGAACTAGTTAAAAATAACCCTGAAAAGGCTGAGGTTTTAATGTCTTTTGGAATGGGCTGTGTTGGATGTCCATCAGCTCAAGCAGAAACTGTAGAAGAGGCAGCAATGGTACATGGAATAAATTTAGATGTATTATTAAAAGCTTTAAATAAGTAGTAAAAAGATGAGATTTTCTCATCTTTTTTTATAAAACTTATTAACAGAATATTGAAATAATGGTAATATTTAATTAAGAATTTAATAAGTATAAAATATGAATATTTATTTATAAGGGGGAAGTGAAATGTTTTGCTCAAAATGTGGAGCTAATTTACAACAAGGTCAAAATTTTTGTACAAAATGTGGTACACCAGTAGAAGATGGGTCTTCAACTAATTCAGGAATGGCAAGAATAATAGGAAGTACAAGTGGATCAACAAAAAACTCATCAGGAGACTTAGTTTCAATAATTTTAGAGGTTATTAAAAAACCTTTAAGTAGCATTTCAAACATAGACAAGTTTAATCAAACAATGGCATTAATTCTTGCAGGAGCAATGTTAATAATAGGAGCTGTTTCTTCAGCAGTAGTATTATTTAGAGGCTCTTTAGGATTAGTTAATTTGCTTGGAAGTTTAGCTAGTGTAGGATACGCTACAGTAGTACTTACAAGTATAATAGGACAAATAATTTCATTTGCATTAATGAGTTTGGTTGTATGGTTATTTGTAAAAGATGTTAGAGTAGGTGAAATAAACTATGTGAAGTCATTTGAAATCGTAATGTATGCGTTAATTCCTAAAGTAGTTATTTCAGCTATATGTATAATAGTAAACTTATTATATGTACCATTAGGAAGTAAATTAATTGCATTGTCAGGAATATTTGCAGCTATATTACTTTATAAAATATTAAGATACAAGAAGTTAGCTGAACCTGACAAGGCCTTATTAATTGTATTAGTAACAATGATATTTTAATAAAAAATGGAGATTTCTTTAAATGAGAAATCTCCATTTTTTTATAGTTTTGAAGCACTATTTGCTACAACAAATGCAGAACTCCAAGCCCACTGTAGATTAAAACCTCCACAGTCTCCATCAACATCTAAAATTTCACCACAAAAATAAAGGTTTGATGTTAATTTTGATTCAAGAGTTTTAGGGCATACCTCTTTAGTATCAACTCCACCAGTAGTAACTTGAGCATTTTGGAATCCGTTTGTATCTGTGCAAGCAAACGTCCATGATTTTAATACTTTAACAAGCTTAGGAACAAAATCCCATTCTAAATCACTACAAGGAAGATGGATATTTGAAAGTCCAACTTCTTTTAAGATAGTGGGAATAAGTTTTTTATTTACAACTCCAATTAATGCATTAGAAACACTTCTATGTGACAACATAGAAAAGTGAGTATATAAGAAATTAGTTAACTCATCGTCATTTAAATCTGTCATCATATCAACAACAATCTCAGTTTTCTTATTTTTAGAAAGACTTTGTGATGCAAAAGAAGAAAGTTGAAGTATTGGAGGACCAGATATTCCGTAATCAGTAAATAATATTTCTCCAACTTCTTGCCTAACCTCTTTATTATCTACAATTAACTTTGCAGTTCCTTCAAACTTTATTCCAGACATCGCTTTTAAATGAGGATAATTAAGCTTAAGTTGCACAATTCCAGGAAGGGTTTTAATAATTGAATGGCCTAAAGATTTACTTAAGTTATAGCCAGACCCATCAGAACCAGTAGCAATTGCAGATTTTCCACCACAAGCTAAAATTAATTTTTTACAAGAAAAATTATTAAATTCTTCATTGTTTGTGTTTATAATAAATTTATTTTTCTTGAAAATATCTTTAACTTTACATTTTGTATATACTGTAATACCCCTATCTTCAAGAGCTAATCTTAAAATATCAACAACAGATGATGCTTGAAGAGATTTTGGGTACATCTTTCCCTTTTCAAGTTCTATTATTGGCAGTCCAATTGAGAGAAAAAAGTTTCTTGTATCTTCAACTGAAAATTCTTTTAAACAATGAGAAAAGAATCCAGTATTTTGACTATGGTAATTAAAAAATGGAAAAGAAATGAGAGAGTTAGATATATTACATCTACCATTCCCAGTGGTTAGAATTTTTTTACCCACTCTATCAGTACCTTCTATAATAGCAACATCTGCACCTAAATCCTTTGCAATTATTGCAGCCATAAGGCCAGAAGCACCTCCACCAACAATAATTAAATCATGGTATGGCATAAATTATCCACTCCTTCTTAAAAATATAAGTAAATTTTAACACACTCATATTTAGTAGGGAAGATAGGAATAATATTTTGTAGAGGTGAAAAGAATGAAAGCTAAAATATTAAAAAATAATGATGAGCAGTATGGGAAAGAATTAAAAGTTAGAAGAATGAATTACGATAAAATTATTTTAAATTACCCAGATAGAATAGGATTTAGAGAATTTGATTATAATGATGTTGAAATAATTAGTGAGGGCGAAATTGATGAATTTATAGTAAAAAATAGAGATTTACTTAAGATAAAACTAAATAGAGGAATATCTATAATGTTTTATAAATTTTTATTGTCTGAATTAGAGAGAGAGATTTTAGATGATGTAGTAAATATAAATTTATTAAAAGATAAATATAAAGTAAATAAGAGAGGGATATGGGAAAAAGAAATTGTTTTGATGGTTAATAAAAAAATAATTTTTAAAATTGAAGCATCAGGAATGAATTTTAAAAGGGAAGGATATTCCATTTCCATTGAGGAATTATCTAAAGAAGAATTTTTAGATGGAGCAATAATAGAAATGGATAGGATAAAAAAAGAAATTAAAATTAGAGAAATTATGCTTTCAAGATATGGAGAAGCAATTAATGATATAGAAAACAAAGAAAAAAATAATAGCATAAAACTACTAAAATAGGGGCTTGGAGGGGGTAGGTTAAAAATTTTTTAAAAATATTTTAAAAAAGGTGTTGACACATATTATGATTTTATGTAATATAGTCTATGTGGTCAGCGAGACGGCAACGAAACGCAGACAACAAATAGCCTAATATGGCCCCTTGGTCAAGCGGTCAAGACACCACCCTTTCACGGTGGTAACAGGGGTTCGATTCCCCTAGGGGTCACCATTTAAATTTTAATGTTGGTGACAAGTATTAATTATGTATGGGCGCATAGCTCAGCTGGGAGAGCATCTGCCTTACAAGCAGAGGGTCACAGGTTCGATCCCTGTTGTGCCCACCATAAAAATTAATACGGCTCAGTAGCTCAGTTGGTTAGAGTGCCGGCC
>JBOFQV010000044.1:0-9441 GCA_051650705.1 Clostridium sp.
TATCTACAATCTCATTGGAAGAGGTGAATGGAGAGAAAATATTTGCTATTCCTTCAACTGTTAAGGATTCAAATGGAACAGAATTTGAATTTAATTTAGAGGGAAGAGAAAAGGATGGGAAGCTTTTTGCTATTAAGGAGAAGAAAGGAAATGAACTTTCCTTTAAGGATAATATAATTACCTCAAATCTTGCAAAAAGTCTTGGAGTTAAAGAGGGCGATTATGTTGAGGTTAAGAATAAGTTAGATGGGAAAAGTTACAAAGTAAAGATTGATAAAATTGGAGAGAGCTTAACTGGTGATAGAATATATGTGCCTTTAGAGGAGTTTTATGAATTAACTGGCTACCCTAAAGGAAGTTATATTAGTTTGATTTCAGAAAAACCAATAGAGCTTGAAGAGGGAATGATTAAATCTCATATAACTAAAGATGAGTTAATAAAAGGAATTAAGGATTTGGCAGAACCTTTATTAAATATACTGTATTTTATTGGTGGTGTTTCAGCTTTTATTGCTTGTGCATTGTTATTTGTAGTGGCTACTTTGGTTGTTACGGAAAAAGGAAAAGAGATTTCTCTATATAAGATTTTGGGATATAAAAATAATAGGATTCAATCAATTATTTTAAATGGGAATATAATTTTGGTTGTTTTGGGATTTTTAATTGCATTACCTTTATGTAATAAGTTTTTTGAAGAGCTTTTTAAAGAGATTACTAAGGATATGGAGTTTACTTTATCTGGGGAGCTTTCCTTTAGCTCTATTTTTATAATATTTATTGTTTTATGCTTCTCATTTTTCATATCTTTATTGTTGGCAAAAAGAGGGGTAAAAAAAGTTAGCATGGAAGAAGCTTTAAAAAGGGGAAGAGAATAAATAGTAAAAGAGAGGGGGGTTTAGTCCCTCTCTTATGTTTTGGATTTTTTATTGTTATATAAGAACATGTAGAATGATGAACTGAAGATTATTATATATCCAATAATGCTTAAAAAGTCTGGTAATATGGAGAAGACTACAATGCTTATTAGAGCAGAGAAAATAATGTTTGAGTAATCAAAAATTGATATTTCCTTTGCTGGGGCATATTTGTAGGCTAGGGTTATACCAAATTGTCCTAGAGATGCAAAAACACCTGCTAAAATTAGATATATAAGTTGTATTGGCTCCATTGGTTTATAGTTTGCCATCATAAATGGGAATATTACAATGGTTGAAAAGGCTGAGAAATAAAATACAACGGTGTAATACTTCTCTTTGTTTCCTAAAACTCTTAAGCATGTATAAGCTGCCGCTGCAAATATGGCACTGAAAATACCTGCTAGTGCAGGAACCATGTCAAAATTAAAGGATGGCTTAATTATAAATAGCGCTCCTATGAAAGCAATAACTATTGAAATAACTTGTCTAAGGTTTAAGGTTTCTTTTAAAAATATGGCGCAAAATATGATAACAAAAAATGGACTAAGCTTATTTAGCATATTTGCATCCGATAATACTAAGTGGTCGATTGCATAGAAGTTTAGTACAATTCCTATGGTACCAAATAGTGATCTTAAAATAAGTGTTCCTTGGTTTTCTTTTTTACCAAAAAAGCTTTCCTTGTGCTTTAGTATTAAAAAGAATGCTATAATACAGGAAATTAAATTTCTGTAGAAGGTTTTTTGAAATGAGGGCAAGTCTCCAGCTAGTTTTACAAAGGCAGACATCATTGCAAATCCAAAGGCTGAGGCTATTATATAGATAATTGCTTTGTTTCTATTTGATAAATTATTTATGTTAAACATTTTTATCTCCTTTTCTTTTACTTTTATTATTATAATATATTAGAATTGGATTTTTGCAAGTAAATAAAAGGAATTATTCTTTGTGATTGAGAATTAAGAGTGGGGATGTTTGAAAAATGAGGCTGTTTTGAAACAACCTCATTTAATAAAATTATTTAACTTCTTGCCATAGCGTTGGAACGTTTCCTGGTAACCACCCATCATTTGATGTGTGTGCAAAGGTACATACATAGGTTTTACCATTGTAGTTTACCTTGTCTCCTAATTTGTAGTATACTCCAGATTCCCAGTTAGGGATTAATGGAGTGTATTCAGTTCCTATTCTTGATGCAACCTTAACTAGGTCATAAAGGTCTATTACACCATCTACAATAAGATCACAATTAGCATTGAAGCCTGCTTGACCAGATACTAAATTATATCTTGATCCTACTTCTGATAAATCTAGAATATCAAATATCTTATCATTATTTATATCTTCTCTGTTTGGGTTATCTGTTGGAACCTTAAGCTCAACTGTAAATTCAGGTGAAGTTAGCTTGTTTCCAGCATTATCTTTAACAACTACAGTATAGATGTATTTTCCATAGGCTCTATTTGCAATGTCCCTTTTTACTGTTTGAGTAGTTGTTAGTGATGGTTTTAGTTCACCTGTTCCTATGGATTTACCATTTTCAAATATTTCATATGATGTTGCTAGATTTCTTGCAGGAGAAGTAATTGAAAGAGTAAATACTCCATTTTGTGAAATTTCAGATGATGATAGCTTTACAGCTCTTAGTTCATCTGTTGGTGGAACTAGAGAATCTAAATAATCTCTAAAGAATTTTGACCAAACAAATCCTGTACATGCATCCCAGTTTACTGACCATGTCATTATTCCTCTAAGGTCTGGATATCCTTCTTCTATAGTATATCCTCCAACTGTGCCACCATTTATTAGGGCATCCATAGCTTGTTTAACACCAGCATTATTTACATATCCATTTCCTGCATTTACACAAGCTGGTACACCTAAAACTACTTGATCAGGTCTTAGTGCTGGGAACATGTTATTCTTGTCACCCATTATTGGGAAGCCTTTTAAAAGCATGTCCATAAGAGCAACGTAGAATTCGGGGCTACCCATACTTTGATCTTTTCCATTTAAATCTTTAATTGTACCTGAATTATAATATTGAACTTGAATCCATGATAGCTTATCTCTTAAAGCATAGATTACTGGTAGATAAGCCCCTGTTCTTTTATCTGCACCACCACTTGTTAGTCCACCATAGAAGGTTTTTCCCATTTGGACAAAGAATGTTTCTGGTGCCATGGTAAGAAGAAAATCATTACCATATTTGTTACATAGCTCATTAAGAGCAGAAATTAAATTTACTATAACTGGGGTTGTTGGATTTTTTAAATCTTTATCCCCTTCATTAAAGTATAGTGAGTGACCTTCAAAGTCTATGTCTAATCCATCAAGTCCGTAGGTATCAATTATTCCTGATACAGTTTTTACAAACATATCTTTTGCTTCTTTTGTTTCTAGATTAACTTGTCCATTTTGCCCTCCTATTGAAAGGAGAACTTTCTTTCCTTTACTTTGAAGATATTTTACATCTTCTTTAAATTCCTCTTTAGTAGCATTAAATGGTTCAAATCTGATGTCACCTGATGATGGGGATGTTCCTTCACCAAAGGAAAGGTTGATTACATCCCAATCTAGAGAGACATCTCTTAGCTTGATTGACCCTGTACCATTATTAAAGTTATGCCAATAACCAACAAGAACTTTACTTGGTACTGATGATTTTGCTTCAGCCTTTTTAACAGGGTTTGAGAATGGTATTAATGCTATGCTTAGTGCCACTGTTAATGAGGCTGCAACAAATTTTTTGAAAAGGTTATGTTTCATTTATTGCTCCTCCTTCTTGTAAAATGTTTACAATTTAATCATACTTCATAAAAGAATAATTGTAAATATTTTACAAATAACTCTTGGAGGATAAGAAGCTTTTTAATGGGAAAAATAATGAAAAAATAAATTATGTGGAGTGGGAGATATGCAAGAAGAGGTTTTTAAGATTCCTATTAGAATTGATGATTATGAGGATTTGTTTAATAGCTTTGATTATAGAAGTTTGGAATATAGGGAGTTAAATGAAGAGATTGATGGATTAATAGATAAGATTATTTTGAGTTGTTATGATGGTAATAAGAATTTAAGGTTAGAGCTTGATATATACATGCCATTAGGGGGACGGGATTTAGAGAGGGAGAATATGGCTAAGAGTGGAATAGGTAATTATTATAGGTCTTATCTTAATTATCATAAAAAGATTAATGGTATTGGGATTAAAAGAATTTTATATTATATTTTGTGTTCTTTTGTTTTGTTTGGTGGGTGGAATTATTTGGAGAACGCTAATGGGGAAACTTTTTTGGGAGCTTTGCTTAACGCTGGGGGAACAGTGCTTTTGTGGGAGATAATGAGTTTGATTTTTATTGAAAGGAAGAATAGGCAGGATAGAAAGAGGTTAAATAGGAAAATGCTTAATATGAATATTGAGTTTAAGTACATATAATAATAAGTGTTTTGATATAATGGTGGTAGGATTAAAGGGGTTAATTAGAGAGGGGAAATAAATCTACAAGCTTTAGAGTGAATGGGTTATTTTATGGTATGAGGATTATGCATAAAAGGCTTGGCTTTAGTGAGGTTGATAAGAAGTATTGGGAAGAACAAGGGTGGCTTGGTAAGAGTAGACCTTAGAAGAAACAATAAAAAATGAAGTATAAGGCGAGGTGCTTTATACTTCATTTTATTTATTTTAGATATTCAGAAAAAAGTCCTGCAAAGCCTTCCTTGCTCATTGGAGAAATACGAACTCTTCTAAGTTCATAATTTCCATGGGCTGTTGTGGCTTTTCCACCCTTAGTGGTTACTGCAGCTTTAATTCCAAGCTCCTTACATATTTCAATAGTTTCTGGAGTGTATTTACCTACTGGGTAGCATAAATAGTCTGCTTTAGCTCCTATAACCTCTCTTAAATAGGTTTGGGCATCCTTAATGGATTTTAGGGCTTGTGCTTTATTTTGTCTATTTAGTTCAATATGGTTGGAGGTATGGTTTTCTATAACCATTCCTGAAGCTTGCATTTCCTTTAACATATCTGAAGACATATAGTGTGGATTATTATCAGTAAGATCTGTTATTACAAAAAATGTTGCTTTCATTTCATGGTTTTTTAGTGATGGAAAAGCGTGAATATAGTTATCTGCATATCCATCATCAAAGGTTATAATAACAGGTCTTTTTGGTACATGCCCTGTTTCAAAGGCATTAACTGCTTCATCTAAAGTTAATGGGGTGAAGTCATTTTCCTTTAGCCATGCCATTTGCTCATCAAACATTTTAGGTGGAACCATTAAAGCGTTGTTTGGATTCTCATCACTAATTGAATGATACATTAGTATTGGTATTCTTACTTCTGATGGTGCTTTGTCTACATATTCTATAATCTTTTCTGGAACTTTTGGCACTTCAGGTTCTTCTTTTTCTAGGGTTTCTTCTAAACTTTCATTTGAAGGTTCCTCACTTAACCCTTGAGAAAAATAGGTTTTGCATCCAATAAAAAGAGTCATTGAAAATATAAGTAGGAGTGCTATTATTATTTTGTTTTTCATTGTCTTATCCCCCATGATGTGTTGTACATAATTTAATTTGTGTTATTTATTAAAATAAATGTGTGGTTATTATTTGAAATTCTATTCCTTAAGTCCAATGGCTTTTCCAACTGTTCCGCCAAGCTTGTCCCAAAAGTAGTTATGTTCTTCTACAGCTTGAGAGAAATCGCCATTTTCCCATCTTGTTAAAACCTCTAAAAGATACTCTCTGTCTTTATAGGCTACATTTTCAACAAGGGTTTTTGCTGCTTCAATATTTTCTTTGTTCATTGGAAGCACACCCCATATTTCATTATCCTTTGCTATGATTTTTCCATTGGACATTCTGTGAAGTACATCATATAGCTTTTGAACTGAATAATAGGTATTATCCTTTAGTGCTGATGGGTTTTCTTCGTTTAGAGTTTCTCCTGCGTTCTTAATTTCTTTTAAGTTTTCTTTTGCTTTTAGGTTACCTGATTTGTATTGTTTGTAATAAACATATCCACCACCAGCTAAGGCAAGGGAAAGGATAATTATTAATGAAACAATGAATTTTTTGCTTTTAATAAAGTTTTTCATATTATTTCCCCTTTGAATTTACATTTAAATATATATGTCATATTATACTATGGTAATTTGTTAAATTGTAGTGGTAATGTGGAAATAAGAATGGAAAATTAAGAATTGGGGAAATAAATTTTTAAACTTATTTTAAGGAGTTTTCCCACAATTCTTAATTCATTATTTTAAAATCTCAAGTAATATTAATAAAATCTTGAGAAGGTTCTTGATAATAATGTTAGGTCATATAGGTCTACAATATTATCATCATTTAGGTCACATTTTGATTGGGTTTTTGCGTTATATTCTTTTCCTAGTGTTGCTAAATCAACCATATCAATTATTTTGTCATCATTTAGGTCAGGTGTTTTATTGGTTGAGAAGTTAGTATATAAGCCGTTGTATAAGCTATTTATTAAATCACCCTTTGAGTCTTGGGAAACATCCCATATCATTACTCCACCAAAGCCCTTTTCTTTTGCATATCTTCCTTTTAGGAGTTGAGTTTTGGCATTGTCATAGGACATAATGAAGCTTTCCTGGTTTGTTTCTGGATCTTTGTAAACTAGGTATGGTGCTTTTGCTTCATCATCCCATTTTTCTATAACTCCTGGTTTTTCCTTTAGCTTTACAATATCATAATAGGCATATCCGTAGTCTACAGAGGTGTTTAGGCCAAGCTTGTTTAAAACATCTCTTGAAATGTAGTTTGGTGTACCTGAATTTCCTGTTGGTATTTTACCATAGAATGGTGTTCCCATAATTAGCTTTTCCTTTGGCACTCCTGTTTGAACACAAAGATCCATAAAGTAATCTGTAGAAAGCCCACTTGGGTCATTTGAGGTTTTGTAAAGTGAGGCATCATATTTTGGTCCACCATAGGAATATCCATAGGTCATTATGTTTATAAAGTCTAGAGATTTTGAGATTTGTGGGAAGTCAATTCCATTTACTCTGTAGTCCCATCCAGGGCCTGATGCAATGGTTATTAGCTTATCTTTTCCTAAAACTTCTCTTAAATCTTGTGCAAGTAGTGTATAGTGTTCCTTATCATTTTGACATCCTTTAATTTCTCCCCATCCTCCATTAACAGGGCATTCCCAGTCAATATCTACTCCATCTAGACCATATTTTTCTAGGGTATATTTTATGGAATAGGCTAGCGTCATTCTACTTTCCTTAGTTGCAGAAGCATCACAGAAGCCACGTCCACCCCATCCTCCAATGGATAATAGTGTTCTTAGGTTTGGGTTTTGTTTTTTAAGTTCTGGTATTTTTCTTAGGGCTGTATCTACTTGTGGCATTATATAAAGTGTTCCAATTAGGTTTTCATCTGATGTTTTGCTTGGGTCATACATTCCTGGTCTTGGAAGGGTTTCATTGTGATAAATATACCCAAAGGCAAAGTTTAGGTGAGTTAGACTTTTAGCATCTATGCTTGAAAAGTTTCCATAGTATGGGTAATATCCAACACATAACTGCTCATTTGTTTCTGCTTTACTAAAAGATGGTGATTGTGTAGCTAATAGTGTTAATCCTAGTGTGAATGCTGTAATAAGTTTTAATATTTTTTTCTTCATATTCTTTATTCCCCCTTTTATAAATAATGATAAAACATTTACAATGAAAAATTTGTAAAAGTATATAAACTAATTAAATAAATTTTCCCTATCATTTTCAAAATGCATGAACAGAGTTCATAAAACTAAGATGGAGTGAGTTAATTTAATTAAATGATAAAATATTAGAATATTTACCTTTAAACAAGAATTATTATCCGTTGATAAAAATACTCAATAGGACTATTATAAAGCTAAATAATTTAAAAAAATGAAAGAGGTAATAAAAATGGAAAATAATAATTTTTTAAATAATATTAGACTATCAAGTAAGAAGCTACATTCAATGGCTGAGAATACAGGATTTATTAGTAGATTGATTTCAGGAGGAGCAAGTGAGGAAAGCTATGGAGAGTATGTTTATAACCTTTATTTTATGTATAAAAAGATAGAAGAGGTTTTAGAAAATAATAAGGAGAATGAAGTAGTTAAGGGATTTGCTTTACCTGAGGTTTATAGAAGTGAAAGTCTTTTAGTTGATAGCAAATATTTATTGGGGGACAAGTTTGAAAGCGTGGAAAAGTTAAATTCAACAGTTTCATTTGAAAATAGGCTTGATGAAATAGCAGAGAGAAATCCAGAGCTTATTGTTGCTCATGCTTATACAAGATTTTTGGCAGATTTATTTGGAGGAAGAACTACTTATAATATTTTGAAGAAGGAATACAATATAAGTGATGAAGGTTTAAATTATTATGTTTATGAGGGAATTTCAAATTTAAGGGAGTTTGTAATGGAGTACCACAATAAAATTAACCATATGAATTTAAGTGATGACCTTAAGGATAAGTTTATTAATGAAGTTGGAATGGCTTATATTTATAATATAATGTTATCTAATGAAGTAGAGTTTGAATTATATAATAATAAAAAATAGTTTGTATAAGGAGGATTTAATTTTTGAAATCCTCCTTATTTTATAATAATTGAGGTTATTTTAGTAAGACTAATGTTATAGGAGTTGATATTATGAATTATAGGCATGTAAATATAATAAACCTTGTAAATATTGCCTTGGCAATAGTATTATTTGATATTGTAAAGGGGATATTTAGGCTAGAAATTGCAGTGGCATTAGTTTTAACATCATTAGTAATGATAAATATAAAAGATGGGCATAGAAGCTTACTTGTTGCAATTTTAGCTGTATTAGTAATTGGGGTTATTGTGGTTGTTGGTATGATACTAAATCCAAGCTATTTAGTATATCAGGTTAAAGGGCTTTGGATTTTTATCGTATATGCATTTTTACAATTTTCCCTGTGGTATTCAATACATAATATAACTAAGTATGGTGTGGAGCTTATATCTCTTAGAAAGAAAATTTATAAAAGAGAGGGGCTTGGAGAAAATAAGATGATTTTATCCTTAGAGGAATTTAAGGTGAGAAAGGAGCTTATAAATAACATATCAAAAAGAAATGGAGAAAAGCTTAAAACTCTTTATGTACATATAACAGTTCCTAGTAATGCCTCTTATTATAGAGCTGTACTTGAAACTGTGGGATATTCTTTAAGTAGTATTTTAAGAAAAAATTATGATTTAATATCAAAAGTAAATGAAAGTACATATGTTATATTGCTTCAGAATGTTAATAAAAAAGGAGTTCAAAGAGTTAGGGAAAGATTTTTGTTAAACCTATGCTCATACATGAGGGATGCAGAGGATTATGTTCAAATTGTGGAGATGTATGAGGAGGGTGGGCAATGATAGAATGGATTTTCATTATATCAATATTTATGTTTGTGGTTATTACAATTGATTATTTAATATTAACAGTTGGTGGGGTTAAATATAAGGTTCATGGAAGTGAGAAGAAAA
>JBOFQV010000045.1:0-1880 GCA_051650705.1 Clostridium sp.
CTAGGAAACAGTAAAAGAATAGAAAAAAACTAAAGGTTTTTATGTAAATAAGTTAAAACAAACATATACTCACATTGCACCCACTTTTTAAAATCTAGTTGTAACAAAATCAATCAATAAAAATAACCTATATATGAGAGTATTATTGATAGGAGAAAAGAATGTTACGTGAGGCACTAGACTGTATAGATGCAGGAACAGAATTCTGTCCTTGTCACTTAGCAGAAGCAGGAGAATGTATATTATGCTCTCAGTTGCATGGACAATGTTTTTGTGACTGTAAAAACTGGAAGGGCGTGTGCATTTATCAAGACTTTTATAACAATGGAAATAAAGCCAAAGAAGGAAGACAAACATATAACTGTAACGTTGTAGACACAACACTTTTCCAAAATGACGTACTTATGATTAAATTTAATGTTCCCCATAAGCTTGCAATAGATTTAGTAAGACCAGGTTCCTATATTTTTATTAGAACCTGTGAAAATAATTATTTTTATGATGTACCAATTTCAATTATGGAATCAGACACAGATAAAGACGAAATAACTATTGTAATTGAGATTAGAGGAATTAAAACAAAGAGACTTTTAGAAATTAAAAAGGATGATGATATTGTAATTAGAGGGCCTTATTGGAATGGTGTATTTGGCCAAAAAGATATAAATAAAACCAGGAACTCTAAGTGCTTGGTTTTATCAAGAGGAATTGGACTTGCTCCAATGATGCCTGTAATTAAAAAGCTTCATCAAAATGGTAATGATATTTCTGTATATAGTGATAGAGGAGGTTTTAAATTAGATTTTTCTATTCCTTATCTTTGGAAATATAACCTTGCTTCTACTGAAATGAATCTTCTTGGTAAAGGAGATTTATCTGATGAGTGTAAGGCCTTAATTAAAAATAAGGTTGAAAATGAAGGGGTTACATTCATTCATTTAGCTGGTGCAGATATTTTAACTTATTCTGTTATTGAGTATTTAGATGAAATTAATAGAAGTGATGTGCTTCTTTCTTGCTGCAACAATTTCAAGATGTGCTGTGGTGAGGGAATTTGCGGAGCTTGTACAGCTCGTTTCTCAGGTCACAGAGTTAAAAGATTCTGTAAAACTCAATCAGATCCAAGAAATATATTTGAAGGGAGAAGGTTTATATGAAGGTTGTTATTGTTGGTGGAGGATGGGCAGGCTGTGCAGCAGCAGTTACAGCAAAAAAAGCTGGAGCAGATGTTTATTTATACGAAAAAACAGACTTGCTACTTGGACTAGGTAATGTTGGTGGCATAATGAGAAACAATGGTAGATTTACAGCTTCAGAAGAGCTAATTGCCCTTGGAGCAGGAGATTTAATAGAAATAACTGATAAATGTGCAAGACATAAAGATATCGAGTTTCCAGGCCATATACATGCTTCTCTTTATGATGTTAACATTATTGAGGGAGAAGTTAGAAGTCATTTAGAAAACATGGGAATCAACATTTTTACAGAAACAAGAGTAAAGGATGTTGAAGTTAAGGATAATAAAATAATAGGAATATATTTAGTAGATGACTCCTTTGTTTCAGGAGATGTATTTATTGAAACAACAGGGTCAACAGGACCAATGGGGAACTGTTTAAGATATGGAAATGGATGTTCAATGTGTATTTTAAGATGTCCAGCATTTGGGCCAAGAATTAGTATTAGTGAGAGATGCGGGGTTTCAGATACCCAAGGGGAAAGAGCAGATGATGTTCTTGGAGCTTTCTCTGGTTCTTGTAAATTAGCTAAGGAAAGTTTATCAAAGGAAATTAGAGATAAGCTTGATAATGAAGGTGTTTGTATTCTAACTATTCCTAAGGAGGATAATAATTATGGTAAGCTTGAAACAAAGGTTTGCC
>JBOFQV010000046.1:0-3188 GCA_051650705.1 Clostridium sp.
AAAATAATAAAGGATGGTAAATTTACCATCCTTTATTTATTATACCTTAGACCTTCTTTTTGATTTAGCAAAAATAACAAACCTTGTTAAAGTTGAAACGAAGATTACTCCAAGAGCAAGGGTTCCAGCACTTGCAATAGTTGTTATTCCAGTTTCAAGAGCAAGCTGTGCATCACCTGTTACAGCAGCATACATGGTATTATACATACCAGCTCCAGGAACAAGGGGAATAAGTGCACAAACAACAAGGGTTGTTACAGGAGTTTTTAAAATTCTTGCAAAAATCTCACAGTATATACTAAAGCATATTGAGGAGAAGAATAATGAAGTTAATTCAGTAAAATTCAAAATACGTCCAAGATCATAGAAGAACCAACTAAGTCCGCCACCAATAGCAGCATATAAAAGTTTCTTTCCTCTTATATTAAAAATTATTCCAAATCCAAAAGCAGATAAAAATGATACAAAAGTCATTAAAAGCATATTATAGTCCTCCTAGGGTGTTGATGAAGAAGCTTAAAACAGCTCCAGTTCCAACTGCAATTGATATGGCAACTAGAAAAGCTTCAGCAGCCTTTGTAAGGCCAGAAACTAAATCACCAGCGATGGTATCTCTAATTGCATTTGTAATTGCAAGTCCAGGAACAAGAAGCATAATGGTTCCTATAATAGATTTATCCATATTTGAGGCTAGACCAAGGTTTAAAAGTAAAATAACAATAAAAGAACCAACTCCAGCACAAATACTATTAATGAAGAATTGGTTTAAATTAAGTTTTTGGAAGTATACTGAAATTGCTTTTATTATAAGTCCAGCAAAAAAAGCTGTAAAAGCATCCTTTATATCTCCACCAAAAAGCATGGCAAAGGCACCAGCACTAAGGGCAGAGAAGAAAAGGGTAACTTTTTCAGAATACCTTTCCCCTTTAGTTATTCTGTTAAGTTCACTTTCAAAGCTTTCTGGAGAAAGTTTTTCATTAACTAGGGTTCTTGATAAATCATTTATTTCATGAATTTTATTTAAATCTACCCCACGAGAGGTAACTCTTTTAATAAGGGAGTAGGTTTGATTATTATGACAAATTGATACCATAATTCCTGTTGGAGTAACAAAAGCATCAGCTTCATTAACACCATAGGATTGGCATATTCTACAAATTGTTTCCTCAACTCTATAGGTTTCACCACCACTTTCAAGCATGATTTTTCCAGCAGAAGTTGATATATGAAGTATTTTATTTACGTCCATTCCTTTACATCCTTTCGAAATTCTTAGTGTATTATAACATAGCAAAATAAAAATTTAAAATATTTTTGTTGTAAAATACTGCTATTAATTTTATAATTTTTTTAAGACGTTATTTTAAGTAACAAAAAAATAAATTTGGGGTGATTTTATGAATTTTGAAAACATAAGTAAACAAGATGTAGAAATTTATAGCTTAATGGAAAAAGAGCTAGAAAGACAACAAAAAGGAATTGAACTTATTGCATCAGAAAATTTTGCAAGTAAGGCAGTTATGGAGGCTATGGGGTCTACATTAACAAATAAGTATGCAGAAGGTTATCCTTCAAAGAGATACTATGGTGGATGTCACGTTGTTGATGAAATTGAAGAAATAGCTAGAGAGAGAGCAAAAGAATTATTTGGTGCAGAGCATGCAAATGTTCAACCACATTCAGGTTCACAAGCAAATATGGCAGTATATTTCACTGTTTTAGAACCAGGTGATACAGTTCTTGGAATGGATTTAAGCCATGGAGGACACTTAACTCATGGTTCACCAGTAAACTTCTCAGGAAAGTTATTTAACTTTGTTTCTTATGGTGTTGATAAGGAAACAGAAAGAATAGATTATGACGTTGTAAGAAAGTTAGCAGAAGAACATAAGCCAAAGCTAATAGTTGCAGGTGCAAGTGCATATGCTAGAGAAATTGACTTTGGAAAGTTTAAAGAAATTGCTGATTCAGTTGGTGCATTATTTATGGTTGATATGGCTCATATTGCAGGACTTGTTGCAGCTGGAGTTCACCAAAGTCCAGTACCATATGCTGATTTTGTAACATCAACAACTCATAAAACATTAAGAGGGCCAAGAGGAGGACTTATTCTTTGTAAAGAAAAGTACGCTAAGGCACTAGATAAAAATATATTCCCAGGAATGCAAGGGGGACCATTAATGCACATTATAGCTGCAAAAGCTGTATGTTTTAAAGAAGCATTAGATCCAAGCTTTAAGGAATATATGCAAAATGTTGTAGATAATTGCAGAGTTCTTGGAGAAGAGTTTGTTAATAATGGATTTAAGCTTGTTTCAGATGGAACAGATAATCACTTAATTCTAGTTGATTTAACAAATAAAGATATAACAGGTAAAGAAGCTGAAAATCTTCTTGATACAATTGGCATTACAGTAAATAAAAATACTGTTCCAAATGAAACAAGAAGTCCATTTGTTACATCAGGAATTAGAATTGGAACAGCAGCTGTTTCAACAAGAGGATTTAACACAGAGGACATGAAGGAAATAGCAAGAATTATAAGTGATGCTATTGATAATAGAGAGGGAGACTTAGCTCCATTAAGAGAAAGAGTTATAGCTCTTTGTGACAAACATCCATTATACTAAAAAATTAGGGGCTGAAACATTTCAGCCCCATTTAAATTATCCATATCTAGAAACCTTATTAAGCCTTGCAACATAATTATAGCCATCAATCCAATATGGCATTAATTCGGGCTTATAACAGGTTAAGTGATTTAGAAATTCATCAAATAATTGAAGCTTTAAAAGAACCTTTATTATATCCTTAGGATATGGAGTTTCCTTAGAAAAAACCTTTCTTGGGTCAATTACCTTAAGCTCTTCTTTTTTACTAATAAAAATATGAGCATTTCTAATATTAAGTCTTTTAAATTTCATTCTTTTTAAATCTTCAATAAAATCAATGATTTCATGGGAAAGCTTTGGAGAAAGTCCATGAGCTTCAATATGTTCATATAAATTTTTTCCACCAACATATTCTCTAATAATTAAATTACTGACTTGTAATAATACATTAGGAAAAAATCTGCTGTCCTTAGTTTTGTTTAATATATAGGCTTCATGATCGGCTCCCTTAGTTTTTTGGAAACTCTTCAGTACATATCCCTCAGAACTTAAATAAACAGTGCCTTCAGCCCCTTG
>JBOFQV010000047.1:0-5723 GCA_051650705.1 Clostridium sp.
CAGTATTTTAGGGAATGTAAGAGAACACGATTAATAGTTCATAAGAATGAAATTCTTGAGGATGAATTTATAGAATGGGCAGATGAGTTAATTAAAAATAATCCTAATAAAAAAATACTATTTATAATGAATACTATCAAATTTTCACAAAATTTATTTAATAAACTTTATAAACTAAATGAAAATAGAGAATTTATATACTTGTCTACAAGTATTGTTCCAATTAAAAGAAGAAAAAGAATAGATAATATAAAGGATTCTAAAGAGCCGCTTGTAGTAATTAGTACACAAATGGTAGAGGCTGGGGTTGATATTGATGTAGATATTGTTGTAAGGGATATTGCTCCTCTTGATTCAATTAATCAGAGTGCTGGAAGAGCAAATAGAGAAAATAGAGGGGAGTATTTGGGGGAAGTTCATATAGTCAAGATTGTAAAGAATCAAAAAAAATTAGCTGAATATGTGTATAGGGATTTAGTTCAACTAAAAGCTACTGAAAGTGTGCTTATGGATTGTGAAGTTATATTGGAAGAAGATTATAAAAGTATTAGTGACAAATACTATAAAGAGTTAAAAAGTAATATAAGCAATAGGGAATCAAAAGATTTAATACAGAAAATATTTAAATTGCAGTTCGAAGAAGTTGAGAGTAATTTTAATTTGATTGAAAATCAAGATAAGGTACAGTTATTTGTTGAAGTGGATGAAGTAGCAAAAAAAATTTGGAATAAATATATAGAAAATTTAGGTATTAAGGATAAAAAAGAAAAAAGAAAGAAGATGGACTCTATAAAAGGCGAGTTTTATAATTATGTTATATCAGTGTATAAAAATAAGTGTAGAGAACATAAAGATGAATTTATAGGGTATATTTCTTATAATGAGATAGAAAGCATTTATGATGAAAATTTTGGATATATAGTAGAAGATGATAATTATAAAATAATTTGAGTAAGGGGGTATGTGAACTTGGAAATATGTAAGCTTAGTTTTAACGATTTAAATGAAAATGCAAGATTTGGAGAAATGCTTAGAGGATATTTAGGAAATAAGTATAAAGAAAATGACTTGCTTCATAACCATGATGGAAATAAGGTATTATATAGATACCCAGTAGTGCAATATAAAGTAATAGATAAAACTCCTATGATAATTGGAATAAATGAAGGTGTAGAAAGTGTTTTAAAAATTGGTGTCAATGAAGATGAATTCACCATTCGAGATAAGAAAATAGAATCATTTCAGATATCAATAGAAAAAAGCAATGCTACATTAGGAACTTGTGGTGATTATATAACATATGAGTTTAAAACTCCCTGGATTGCATTAAATCAAAAAAACATTAATGAATACAATAAGCTAAATAATATTGGAAAAGAAGAATTTTTAAAAAAGATTTTAATAGGAAATATTATATCCCTATCTAAAGGTGTAGGATATCAAGTGGAAGAAAAGCTTTCTTGTTGGTTAGATGTTAGAGAAAGAACTGTTGCTACAAAGAATGTAAAACATATTGGATTTACAGGTAAATTTAAAGTGAATTTCAATATTCCTAATTATTTAGGTATTGGCAAAATGGTTTCAAAGGGGTTTGGAGCTGTCAGTAAAATCTCATAAATTTATTGAAAATTAATGTTAAGAAAACTAAAAATAATATATTAAGGCTTAGTGTTCATGCACTAAGCCTTAATTATATTGAAAGGTGCGGAAATTATTATTAAAAATATCATTTAAATAATAAAACTTACAAAGCAAAAAAAACAAACGAACATTCTAATTAAAATCCGTAGATAACATAATTTACAAAACGTAGAGAAAGTTAGAAAAAAGAAGCATACGGGAGCAGAAGTGGCAAAAATCAAGAAAAACAGTTGTTCGTAGATTTGCGTAAAGTTCGATGATAAAGGATAATAATATATGGAAGGAGGTGGAAGAAATGAAAACAATAGGTATGGAAATAAGAGAACAAAGAAAAGCCAAAAAGTTAACACAAAAAGCACTTTCAAAAAAAGCAGGCCTATCAAACACATACATTTCAGACATAGAAACAGGTAGAACATTGCCATCAATAAAGAGCTTAGCAAAGCTTTGTAAAGGATTAGAAATAGATGGTGGAAATATAACCCTTAGAGCTATTGAAGAGATAAATAAAAGAGCCACTTAAAATCACTCTGGTACAGTGAAAAAAAGCAGCCTTAAAAAAATATCCGAGATAAGTATACCACAAAAAATAAAAAAAGAAAATGGGAGGAATAGTAATGAAATTGTTAAGAATTAAAAAACTTAGAATAGAAAACTATAAAGCAATAAAGAATTTAGAAGTAAATTTTTCAAATAAAACAACAATCATGGGAGAAAACGAATCAAACAAATCCACAATAGGAGAATGTCCAATCTGGATTTTAACAGGAAAAGATAGATACAATAGAACAAACCATGAAATAAGACCACTTGGAAGGGATGGTAAGGTGATTAGGGGAATAGAAACCTCAGTAGAAGGAACATTCATCCTTGGTGATAGAGAATTAGTTCTTAAAAGAACATACAGAGAAAAGCTAGTTCAAAAAAAGGGAGAATTAGAAAAAGAGTTTAAGGGACATGAAACCCTATTTGAGGTGGATGGAATACCATGCTCCCAAACAGAATACCAAAAGCTAATAAATAATCTAATTGATGAGGATGTTTTAAAGTTAACAACAAATATAGATTATTTTACAACCTTGAAGCTTGAGAAAAAAAGAGAAATACTTGTTGATTTATCAGGAGACATTAGTATTGAAGAGGTAACTTCAAGATATGAGGATCTAAAGCCACTAGAGGATGACATTAAGACTTATGGAATAGAGACACTTATTAAAAGAGAAAAAATGGAGAGTAATAAGCTTAAAAATTACATCCAAGAGTGTGAAATAAGGGCTAATGAGTGTGAAAAGAGAATAGTGAAAATTGATCTTACAAACCTTTTAGAGAAAAGAAGAGGAGTGGTTAAGGAGCTTGACCTTCTTACTGGAGAGGAAAGGGAAAGAAATATTAGAATAATTGCAGAGTGTGACGATAAGATTAAAAGCCTTGATAGAAGATTTGCCATTTGTGCTTATGATAGTTCAATTATTGATGAGAAAATCCTAGCCTTGAAGGTTGAAATGGAAGAACTAAAGGATGATTGGGTGATATTTTCTGAACAGGAGTTTGAGGAACTAGAGGAATGCCCATTCTGCAAAAGAGAATTTGAAAAGGAGTTTATGGATAGTGTTAATGCAGATAGAAAGCTTCTTTTAATGGATATTAAGGAAGCAAAGTTTAATGAGATTAATGAGCAAGGACTAGCTATAAAGGAAAGAATTTCAGAGTTAAATGCTGAGAGAAGTGAGCTTCAAGGAATTATGGAAGAGTTGCTTTTTCAAATGGCTAGGGAAATTGATATTAGGGAGAGAATAAGATTAGCCTTTGATAATGCCTTAGAGGAAAGGGATGTTGAGGAGAGGGTGGATGAGCTTAGAAGAAAGCTTGTTCATATTGATAGTATGTTAAGCTATGAAAGCTTTAATGAGATGCTTTATAAGAGAATTGAGGAAATTAGAGTGAAGATTGAGGAGTGCAAAATTGAGAGAGCAAGATGTGAAAAGCTTGTACTTTTATATGAAAAGTTTGTTAGATGTAAGATTTCTATGCTTGAGGACAAGATTAATTCCAAGTTTTCAATGGTTAAGTTTAAGCTGTTTCATGAGCAAATTAATGGGGGAATTATTGAATGTTGTGAGTGTACCTACAAAGGTGTTCCCTTCTCAGTTTTAAATACTGCAGCTAGGGTGAACTGTAGCTTGGATATCATCAACACCTTAAGTGAGTTTTATGGAGTTTCTCCCTTTGTGATTATTGATGGAAGGGAAAGTGTAAACAACCCTATTAAGGTGAATGGGCAAGTTATTGAGCTAATGGTTACTAATGATAAGGAACTTGTCATTGAGGGTGAGGTTTTGAAAAAGGAAATAAAAGTTCCTATGGGAGCTATTAAAAATATTCATAGAAGAAGCTTGAGTTTTTAGAGTTTAGGAGGAGAGTATTATGTTTGAAGGGTGGATTAAGCTGTATAGAAAAATTTTTAAATCAGAGGCTTGGAAGGTCACTAATCCTTCAGAAAAAGTGGTTTTAATTACTCTCCTTTTGCTTGCTCAATTTAAGGAAAGGGAAGTGGTTTTTGGGGGAGAATCTAGGATTCTTTCTCCTGGAACCCTTTGTTTTTCTTGTGAGGAGCTTTTGGAGTTTTGTGGGAAGGGATTTTTAGAAGAGGATTTAAAGGGAGCACTAGAGAAACTTTGTGCCCTTAATTTTTTACGCTTTTTTCAGGATGGAGAGCTTATTCTTGTGGAGATTATTAATTTTTCTAGCTATCAGGAGGGTAGCCATACTTTAGGATGGATTAAACTGCACAGATGTTTGCTTAAGAATAATTTTTGGAGGGGAGCTACTTCTGCCCAAAAGGTTATTTTTATTACTTTTTTACTTATGGCAAATGCTGAAGCTGGAAAATGGATTTGTGATGGTGCTCCTTTAAATATATTAGAAGGAGAATTTGTTACTACTATTAATAGTATAGTAGAAATTTGTGGTGATGGAGTGACTTGTTCTAAAGTTAGAACAAGCTTTAAGGTATTAGAGCTTTATAATTTAATATCAATTAATAAAAGTAATAGATACCATAAAATCATAATTATGAATTGGAGTAAATATCAAGTTGAAGAATCGCAGAAGGATGACAGAAGAGTAGCAGAAGAATCGCAGAAAGATAACAGAAGAGTAGCAAAAGAATCGCAGAAGAGTGACAGAAGAATCGCACTAAACAATAAAGATAATAAAGGCAATAAGGGGAATAAAGAAAATAAGGACAACAACACCAAGAATAAAGAGGGATCTCTAGGTGTAGTTTGTGATGTAGAGTTTAAAAATAAGGATATCTATGATTATTTTTCCCAAAGTGGTTTTGGGCTTATTAACCATACCATTAGTCAAATGCTTGATAGTGATGTTGAGATTTTTGGTAAGGTGTGGGTAAAAGATGCTATTGATTTAGCTGTGAAAAATGGAAGATTTAAGCTCTCCTATGTGGAGGGAATTTTAAGAAATTGGAAGAGGGATGGAAGGGGAGAGAAGCATGATGGAATCACTAAACAGAATACTAGCACAAAGAGGGCTTGTGGGGAAGGAAGAATCATCCCATCAAGATGTAGCTTCACAAAGGACATTGAAGTCGACTTTTAAGTGTGATATTTGCAGAGATACAACATTTGTTTTGGGGGACAATGGTAGATACAAACACTGTTCCTGTGTAGAGAAGAGAAGAATTGAAACACTTTGGGAAAACTTTGGAGTAAAGCTTGAGGATATTAAAAAATTATCAAGTTATAAGCCGGTGGATGAGCGCACTCTAGAGCTTAAGAATAAGGCAAAGGAGTATATTCTTAATTTTGATGAAAAGAAGGGTTCTTTTGGAATTCTTGGACAAAGTGGAGTGGGTAAAAGTCATGTATCAATAGCCATTGGTGGAGCTTTAATTAGTAGAGGCCATAAGGTTGTCTACATGCCTTATATTGAGGGAATAAGGGAGCTTAAGTGCAATGTTCTTGAAGAGGAGTATTATAACAGGCTTCAACGTAGGTTTTCTAGGGCGGATGTTCTTATTATTGATGATTTGTTCAAGGATAAGTTAATTGGAGGAAGGGTTG
>JBOFQV010000048.1:0-9259 GCA_051650705.1 Clostridium sp.
TTACTTTCAATAGTATAATAGTACATATATTAACAGCAGCTATGCTAATACCATTTGTTTCAAGTATGATTATTGATATGAAGAAAGCAAATAATGAGATTTCAAGTATGGTAGATAGCTATGCAAATGAAATTTTTGACTACATAAATGGTGATGTAGGAAGCTTAAACAAAAGCCAACTTATTAACTTAAAGCTTGGGGCTATGTTAGAGGTAGGAAAATTAGAAGAAAGCATACTTTTACATTCTAAGCATAAAAAATTTAATATTCACATCTTAAACAATAAAGATCAAGTAATTTTAGATATTAAAAATAATGATTATGAGATTGAGGATTATAGCAACTATGAATCCATTGATGATGAGGGTCAATATATTTATAAAATGATGCCAAAGCCTTCTCAATTTAAGCTTTTAAAACCAAATTGGCTAGATGGTTTCTACATTTATGAAAGAGATGTTGAAACTGGAGAATTTACAGTACTTATTGAAGTACCAATAAGCCTTTATAAGGAAAGAATACTCCTTGAGTACATGAGCCAATTTAAGTTCTTGATTTTCTTTGCATTATTTATGGCCGTTATTGCAATGATTTTAAATAGAGTAATTTTTAATGACTTATACAAAATATCATTAAATACTAAGGATATAAAAAGATACATTCAAGGGAATGAAGAAATAGTTTGGCCTAGTAGTAATATAATTGAAATTAAAAATTTAGTTGATAACATTAAAATAATGATTGGAGAGCTTGTTTCAAACTTTTCAGAATTAAAGAAATCGGAAGAAAAGTTATATGAATTAGCTTATTACGATACATTAACAGCGCTACCAAATAGACTTTACTTTAGGAATACTTTAGAGAAATTTGTTAAAGAAAGTAAGGAAAATGAGAAGATTGGTATTGTTTTTCTTGACTTAAATAGATTTAAAGTTATAAATGATACCTTAGGTCATGATATTGGAGATAAGCTTTTAGTTGAAGTTGCTATTAGATTAAATGAGTTAAATTCTGATAAGATTACGGTATATAGACTTGGTGGAGATGAGTTTGTAATATCAGTAAAAATAAATGAAAGAAGTGAAATAGAGTTGTTAGGAGAGGCCATTAAGGGTAAATTTGAAAATAGTTTTATCTTAGATGATGTTGTTTTAAATGTATCCTGTAGCATGGGGGCAAGTGTGTATCCTGAGGATTCTACTAATATTAATAGTATTATTCAATATGCTGATGTATCAATGTATAAGGCAAAGGAAAATCAAGAGGCATGTATTCAGTTATTTAATAATGATATTAAGGAAAAAGTTTTAGAGAAGTTAGTTATAGAAAAAGAAATATTTAATGCAATTGAAAAGGATGAATTTACATTGTTTTATCAACCTAAATATAGTTGTGATATAGAAGTTACAAGCATTGAGGCATTAATTAGATGGTCAAATGAAACTCTTGGAGTTGTTCCACCAGATAAATTCATTTCTATTGCAGAGGAATCAGATTTAATACTTAAAATAGATAGATGGGTTCTTTTTAAAGCCTGCAATGAAAATAAAAGATTACAGGATGAAGGGTATCAAAAGATCCCTGTTTCTGTAAATATGTCAGCAAAGCATTTTGCTAATGAGGAGATTGAGAGAATAGTTCTTCAAGCACTTGAAAATTCAGGCTTAGAGCCTAAATACTTAACAATTGAAATTACAGAAGGTGTGCTAATTAAGAACTTTGAAATTGTTGAAAAAGTAATTAGAAAGATTAATAAAATAGGTGTAGCAATTTCAATAGATGATTTTGGAAAGGGATATTCATCCTTTAATCAACTTATGAAGTTACCAATTAATGAGGTTAAAATTGATAAAAGCTTTATTAGAGATATTCATAAGGAAAGTAAAAAGGCTAACATAGTACAAGGAATGGTTGAGTTAGCACACAGATTAAGCTTAAATGTTGTTGCTGAAGGGATAGAAACTGATGATGAGAGAAGGTTTGTAAAAAGTATTGGATGTAATGAATTACAAGGATATTTATTTTCAAAACCAGTTCCATTAGATAAACTAAAGAGTGTTTTAATAGAGGAGGAAATTGATTAACATGAGATTAGGAAAAAGATTAAAGGGGATACTTGGAGTGGTGTTAATGGCTACAATGTTAGTTGGATGCGCTAGTAATGCAAGTGGAAACTCAAGTGATGAAGGAAATAATGGAAATAAAAATGATGAAGAAGTTGTTCTAAATTTATGGTCACACTATGGTGGCTTTGAAGATTTAATTGAAGGATTTCAAAAGGAATATCCAAATATAAAAGTCAATGTAGAAACTTTCAAATATGAGGATTATGAAGTAGCATATAAAGAATCATTAGCAATGGATAAGGGAGAAGCAGATTTATTTGTAATTGATTCTAATCACTTTGGTAACTTTAATAGTATAAATGCATTAGAAGATTTATTAAAGCCTGAGTACAATATAGCAGAGTATGAGGAGGGCTTTGATAAGGAACTTTGGGAACTTGGAAAATCTTTAGATAAAAAAGAATTGGTAGGTTTACCAATTGCAACAGCTCCAATTGTTACATATTATAGAGCTGATATTTTAGAAAAGTATAGATTCCCAAGTGATCCAGATGAACTTGCAAAGTTTATGGAAAATGAAGAAAATTGGTTTAATATGGCAAAAACATTAAGTGAAGATGGGTATTATGCTGTTCAATGGCCAGCAGAGTTAGTTAGAATAATGACATCTAACATGCCTTATTTTGATGAAAATTTAGAATATCAAAGAGATAACGAAGAATTTGAAAGAGCAATTTCAATAGCTCTAAAGGCTGAGAGTATGGATATACCAGCAGATACTGATATTTGGGCAGACAAAGGAAGTCAGTATTTAAAAGAAGGAAAGTTTGCAATGCTTTATCTAGGATCATGGGGAGCAAATGATTTAGCTTCAGTGGTAGGAGATCAAGCAGGAAAGTGGAGAGTAACATCACTACCATTTGGTGCTCATGGTTGGAATAATGCATCAATAATGTCAATAGCTAAAAATAGTGAAAAAAAGGATGCAGCTTGGAAATTCATTGAATATAGTGCATTTAAATATAATGATCCAAATAAGGTTGGTAGTGTTCCAGGATATTTACCACTTAGAGAGAATTATACAAAGGATATTACAAATCCGTTTTTAGGTGGACAATATGAACAAGAGGTTTATAGAAAGACCTTAGCAGAAACAGAAGAGTATGAAGTTTCCCCATTTGATACTGCTGCCTTTGAAATTTGGGATTATGAGGTTCGTAGAGGTATTGATGAATCTCTTACAGCAGAACAAGTAAGAAAAAATATAAATGAATCAATAGATAAAAAATTAGGAAATGAAATTGAGGCATTAAAAAAGAAGCTTGAAAGAGATAATTAATTGATTTAAACTAATAATATATATGTTTTATTAAAGAGATTATATTTAAATAAGTTTTTATTTAGTTTAATAAAATGGCTTAAATAAAGTGTTTCAAAAACATATATATAGAATTTTAAAATATATAAGCTTTTAATTTTACTATTTTTAATGATGATTATCAATAAACTATATAGTCATGACAGTTGAAATAAATGAAGAAATTTAATTAAAACTTATATATGAGAATTAAGTATTAAATACTTAATTCTCAATTTTTTTAAAGAAGAGGGAGCGTATGAGAAATATAGAGGCAGGAAAAATAACAGAAAAAAAGTTGAAAGAGTATTTTAGTAAGGTAATTGATATTACTAAGGATTTAAATTCAGAGGATGTAAAAGGAATATATGAAAGTATTTTAATGAGTATTTTTATTTATGATACAAATCATGTTCCTTGCTTTTCAAGAATTCATAAGGAAAAGGTTGCTGGAATGAATTTTGAACAATCAAAGAAGTTACATACCATTAAATTTAAAAGAATCTTTGAAGAGTGGGAAACGTTAAAGATATTGCCTGGGAAAAAGGATGGCAAACTGCTTAAAAGTGAGGATTTAGAAAAAATTAAGAGTGAGCTTTTAGAAGAGTTTGAAGTAATTCAAAGGGAGTTTTCTTCTTTAGCTAGAGGCTTTGATTTAAAGGAGTTTGTTGAATATCACAAAATTATTATTATGGCAATTATGGAAGTTCATTTAAATAGCTTTGAAGGGATAAATAAAGAGGAGCTTCTTTCAAAAGGTAGAGACCGGTTTGTTAAGATTTTTGGAAAGCATTATGGAATGCTTGAATGTAGTAAATTTCATAAAGAGAAATAAAAAAGTGGATGGCAATAGATTTAATTGCTATCCACTTTCTTCATATAAAAAACACATTAGGTTCATTTTAAATATAGACAGAAGAGGTAATCTGTTACTGTAATAAAATTTGAAAGGGATGGAAAGATATGAACTTTATAAAAAGAGCAATTTTAAGCTCTAGAGCTAGAATTGGTAAAACAATTATATTATTTGCAGTAATAGTAACAGTATGTGTTGTTGTTCTAACTAGCTTTGGAATTAAGTCAGCAACAGAGCAAGCTAGTATTTTAGCGAGACAAAAGCTAGGTGCAGAGGTTACATTGTCTGCAGATATGAATAAAATTAGAGAAACGATGATGAATAGCAATACAAATCCAGGAGAGAGGGTTAAGGTTTCACAGGTGCTTGTACCACTAAACTATTTGGAGGAACTAAAGGATTCTGAGTATGTTGAAAGCTATTTAATTTCAACAACATCAATATCTAGTATTGAGGGAGTTGATCCAGTTGGAAAAGAGGAAGAAACAACAACTACTACACAAGGAAAATTTCCAGCTGGAATGGGTGGACCAGTAAGAGGAGATTTTTCTTTAGTTGGGGTAAATGATTTAAGTGTTTCAAATGAAGTAAAGGCTGGAACAGTTGAAATATTAGAAGGAAGAGCAATAACAGAAGAGGATAATAATTCCCTATTTGCTGTAATTGAAGAGACATTAAGTGAGGAAAGTGGATTAGGAGTTGGAGATAAAATAAAGGTTTATAATCCAGCTGATACAGCTACTGCACTTGAATTAGACATAGTTGGTATTTATAAAAATAGTAGTGAGTTTACTGAACATGCTTTTTCAAATACAGCTAATAGTCCTTATAATCAAATTTTTGTGCCTTATAAAGTACCAATGACATTAAAGGGAGAAAGTGAAGCTACAGGAGTTGAAAGAATAGTTTTCAATATAAATGACCCAATTAATGTTGAAAAGTTTGTTGAGGAAGGAAAGAATACTTCTATTGATTTTAATACCTACATGTTAGATGCAAATAATATGGCATATGAAAAGATGACTGGTCCAATTGACAATGTAGCATCATTTTCAAATACAGCTTTAATCAGTGTAACAATATTTGGAGGAGTAATTCTTGCATTAATAATTATGCTATCAATTAAAGATAGAATTGGTGAGATTGGAATTCTTCTAAGTCTTGGAGAGGGGAAAATCAAAATAGTAGGACAGTTTTTAGCAGAGATGATAATTATTTTAGTTATTGCAATTGGAGTTTCCACAATGGCTGGAGGGACAATAAGTAATACTATTTCAGATAAGTTGCTTAAAAATGAAATTGAAGTTAGTGAAAATCAAAAGGAAGTTGATATGAATAGAGGAGGAATGGGAGGACCAGGAATGGGTGGAAATAAGTTTAACATGCAAAATAGTAATGTTGATACTATTGATTCATTGAATGTTGAAATTAATATGGATGAAATATTAGAGATGATTTCAATTGCAGCCTTAGTTACTATTCTTGGAACAATAATTCCTTGTGTATTTATTATGAGAATGCATCCTAAAACCATATTAAGTAAGCATAACTAGGAGGAGAGAAAATGAGTAGTGTTTTAAGTTTCAATGATGTATCATATTGGTATGAAGATGGAAATGCGATTTTAGAAAATTTAAACATAGATTTTGAAAAAGGAAGGTTTTATACAATAATTGGCCCATCAGGTTCTGGAAAAACCACTTTTTTAGCATTAGCATCAGGGCTTGATAATTCTAAAAAGGGTGAAATAAGCTATGAGGGAAAAAGCTTAAGTGAAATTGGTCTTGGAAAATTTAGAAACAAATGCGTATCAATAGTTTTTCAAGGGTATAATTTGCTTAACTATATGACAGCACTTCAAAATGTGGTTTCTGCCATGGAAATAAAGAAGATAAAGGTTGACAATAAAAAGGAAAAAGCTCTAGAAATGCTTAAAAGAGTTGGGCTAACAGAGGAGATGGCAAATAAAAAAGTGTTAAAATTAAGTGGTGGGCAACAACAAAGAGTTGCTATTGCAAGAGCACTTGTTTCCGAGTCAGACCTTATTATTGCAGATGAGCCTACAGGAAACTTAGATGAAAAAACCTCAATAGAAATAATAAATTTAATTAAGGATATTGTTTCAAAGGATGGGAAAACTGTTTTAATGGTAACTCATAATAAGGATATTGCAAAGGAATCTCATGAGGTTTATGGATTGAAAAATAGAAGACTTGAAAAAATTAAAGTGTAAAATTAGAGGATATTAGAGAGAAATCTCTAATATCTTAATTTAATATATTTATTATTATGGATAGAATAATATAAATTTTAGGAGGGAGAAAAAATGGGGAAATCAATTTTAGTTGTTGAGGATGACATACAAATACAAGAACTTATTTATGAGTTTTTAAAGTCACAGGATTATGATGTTCATTGTGCAAAGGATGGAATTGAGGGATATGAAAAATTTAAAAGTGACTCCTTTGATTTAGTTATTTTAGATGTAATGATGCCAAATTTAGATGGATATGGACTTTGTAAATTAATTAGAAATATGAATAGAGCTGTTCCAATAATATTTTTAACTGCTTTAGGTGAGGAACAAAATGAAATTAAGGCATTTGAGCTTCAAGCAGATGATTATATTGTAAAGCCTTTTTCATTTAATATTTTAATTAAAAGAGTTGAAGCTATTTTAAGGAGAAATAGAAAGGATGAGGGGGAATGGATAGTTTTTGAGGAATTAAAATTAAATTTAAATACATTTAAGTGTTATTTAAATGATGAGGAGTTTGAGGTTACATTAAAGGAATTTAATATATTAAAGGTTTTAATTGAGAGTTATCCAAGAGTTGCAAATAGAGAGTTTTTAATGGATAAAATATGGGGATATGATTATTATGGAGATATGAGAGTTATTGATACTCATATTAAAAATATTAGAAAGAAAATAAATTATAAATATTTAAAAACAGTAAAGGGTATTGGATATGTATTGGAAAAGTAAGTGGGAAAAGTTAAGCATTAAAAAGAAGATATTCCTATTAACAGGAGGACTTGTTATTACTGCCTTCACAGTTTTTTATGTCTTAATGTATAACCTAATGCCGAAGGTGTACAATACATATAAAAGCTATATATTAAATAATAATCTTAACACTTTAATAAATTCTTTCGAGAAAAATGAAAATATTGATGCTCAAGATGAATTATATAGGTTTGCATTTGAAAATAATGCTTTATTTATTGTTAAGGATAGTAAAGGTCAAGTAATGTACTTATCTAGAGAATTGGGAAAGCCTGTTATGATGAAGCCTCCTAGGGAAGAAGGAGGAAGAATCAATGAGACAAAAAGTTTTTATTTTAAGAAGATAAATGAGGAATGTACAATTGAACTCATGGCAAATTTCAAGCCAATTGATGAGGCAACTAAGGCAATTTTACTTTTTAGTCCATTTATGATTGTTATAACTTTAGTTTTAGCATTTATTTTAGCTAAGATATATACAAAGTTTTTTAGTAAGCCTGTACTAGACATTAATGAGTCAGCTAAGAAAATATCAAAGCTGGATTTTTCTAATAAGCTTGTTGTTTCTGGAGAGGATGAAATTAGTGAGCTTTGTAAAAATATTAATTACATGAGTGAGTGCCTTGAAAAGAATATTAAAGGATTAGAAGAGGCAAATCGAAAGCTTAAAAGTGATATTGAAAAGGAAAGAGAAATTGAAAGGCAAAGAAGAGAATTTATTGCTACAATTTCTCATGAGTTAAAGTCCCCATTAACTATAATTGGAGGACAAATTGAAGGCATGATGTTGAATATTGGAAAGTTTAAGGATAGGGATTCCTATTTAAAGGAATGTCATTTAGTTATTGAATCTATGAAGATTCTTGTAAATGAAATTTTATCCTTAAGTAAACTAGAGGAGGATAACTTTAAACTAACCTTAAGTGAGCTTTCTTTAACTGAGTTAATGGAGGAGTGTGTCTGCGAAAATCAGTTTTTTGCATTAGATAAGGAATTGAAGGTTAATATGGAGCTTAGAGATGATGTGTGGATTATTGGAGATAGAGCATTATTAAAGAGAGCTTTTAATAATATTATAGGAAATGCATTCAAGTATACCCCTAATGGAAATGTGGTTAATATTGTTTTAACTGATAGTAGTATTTTTATTGAGAATAATGGTACATCTATTTCAGAGGAGGATTTAAATAATATTTTTAAGGCTTTTTATAGAGTTGATAAGTCAAGAAATAGAAAAACTGGTGGTAGTGGACTTGGACTTTATATTGTGAAAAGTATTTTAGATAGACATGAAGGAATGAAGTATGAGATGACCTCTAATGATAATAAGGTTACTTTTTCTTTATATTTTAAACTTGTGGAGGAAACAGATGGCGATATATAGATTGGATGAAAGCATTATTTTCCCATCACCAGAGCTTGGTGAAGAGGATGGACTTTTAGCAGTAGGAGGAGATTTATCTCTTAATAGATTACTTTTAGCATATGAAAATGGAATATTTCCATGGTATAACGAAGATGAACCAATACTTTGGTGGTGTCCAATGGAAAGATTTATAATTAGACCTTCAAACATTAAGGTATCTAAATCTATGAAAAGAGTACTTAATAAAAAAGATATTAAGGTTACTTTTAATGAGGATTTTCAAGGAGTTATTTCTAATTGTAAAAGCATTAGAGAAAATAAAGAGGGCACTTGGATTACGGATGATATTAAAGAAAGCTACATAAATTTATTTAATCATGGCTTTGGTAGAAGTGTTGAGGTGTGGCAAGATGGAGAGCTTGTTGGAGGGATATATGGAGTTTCTTTAGGCAAGTGTTTCTTTGGAGAGAGTATGTTTTCAAAGATTCCTAGTGGATCAAAGATTGCTCTTATTCATTTGGCTAGAGCTTTGGAGGCGGAAGGGTTTGTTTTTATTGATTGTCAGTTCCATACTCCTCATTTAGAAAGTATGGGTGGAGAGTTT
>JBOFQV010000049.1:0-2776 GCA_051650705.1 Clostridium sp.
ATGAAACATTTATTCTATCATTCCCCTTTAAAACCCTAATAGTTTTCCCTTCCCCCTCTTCATTAAAAAGAACATCCTTGCTCTTTCTAAGCTCAAGGTCATAGCCCTCATAAGCCTTATTAAAACTATTAATTCTTCCCTCTATAATCTCATTAAAAACTTCATCACTTACATTATCTAAGGTTAAAAATGGATTTAAATTATATTTTAAAGCCTCATCCTTAGTTAAGTTCCCACTCATTGATATTGAGAAATCCTCTTGATTTCCCTTCTCAAAAAACTCTAATGTTGCCTTTTCTAAGTTTGTCATGGAATTGTACATAGATGTATAAACAAGGGAACTTAAAAAGATAATTACCCCAATTCCAATCAACTGAAACTTCTTCTTTTTCAAAAGCTTAATTGCATTTCTATAAAGCATAAAATTCTACCCCCAAACTATATCAGCTGCTCTTTCCTTCACCTTATTTTCAATGATTTCTGCAATCTTTCCAGAGTTCATTCTAATAACCCTATCCCCCATTTTAGCTATTCCAGCATTATGAGTAATAATTACAGTGGTTGTCTTAAACTCCTCATTCATATTTTGAAGCAGATCTAAAACCTCCCTAGCTGTTTTCTCATCTAAAGCTCCAGTTGGCTCATCACAGAACATTATTTCTGGTTTTTTTGCAATACTTCTAGCTATAGAAACTCTTTGTTGTTGTCCTCCTGAAAGTTGAGAAGGATATTTGTTCTTCTGTTCTAAAAGTCCAACCTTCTCAAGAACCATATCAATATCAAGAGGCGCCTTACTTATATTTGCCCCAATATCAACATTCTCCCTAACAGTAAGATTTTGAAGCAAATTATACTGTTGAAAAATAAAGCCCAAATGTTCTCTTCTAAATAAAGTAAGCTCATCATCACTATACCCTGAAATTAACTTTTCATTAAAATAAATCTCCCCAGAAGAAGGTGAGTCAAGCCCACTAATAACATTTAGCATTGTACTTTTTCCACTTCCACTTGGTCCTAATATAACTAAAAACTCCCCATCACGAATTTCAAGGGAAACCCCATCAAGAGCAAAAGTTTTAACCTCACCACTATCATAAACCTTAGAAACATTCTTCAAAATAATAGACATTACAAAATCCTCCTTAAATAAAGTATAAATTTAAAATCTGCCACAGGTTCCTAATTTTATGTAGAACCTCTTTTCTCATATAAGCCGCTATTTATAAACACTCATCTTCAAAATATCTGTATATTCCTTTAGTTCCTTTTTCATCAGCTCACTATTTTCAAAATACCTATTAACATCACTACCAAAGCTCTTAGCCAACTTATTTTGATACCCCTCACAAATAAACATTAAAGTTTCAAAAACCTTTAAAGGATCAACTCCGTCCTTAAACTTAGAGTAATCAATATTCTCAGTAAAAACCCTTTGGCTTAAATTATAATAATAAGCATATTCCTCCTGAAGCTCCTCCATAAATACCTCATTAAACTCAACATAGCTCTCAACAATAACCTTAGTTTCATGCTTATACACTAATGAAGCCTTCATTTTAATATCAAGAGTTTCAGTAACCCTTTCAAACATATCTGGAGAAAGTTCCTCCTTTAGCTCTTCCTCCATCATTGCTCCAACATTATCAATAGATTTTTTCACAATGTACATATAAAGCTTCATCTTATTACCAAAATAATTGAATAGTGACCCCTTAGAAATTCCACAACTTTTTACTATTTCATTTGTAGAAGCCTTCTCAAAGCCCTTTTCACTAAATTCCTTAAGTGCAATCTTATATATTAATTCTTCCTTTTCCTTTGGAATATTTGGTATATTCATATCTTCTCCCTCCAATTGCTACAATTGACCACCAGGTCAATATCCATATTCTTACTATACATCCTCCTTGACCATCTGGTCAATACCTTTTAAATATTTTTTTTCAAAGGTGCCTGACACGTGTCAGGCACCTTTCTTCACTTTCTTGATTTTTCTACATAAATTTGCTATACTATCTCACAGAAAGAGGGGAAAAATATGAAAGATAAGCTACTTAAAACACTTGGAATAATCTTTATAATCATTATGATTCTTGGAATAGGAACCATTATTATATATAAAAATCACTTTGAACCAAAAACAAAAGTTACTCCAATTTCAAATGAAGTAACCATTGATAATAAGTATTTAATAAAAAAATTCCTACCAAAAAATTTCAATTTTTCTTTAAAGGAAGTTTTTGTAGAATCAAACACTAACTTTTCAGAGGAAGAAATAACAAATCTCTTTATTTATGCAATAAATGAAATGCCAGACATTAAAGAATACATAACAGGACTTAAGGTGGATATCGAAAGAGAAAACATCAATATTTACATACATGCAAAATATAAAAACATTCCCTTTGAAGGAAAACTAACATTCACAGCTTATGCTGAAAATGGAAAAGGTATCTTCCACTACAAAGAAGGAAACATAGGCTTCATAGACATAAAAAAAGAGTTCATATTTAATGAAGCTACCCCAACCTCTGTAATAGATTTTGATAAAGAAAATGGAGACATTATCTTAACCTTCAAAGCCATAAAACAACTTGAGGTTAGAAATATCTCCACAATTGAAAATGGTATAAATATAGTCTTTAGAGGAACCCTAAAATTTTGGGAATGGCTAAACTAAGACAGAGTCAATGGGTAGCATTGCTACCCTTCTCTGGTTTAAGGAGAACCCTATCTTACTCTTACCAAACTTCCTCTAACAAACTCCTTTACATTC
>JBOFQV010000050.1:0-2760 GCA_051650705.1 Clostridium sp.
AGAACACTATGACAAAAAACATATTTAAATAATGGCATACTTGAGAACATTAAGATTATTGCTCCAATCTAACTTATAAATTGATAAGCAATCATTTCAGTTGGTGTTCTATCTACTTTATCAATGAATTTATCTTTATCTTTTTCAGAAATATCATCAAATTCATTATTTACCTGTCACTTTAAACTTATTATACCATCATTTATAAATTACATCTTGCTTATGATACGGTTCCCTCTTCCTAATGCTAAATTTCAATCCTACAATATGAATTTTTTAAAAAAATAATCATAAATTTATAAAAGTTCTTATCAACCTAAGAAGATAAGAACTTTTGTTATTTTAAATATATATATAATTATTTTAATAACTAATTATCCATTTTAAAATCTTGCCTCATACACTTTTACCCCTTTTTCTAAAAGCATTTTTGCTATTATATAAGTTAATTCCCTCTCTCTTTCAGAATAAGATTTTACAAATATTCTTCCTGAATGTTTAAATTCTATACTCATTCCATCTATTTCACTTTTATCTATTAATTCTTTCACATCATCAAGATCAAATATTTTTAACTTTTCCCCATCTACTTCCTCATATTTGTAGTTTAATCCAAATAGAAAGGCTCTCTTGTTTGTGAAAAATAATCCTTGATAAAATACTACAATGGATATCCACCCTGTTCCTGCTGGGTATGGTACATTTATTTTGCTTACTAGGATTTCTTCACCCTCTTCTAGCTTTGATTCAACTATTCCTTTCATACGATTATAAGCACTTAATCTAAGTTCTAATTCATTTTTTAATGCATTGCTTTCTAATCCTATTTTCATATCTCTGTTTAAGATTTCATTTTCTATTTCTTTGATTTCTTCCTTTGAATAGTTTCTTTTCATTGCTTCTTCTTGAATTTTTGACTTTAAATCTACCATATTCTCAACTCCCTTTTATTAAGCAGTTTTTTTTACCACTTTGTAAACTAATGCTAACACTTTAGTTATTAACAATCAACCATTATATGTAAAATATTTCCGAGTCATAATAACCCAAGTTAAAATCCCAGTTACTGCAACAGTTTCCCCCTTAAAGAATAATCCCTCCAACTATAATAAGTACTGATGCTATTAAAAATAATACTCTTGTAAAATCAAATTTTCTCATAAATATAACCTCCTTTTGTTTTGTTAATTTATTTATTTTTTGTTAATTTATTCTTACATCATTTACATCACAGCTCATTTATGCTACTCTATTTATGAAATAGTGTATACAATTTAAGGAGGATAATCTATGAGCAAAATTCTAATAATGGGTGGAACAGTATTCATAAGCAGTTCCCTTGCCAAGCATCTAATATCCCAAAATCATATTGTGGACATACTAACCAGAGGAACAAAAGAGCCAGATTATACAGGCTATAGAAATCATTTAAAATGCAACAGAAAAAATCCTTCAGAACTAAAAGAAACACTTCAAGATAAAGAATATGATTATATTTTTGACATATCAGCCTACACAAAAGAAGACGTAGAAATTCTATTAACCACCATAAAACCAAAGAAAAAATTCATTTTCATTTCAAGTGGAGCAGTTTATGCCCCAAGTCCATCACTAATTTCAGAAGACTATACAATAATTGATAACCCAATATGGGGACAATATGGTTTAGATAAAGCGGAAGCAGAAAACTACATTTTTTCACAAAATATTTCCCATGCAATATTTAGACCAGCATATATTTATGGAGAAACAAACAACCTTTATAGAGAAAGCTTTTTCTTTGACAGACTACTTGAACATAAAGAAATATTCATTCCTAAAATACAAGAAACAACCACTCAATTTATACACATAGATGACGTAGTTAGAGCAATGGAAAGTGCTATGTACATTGATAATCCTCAAGGAGTGTACAATCTTTCTTATCCAGAGCAAGTAACTTGGGACATACTTGTAGACACCTGCTCTAAAGTAGCAAAGGAAACCCCAATAAAAACCTATATCACAGATGAAACTATTGATGCAAGAAGCTACTTCCCCTTCAGAGACTTCACCTACATGCTTGATATAGGTAAGCTTATTGCTGATGGGCTTTATATACCAAAGCTTTCTTTAGAGGAAGGGCTTAGACAAACCTTTGAATGGTACAAAAAAGAACAACCAAAACTCTCCGATAAGAGGATGACTTTGATTTAGGTGAGAACTAGGTGAAAAATTATTGCTGCTTATTCCGTCGCATACGCTCCAAGTCAACGCTTCAATAATTTTTCACCTTATTCATGTTCCTTTTATAAATCAAAGTTTAATTTTTTATATAAAAGGTATTGACCTAGAGTGCACTCTATGGAATATGATGGAAGTGAGGTGATTGATATGTATTCTATAAAGGAAGCTAGTGATAGGTTGAATGTGTCTATACACACCCTAAGATATTATGAAAAAGAGGGCTTAACTCCTTTTGTTAATCGTGATAAAAATGGGGTTAGGGTTTATACTGATGTGGATATTGAGTGGATTTATATGATTAGGTGCTTACGTGATACAGACATGCCTATTAGTATGATTAGGGAGTATATTGCCCTTTATATGGAGGGTGAACATACTCTAGAAAAGCGCCGTGAAATAATGTACTCCTACCAAAGCTTTGTAAATAACAGAATTAAAACCATGGAAACCTGCTTAAAGCATATAAACAAAAAGCTTGAGTATTATGATATGGCTGTTAACAAAAATATTTCTTTAAACTGTGGTGATTATAAA
>JBOFQV010000051.1:0-4264 GCA_051650705.1 Clostridium sp.
TTACATATTTTCTAAACACCTAAAACCATTATGATTAAATAAAACTTTCTCAAAAACTTCCCTCTTCAAAGTGTATATCTATATATATAAGTTTTAATTAAGTTTCTTTATATATGTTTTCGAAAGTCCTTATTGAAAGTCATTTTATTAAAACAAAATAAAACTTATTAAAATGTAATAACTTTAATAAAACATATATTAAGAAGTATTTTTTAAACTGATATAATAGTGTAGGGGGAGAAAATTAATGGATTTAAAATATATTGAAAAACTTGTACTAAGGTCAAAGCAAGGGGATGAAGCCTCAAAGGAAAAACTATCAGAAGAATTTACCCCATTCATAAAAAACCTTTCAAGTAAATACAAAATACCTGGCTATGATTTCTATGATTTAATGGGTGAATGCTACAAAAACCTGTTCATTGCCTTAGATAATTACCAAACAGATAAACATAGATTTGTTGGATTTGCCACCCTTTCTATACAAAATGCCTTAAAGACTCTTTTAAGAAACTCCAAGATAAGGGAGGAAAAATTAACTCTTAGTAATGATTTTGGTGAAATTATTTTAGATGAACCTCTTATTGAAGATAGGGTTTGTGATGATGATTTTAGGAATTTTCTTAATAAGTGCTTTAATAATTTGAAGAAGGATGAGAAGGAGTTTGTTAGTTTTGTTTATTATGAGAATAGGTCTTTGAGGGCATTTGCTATGGCGAAGGGGATAAAATATAATCAGGCAAAGCTTAAAAATAGAGCAATTCTTCAAAAGCTTCGGGTTTTTGTGGGTGCTTAAATTTAGGGTGAGCACTAGGTGAAAAATTTTTGTTGCTTATTCCGTCGGCAAGCTCCAAGTCAACGCACCAATAAATTTTTCACCTTATTGATGTTCTATTCTTTATTTTTATATTTAAAGCCTTTAAATAAGTATACGCCAAGTACTGCATTAAATCCTGTTGCGGCAAATACGGAAAAACGTTCTGGTATTCCGAAGTACTCTTTTGGAAGAACTCCCACACCAATTGCTCCTGTTAGCATCATAAGTAATGCCACGGTTGCCCATATTGCTAGTGATTTATATCCCTCACTCCTGTATCCTCCAATCATAATCATTATAAGAGAAACTATGGAGAGTAGTATAACTAGGGTTGTAACTACATAAATGTGCATAATATCCTGAAAAGCCCCTGGGTTACCGCTGTCTGATAAGGGGAACATTCCATAGCCTACAGATGAAATCCAGTTCATAATACCAAAAAGATAAATACCAATGCGAAGAAGTTTATTTAGTTTACCTTCAATATAGATGCAGACAAGGGTAACGGAAACTATTCCACATACTCCATAAAGGGATGATAGCTGATTCCACAACATTTTTGAAGGTGCATTTGATGCAGAGAGATCACTTACAGCCTGTGCAATCCAGTTATAACCTGGATATGCAAGTGGTGCAAATAGTACAGCTGCAGTGTATGACAATAGGCTTATTACACCTAATAAGCCAAACTTGTTAATCAAAGTTTTATTCATATTTTAACCCTCCATATTAAAGAAATAACATTATATTCTTTTTCATAAAATTATCTTGTATAAATTCTACACTTAATTTCACAAATTGTAAATAAATCCCTTTTATTGTTTTTCTTTCTCAGTTCCATCTAATTTAAACACTAGGCTTTTTCTTCCATTTAACTCATCTAAAATATTATAATATTTATCAAAAATCCCCTCCCTTAAAGTTTATATATATATTGAGTATATAAATTTTAGGAGGTTTTTTTATGAAAATTATTAAGAATAAGAAAAAAGAAATTGATAAAGAGGATTTAGGCTTTGAGGAAGAGATCATGCAAGAAGGCTTCACAGAAGTTCCAATAGAAGGTACAGTTCTAAAATCATTTAAATTTACCACCTCTGAATAACTCTTATTATAAAATTAAAGGAGGTGAATTTATGGATATTAATGAGTTTATTACTATGATTGGAAATGTTGGTTTTCCTGTTGCTGTTTCTGCTTATCTTTTGATAAGGCTTGAAAGGCAGATTGTTACTCTTGCTGGTTCTATTTCTAAGCTTAATACTATTATTTCTTTAAAACTTGGTGTGATTATTGATCCTAATTCTGAAAAAATGCAGTAGCTTTTTTAGCTACTGCATTTTTACATTTTCTTATACTTTAAAAATAAAAAAATTTATAAAAAAAATAAAAACTCCCCCATTCAAAGTTTATATATAAAGTGAGACCAAAAGAAAGGAGGAAAACAACATGGCTGTAACAAAGAACTTAATTGCTACATCATTAACTATGGAAGTAGAAAGTGGTGTAGATAACAATGGAAGCCCTGTATACAGAAAGAAGAGCTTCTCTGGAGTAAAAGCAGATGCTACTCCTGAAAACTGCTTAGACATTGGACTTGCTATAAAGAATGTTTTAGGTGGAAACGCTAAATCAATTTCTTTAGCAGAAACACACAGACTAGTTAGAGAATAATGATTTCTATCCAGTCAATATAGAAAGGAGGACAACTAAATGGAATATTCATTAACAATGATTTTTCTAGGTGGTAATGGAGAAAAGACAAACTTTACTTTAAATGGAGTAAAAGATGACATTACCCAAGCGGAAGTATCTGCCCTAATGGACACTATTATAGAAAAGGATATTTTTCTTACTAAAAATGGTGCCTTAACAAGCAAATATGGTGCTTCACTTACTGAAAAATCAGTAACTAAGTTTAACGTAAGATAACACAAAAGGTCGGACAATCTGCTCCGACCTTTTTTTATTACTAATTATTTATTATTAAAATTACAATTCTTTTTTAACTTTTTCAATATCCTCTAAGCTTACATTTAAAATATTAGCTACCATATTATTATCAAACCCTTGATTCAAAAGTTTTACTATGGCACTATTTATTTGATTATTCTTATTTTCAAGTTCCTTACTTGTAGTTTCAAGTTCCTTCTTTCTAGTTTCAAGTTCATCTTTTATTTTTTGCATCTTATGCTCTGCATACTTCTTCTTGGATATTTCATCTCTCAAATACTTTTCTCTTGCTAAATAAAGTTGGTATTCAACCTCATCAGCACTTAATTTTTCCATAATAGCCATAGCAGCACCTATTTCCTCCTTCTTCTTTGATAATTCCCAAGCAACTTTCAAATCACCATCTGGACTACATTCACGTAAAAAAGTTATCCATTCCTCTATATCTGATAAATTTTCTATTTCCTTTGGTTCAAATTTACCAAGCTCAATATAATGTATCTCCAAATCCTCAATGAAATTAAAATTATCTTCTCTTTCTTTTATACCAAAAACATTATGATATTTATTGTTCTCATTAATTAGATTAAAATCTAAAATATTTATAACTATACTTTTCTTTAAATTATAATAAGGTTCACCTTTGGAAATTGTCTCACCATATAATTTTGACCAATAATATAAACTACGCTTTCTATAATCATCAATATCAGAAATTTGCACTTCAATATCAATAAGTTCACCAGTATGTACTTTTACTTTTATATCCATAACAGATTGTTTATCCTCTTCAAACTCTCTATCATTAAAAGTATTCAAATAAACAATTTCACTTATTCTTTTATCACCTTTTAATTCCAAAATAGAATTTAAAAAGTCCATTAAAATTATTTTACTTTCTTCTCCCTCACCAGCAAAAACCTTTTTAAAGGCAAAATCAACTAAAATATTAATTAATCTATCTCTCATATCAACACTCCAATTAAATAATCTTAATTAAATTATTGCCATAAAAGATAAAATTAATTCATTAAATTCATTATACCACCCAAACCTTACACAAATCAACTTACTACCCTATTCATTCCAGCAACCCTTATCTATAAAACTCCTGAGTAGCATAAACCTTCCCACCATGATCAGAAATCCCAACCCCCAAAGAAGTATACTCAGTAGAAAGAATATTCTTCCTATGCCCCTCAGAATCCATCCACATATTCATAAACTGCATAGCCATTCCTCTAGCACTACTACTAGCATAGCCAATATTCTCCGCCCAAGCCTTATAGCTTACTCCATCCCTCTTCATCATCTCAGTAATAAGCTCCCCTTCTGGATTTCTATGATCAAAATACCCTCTATCCCCCATATCCTTAGACTTAATCCTAGCATACTTTTCCATTGTTTTGCTATATGAAAGCTCTGGTACACCAGCATTTCTCCTTTCAGCATTTACAAGATGAAAAATCTCCTGCTCAACAGCTGCAATAAAAT
>JBOFQV010000052.1:0-16140 GCA_051650705.1 Clostridium sp.
TGCTCAACAAAACTCATTTCTAAGTCCACTTGAGTAAATTCTGGTTGTCTATTTGCTCTTAAATCCTCATCTCTAAAACATTTAACTATTTGGTAGTACTTATCAAAGCCTGATACCATAAGTAATTGCTTAAATATTTGAGGTGATTGTGGAAGTGCATAAAACATTCCAGGATAGTTTCTTGATGGAACTAGGTAGTCTCTTGCCCCTTCTGGAGTACTCTTAGTTAACATTGGAGTTTCTACTTCTAGGAATCCATTGTTATCTAGGAAATCTCTAACTGCCTTTGATGCTCTATTTCTTATAAAGAAAATCTTTTGCATATCAGGTCTTCTTAAATCTAAATATCTATACTTTAATCTAATGCTTTCTGCCGCATCTAAATTTTCTTTAATGTATATTGGTGGTGTTTCTGATTCTGAAAGAATCTTAACACTTTCTCCCTTTAATTCTACAAGTCCTGTTGGCATGTTGTGGTTTGGTGCTTCTCTTAAAATAACTTCTCCAGTTACTGCAACACAGTATTCTGGTCTTATTCCCTTAGCCTTCTTCCATGCCTCTTCATTTGTTTCTTCACTAAATACAACTTGCATTACACCAGTTCTATCTCTTAGCTCTGTGAAGATTAATGCTCCCTTATCTCTATTTTTTTGAACCCATCCCATTAAAGTAACTTTTTGTCCTACATGAGCTTCTCTCGGTTCACCACACATCATAGTTCTTTTTAAATTTCCTAATGCCTCACCCATTTTGGTCCTCCTACTTTCTTACAATCGCTTTTATTTCATCGTAATTATCAATGGCAACAGTAAATTGCTCTCCATCGCTCATTCTCTTTAGTCTTATTTCTTTACTTTGAAGTTCATCATCACCAACTATTGATGTGAATTTTGCTCCAAGCTTGTTTGCATACTTCATTTCAGCCTTTACACTTCTTCCCATGTGGTTTACTTCCACTCTCGCTCCAGCTTCTCTTAACTTTGATGCAAGCTTAAATACATGATTATAAGCTTCATCTCCTCTAGCTGAAATATATATATCAAATAACTCTTCATTTGGAATTTCTACACCCTCATTTTCAAGAGTCATTATAAGTCTTTCAAGTCCCATTCCAAATCCTACTGCTGGCATTTCTGGTCCACCTATTTGTTCAATAAGCTTATCATATCTTCCTCCACCACAAACAGTAAATTGATCATTTAGAATTTCAAATATAGTTTTTGAATAGTAATCTAATCCTCTAACTATACCTGGGTCTACTGTATATGGAATTTCTAATACTGAAAGTAATTCTTTAACCTTGTCAAAGTGAGTATTACAATCACCACATACATAATCTAAGATTATTGGTGCATTTTTGTTAATCTCTTTGCACTTTCTTTCCTTACAGTCTAATATTCTCATAGGATTCTTTTCTAATCTTGTTTTACAAGTTGGACAAAGTTCCTCTTCTCTTTCCTTAAAGAATTGCTTTAATGCTTCATTGTACTTAGGTCTACACTCTGGACATCCTAAATTATTTATGTTTAAGCTTAAGCTATTTAAGCCTAATTTCTTTAATATTGTCATTGCTAAAGATATAACCTCAACATCTATTGATGGTTCCTTTGATCCAAAGAACTCAACTCCATATTGGTGGAATTGTCTATATCTTCCCTTTTGAGCCTTCTCATATCTAAAGCATGGAGTTATATAATATAACTTTGTTGGTTGTGCTTCATTGAACAATCTATTTTCTATAAAGCTTCTAACAACTGGCGCTGTTCCCTCTGGCTTTAAAGTTATACTTCTATCCCCTCTATCATTAAAAGTATACATTTCCTTTTGAACGATATCAGTAGTCTCTCCAACACCTCTTGCAAATAATTCTGTACTTTCAAACATAGGAGTTCTTATTTCTCTTACCCCATACACCTTTGAAACTTCTCTAGCTACATTTTCAACATAATGCCATTTATAAGCCTCTGTAGGTAGCATATCGTTAGTTCCTCTTGGTTTTTGTAATTCCATTATTTATCCTCCTTTTTAAATAGGGTGTCTAGTAAGGCCTTCTTACCCTCCACCATCTCTTCAACTCTATTGATATATTCTCTTAAATCTTTAACATTTGCAAATCTTTCAATTCTATTTTCATCTAGAAATACAACCTTAGACACAGCATCTGCACCTAACGCTATAATAGTTTGTTTATCCTCTATCATTTGCATGTTATAAATACATTCCTTGCCCTCTTTAGCATAACCTAGGTTTTCCATATTTCCAACCATATTCTTTTGTCTATACATGTAATATGGCTTTAACCCTAGCTCTTTTGCTAACTCCTCAGAGCATTTGTACATCTTTGCTACTTCTTCTTGTGATTTAATTCCTAAACCCTTTTTAAGAATAAAGTTTTCATATAGCTTTGATCCTCTTTTTAGAGATAAACCATGTACAGTTAGAGAGTCTGGTGAAAGCTCTTTTAGCTTCTCTGCTGTATATTTAGCTTCTTTAAGCCCTTCTCCTGGAAGCCCTATTATCATATCCATGTTAATATCTTTAAAGCCTAGCTCTCTTGCCATATTAAATTTATCTATAACATCTTGAGATGTATGATTTCTTCCAATTAGCTTTAATGTTTCATCATTCATTGTTTGAGGGTTTATACTTATTCTAGTTACATTAAACTTTTTCATTGTAAGTAGCTTATTTTCTGTAATTGAATCTGGTCTTCCACATTCAACAGTAAACTCTTTTATGTTTTTTCCCTCTACAAAAGAATGATACACCTTTTTCATTATATCTTCAAATTCTAGATCATTTACTGCAGTTGGTGTTCCTCCCCCAAAGTATACACTTTCAAGGTTTAACCCTCTTTCCTTTACATACTTACTCATTTCCTCTATTTCATAGCTTAGAGCATTTAAGTATGGAGAAACTTGCTTTTTATTACCTGCTATTGGATTTGAAGCAAATGAACAATATACACATCTAGTTGGACAAAATGCCATACCAATATATATTGCTATATTATTATCTTCTTTATTTACAAACTTATCTTCAAGCTTAGCTACATCAATACAAAGTTGTGCTTTTTCTCTATGAGCCTCATGCTTATCTTTAAAAAGCTTTATTATTTCTTCCTCTGATGCACCTTCTTGAAGCTCCTTTAAAGCTATCTTAGATGGTCTTATACCAACTAAAATCCCCCAAGGATAATCATCACCTGTAAGTTCCTTTAAAGCATTAAATATTACTCTTTTTATACTTGCTTTTTTATCATCATCTAATTCTTTAATTATACTATATTCACCCTTTGTGAATCTCATAATTTCATCACAAATAACAACATTGTATTCACCTTCTGATACAAAGTTAATGTTGTCTAAAGGAAAATATATATTAAACATTTGATAAACATCATACCTATATTTTAGGTCATTTAAATTTATATTAATATCCATATTTTCTCCTTAGTGTAAGAATGGATTTCTCCTTTTCTCAAACTCAATTGTTGATTTTGGTCCATGACCTGGATAAACCTCAACAGCATCCCCTAAAGGTAATAGCTTAGTTTTTATGCTTGTTATTATTTCATCAAAATCTCCACCTGGGAAATCTGTTCTTCCAATAGAACCTTGGAATAATGTATCTCCTGTAAACACCTTATCACCTATTAAAAAACACACTCCACCCTTTGTGTGTCCTGGTGTTTGTATAACTTTTATTGTGTGAGAACCAAAGTTTAAAACATCTCCATCCTTAAGGTTTCCATTCGCCTTTGCAAAGCTTCCAAATACATAGTTATCCTTCTTCATGTATTCTTCTTCCATTTCATTTATATAATACGGAGCTCCATAAACCTTACTTAAGTACTCAACAGCACCTACATGATCAATATGTCCATGAGTTAGTAAAATATATTTTACCTTTACTCCTAAGGAATTTATAACTCCCTCTAATCTTGTTTCATCTCCACCTGGATCTAAAACTACAGCTTCCTTTGTAGATTCATCTATTATGATATAACAATTTGCATCATATATTCCTGCTGGAATTGTTTTAATTATCATATATACTCACTCCCTTTTAAATTTAAAAATCCTTTTTACTTTCTAACAGTAGAGTAACTGGTCCATCATTGTTTATTTCAACCTTCATATCTGCACCAAACTCTCCCTCTTCAACCTTTAAACCACTTTCTCTAAGCATGGATAAGAAGGCAAGGTATAACTCCTTTGCCTCTTCTCCTCCCATAGCTTCCATAAAGTTTGGTCTTCTTCCTTTTCTGCAATCACCATATAGAGTAAATTGAGAAATTGCAAGTATTTCACCCTTAACATCCAACAATGATAAATTTAACTTTTCATTTTCATCCTCAAATATTCTTAGGTTTATTACCTTATCTCTAATATATTTTAAATCTTCAATAGTATCTTCTTTTGAAATTCCAACTAATAAATTAACGCCTCTTCCAATTTCACCAATAACTTTCCCATCTACTGAAACCTTTGAGGAGCTTACTCTTTGAACTACAGCTCTCATTTTTAACTCCTTAGCTATTCATTCTATAAACGTCCATTACGCCTCTTAATCTTCTAATCTTTCTCATAAGTTCTTTCAATTGTTCTACTGAATCTATTTTAACCTTTACGCTAATTAACGCAGTATTACCTCTTGATGGATTTGCATTAAGAGCATTTAAAATAAGTCCTTGTTCTGTTATTACGTTCATAACATCTGATAAAATACCCATTCTATCCTCTGTTCTAACTTGAACCTCAGCAACATAAGCTGCCCCTTGAGCAGTTCCCCAACTTACTTCTACTACCTTTTCCTTATCCACATCTATTAAAGCTTTAAGATTTATACAATCTTCTCTATGAACTGATACACCTCTACCTTTTGTAATGTATCCCATTATATGGTCACCTGGCACTGGGTTACAGCATCTTGCAAATCTAACCATTAGGTTATCTAACCCCTTAACAGTTATCCCATAAGTGTTGTTTTTGGAATTCTTTTGAGCATTCTTTTCATTTTTTTCATTCTTTGCAATTTGCTCTTCAATAGTTTGCTTTATATTTTCATTCTTAACTTCATTTTCTTCTTTTAATCTGCTTACAAGATTTGAAGCAGCTAAAACACCCACTCCTATTGTAGCATAAAGTTCTTCCATTGTATGAATGTTATATCTCTTCTGTATTTTTTCCCAGAATTCACCCTTTGAAATTTCATTAAATACAGCACCTTGCTTCTTTAATTCTCTTTCTAAAAGTTCCTTACCTTTATCAATATTTTCTTCTTTTTTAACCTTTTTAAACCACGCTCTAATTTTACTCTTTGCTTGATTTGTTTTAGCTATATTAAGCCAAGCCATATTTGGCCCCTTCATACTATTTGAAGTGATTATTTCAACAATCTCTCCAGTCTTTAAAGAGTAATCTAAAGGTACTATTTTACCATTAACTTTAGCTCCACTACACCTATTACCAACGTCAGTATGAATTCTATATGCAAAATCAATTGGAGTTGATCCATTTGAAAGATTAATTACAACTCCCTTTGGTGTAAATACAAATATTTCATCAGAGAAAAGATCTATTTTAAAGCCTTCCATAAATTCTTCTGCATCTGATGTTTCTTTTTGCCATTCAAGCATATCTCTAAGCCATGCTAGCTTTGTTTCAAAATCTACCTCTGAGTTGTTTTCCCCTTCTTTGTACTTCCAATGGGCTGCTATACCGTATTCAGCAGTTTTATGCATGTCAAAGGTTCTTATTTGTATTTCAAAGGTTTTCCCTTGAGGTCCTATTACCGTTGTATGAAGCGATTGATACATGTTTGGCTTAGGCATTGCAATATAGTCCTTAAACCTTCCTGGAATAGGTTTATATATTGTATGAACAATTCCTAAAACCCCATAACAATCCTTAACTGAATTAACTAAAATTCTTATAGCTGTTAGATCAAAAATTTGCTCAATATTTTTATTTTTATTAACCATCTTTCTATAAATGGAATAAAAATGCTTTGGTCTTCCATCTATATCAGAATCAATTCCTGAATCCTCAAGCTTATCTGTTATTTCATTTATAACTTCAGAAATATACTTTTCTCTTTCAACTCTTTTTTCTGCTATTTGCCTTACCAAATCATAATACTCTTCTTCATGAAGGTATCTAAAAGCTAAATCCTCCAATTCCCATTTCAATTTAGACATCCCTAGCCTATGAGCTAACGGTGCATAAATATCTAAAGTTTCCTTAGCCTTCTTTTTTTGTTTATCCTTTGATACAAATTTTAGAGTTCTTAAATTATGTAGTCTATCTGCAAGCTTAATTATTATTACTCTTATATCTTTTGCCATAGCAAGAAGCATTTTTCTAACGTTATCAGCCTGTTGTTCTTCCTTTGGCTTATACTCAATTTTATCCAATTTAGTAACACCGTTTACTAAGTTTGCAATTTCCTCATTAAAAATAGAAACCATTTTATCATAAGTACACTCTGTATCCTCTAAAACATCATGCAAAAGCCCAGCTGCAATTGTATTGGTATCCATTCCTAAATCTACTAAAATACCTGCAACCTCAAGTGGGTGTATTATATACGGTTCTCCTGACTCTCTTTTTTGTTCCTTATGTGACTCATTTGCAAAGTCAAAAGCCTTTTCTATTAAATTTGAATCAACATTTAATCCATTTGCTTTAATTTTATTTAAAAGATCTTGTACCATGAGGTTTCTACTCTCCCTTTTTTATGTTACTAATCATATAATTTAAATATATGTAAACTTTTACTATTATTCTTTTTAAAACAAGAGGCTGGTTTTATAACCAGCCATTTTCTTTTATTATATATTAAGCTTTATACTTTTTCAATAAAATTAGATATCATATTGCATTAATGACATAACTTCATATCCTTCTAATTTTCCTCTACCATTTAACTCTGTTAATTCAATAGCAAAATCTAAGGAAACAACCTCACCACCTGCAATTTCAACAAGCTTTGCAACTGCTTCAATAGTTCCCCCTGTAGCTAATAAATCATCAACGATTGCTACTCTTTGCCCTTTTTTGATTGCGTCTTTATGAATTTCTAAAACATCTGTGCCATATTCTAAATCATAGTTAACAGATACTGTTTCACTAGGTAATTTACCTTTCTTTCTAACTGGAACAAAACCTACACCTAAAGCATAAGCAACTGGAACTCCAAAAATAAACCCTCTAGCTTCTGGTCCTAATATTACATCTACATTTTTATCCTTTAAATGTTCTACTATTCCATCTATTGCCGCTCTTAATCCTTCTCCATCTCCAATTAGAGTAGTAATATCCTTAAAGCTTATTCCTTCCTTTGGAAACCCTTCAATTATTCTTACCTTACTTTTTAAATCCATGTTAACTCCTCCATAATCAAAACTTAGAACTCCTAAGTATATTATACTCTAAAATTCCGTTAATTAATTACTTCTTTTTATATTATTTAAATATTTAGCAATTTGACTTGCTCTATCCTCATCAGTGGTAGTTAATAATTCTAAAACAATTCTTGCATTATTCATTTGTCCTACAGTTGTTTTTGGTGGTGTTATAAGTTCAATAATATTTGCAATTTCCTCTTCTTCAAGCTTATTCATCTCTTCATGAGCAATAATTGCTTTAAGTCCAATATTATTAGTATTAATTAAGAATTTTCTTCCTTCTTTTAATATTACACCATTTTCACCCTTTTGGCTAAATCCTGCCCATTGTGCTCCAAGCAAAATTAAGTCAATATATTTATTTATACTTTTCATATTATAATATATAGCTACTGCTTGCATAAGCTTAAAGCTTAATACACTAGTGGAGATATTTTTATATCTATATTGACAACTCTTTTGACTTGGATTTATGTATATATAATTTCTTTGTCTTGTAGTTTTCTTATTCTCAAGTACAATTAAATCTATTCCTAAACTTTCACATAATTCAACATCTTTTTCACAAGCTAAATCAACTCCTAATGTAATTAGAAGTTTTGCTCCTAGAAAGTGGATATTATTTAATATATCCCCTTCATCAACGCCTCCATTTGAGGATGACTCATCATGTATTACGTATTCAACATCTGCATTTAAATACTTTAATACTAAGCTTAAAGATGCCATACCACAAATACCATCAACAGTGCCTGTACCACAAACTACAATCTTTTCACGATTATTTATTGCAGTACTTAATCTCTCGATTGCTTTGTTCATATCTTTAAGCAAAAAGGGATTATATCCAGTTATGTAATTAGGACAATAAATACTCTCCCAAAATTTACGCATGATTCCTCCTCCATCAAATGTTCCTTTGCTCCATTTTCTTCTGTCTAACTTTGTCGAAGCAAAGTGGTTCATATCTAAGTATATTTACTCTTAGATAAAAATAGAAAACAAGTATATTATAATTTAAAACCTAGAGTTTGACAAGGTTTTTTCATATTATGTAATAGTATAATGAATTTCATCAAAAACTCTCTGTATATTAATAAAATGAAAAAGAAAAAAGGTGTATAAAAATGAATTTTTCATTTCTATACACCTTAAAAGCTTCTAAGCTGTTTTTACTTTCTTTTTCCCTTTTCCTAATTTCTTTCTAAGTAATACCCAAGTTGGTGCTGCAACAAATATTGATGAATACGCCCCAACTGCTATACCTGTTAAAAGTGGAAATGAGAATTCTCTAACTGTTGGTACAAATATATATACACATCCAACTGTTATAAGAGTAGTTAATGATGTATTTATACTTCTTGATAGAGTTTGAGTTAAACTCTTGTTAGCAACTTCCACATCATCAGTTCTTCTCATAATTTTTGAGTTTTCTCTTATTCTGTCGAAAATAACTATTGTATCATTCATTGAGTAACCAACTATTGTTAGTATAGCTGCAATGAATGGAGTATTTACTGGTATATTAAATATAGCATAAATACTTAATGTAAATAATATATCATGAGCTGTTGCAACTAAAGCTGCAACTCCAAATTTAAATTCAAATCTTATCGCAATGTATATAAGTACTACTACAAATGAAATTGCAAGAGCTATTAAAGAATTTGTTTTTAACTCTTCTCCAATTGATGCCCCTATTGTATCTTCTGATAATGGTGCTTCACCTTCTAGTCCATACTTTTCTTTTAATTCTTTATACATTTTATGAACATTTTCACTTGAAACTTCTTTTGCCTTTATTTCTAAATGCTTAGATCCATCATTTTCTGTTACAGTATTACTTACTGCACCTTCAGCATACTTATTTACTATTTCATCTATTTCAGTCTTATCTCCATCTTTTCCTTCCATATCTATAACAACTTGAGTCCCACCTCTAAAGTCAAGACCAAAATTTAATCCTCTAAAGCATATGAAAGCCATTCCTATTACTATGATTGAAAGGGAAATACATAGCATATATTTTGATTTTTCAATTATCTTATACATTTTGTTCCCCCCTCTTAACTCTGAAATGTGATAGTTTGCTTAATAAGCCAATTTCTGCAGCACTATTCATTAATATCTTTGTAATAACAAGCGCTGTAAACATACTTACTACTATACCAATCATTAATGTTACAGCAAATCCTTTAACTGCACCACTTCCAAAGAAGTAAAGAACTATTGCAGTTATCATTGTAGTAACGTTTGAGTCTACGATTGAGGATAGGGCGTTTTCAAAACCTTTTTTTATAGAAGTTTTTATAGATACTCCCTTTGATAATTCCTCTCTAACTCTTTCATAGATAAGGATATTAGCATCCACTGCCATACCAACTGTTAATAAGAAGGCTGCAATACCTGGTAAAGTTAATGTAACACCAATCTCTACGAATGCATATAAAGTAACTGTAATATATAATGTCAAAGCAAAGCATGCTAAAACACCTTGTCTTCTATAATATCCAATCATAAATAAGAATATAATTCCTATTCCAACAATCCCAGCTTTAACTGCATTTGGGAATGCTTCTGCTCCTAGTTGAGCTCCTACAGTCTTAACAGATGCAACTCCCATTGTTACTGGAAGAGCTCCTGAGTTTATGATTCCTGCTAAGTTAGTAGCTTCATCTAATGAACCATTACCTGTTATAGTAGCTTCTCCATTAGTAATTGGAACTTGAACCGTTGGATTTGACACCATTTCATCATCCATATATATTGATATTTGTTGTCCTACATATTTTGATGTAGCATCAGCAAATATCTTTTTACCTTCATCATTTAATTTCAAAGCCACTTCCGGTTTCCCTGTTTCTTGGTTTATTACAGTACTAGCTTCTTTAATATGTTCCTTCCCTGTTAGGATAACTTCTCCCTCTGGGGATTTGAAGGTAAGATTTCCAGTCTTGGTTAAACTGTCAGCTATTTCATTTGAGTTTGATGCACCTGGTATATCAACTCTAATTCTTTTGTCTCCTTCAACTGTTACAACTGTTTCTGCTACTCCTAATTTGTTTACTCTTAGTTCTATAAGTTTCTTAGTCTTCTCTAGTGTTTTTTGTAATTCATCACTATCTGAAATGTCATCTTTAATTTCTAAAAGAACTGACACTCCACCTTGAAGGTCTAAACCTTTTGTAATTGCTTCATTAAAGGATTTGAATTTGTATCCTCCAATTTCAAAGCTTGAAAAACCAAGGACTGCTAAGGCAATTATAGCTACTATGCATACTGTAAAAATCAACGAATTCTTGCCTTTTGTTTTCATCTATATCCCCCTCTGTTCCATTTATAATTTTTTATTTTGTTTCTTTAAAAATAATTATTCCCTTATTCATTATTAACATTCCTAAAATAATAATTATTTTGAAAAGTAAACCAATACAGGTTAATCATGAGTTATTATAACACAATTAATATTATTAAGAAAGTTTTTTTAGAGATTTATTCCAACCATACCACCCAATATTCCTACTACTAAATTCAACAAGAATTTCATAAAAAGTAAGCTTGTAATTTCAACTCCTCCAAACATAACAGAAGTTATAACAAGGAATAGTAGATAATAGAAAAATGCTACATTTAAGCCAACCAACCACCCCTTCTCTTCATTAATAAAAGCGGCTATTATTGCACCTAACGCTAATGAAAATACAGACACACCTGTATAAGCCCAGTTGTAAATAATTGTAGAAAATTCAAATTTCATCATTAATAATGATAAAATTAGTAGTAATAATAATGTTAATAATGTTGCTCCTATAGTTCCTTTTACTACTGATTTAAAATATTTTTTCATATCCATAAAAAACACCCCCTAATATCAAATTTTATGTGATATTAGGGGGAGTTATTCTTTAACTATTTATTATTCGTTATCTTTGTATACTTTATTAGCTATTGCTGATTTAACAAACTTCATTCTAACTCTGTCTGGACCATTTTCTAATACAAAATATTCTCCATCCATTGAAACTATCTTACCAACAATTCCACCTCTAGTCATAACCTCATCATTTAAAGCTAATCCTTCGATCATTGATTCATAATTTTTCTTTCTTTTCTTTTCCGGTACTATTAACATAAAGTAAAACACACCAAAAACTAAAACTAACGGTAATAATTGTAATACTATTTCCATTTATCCCATTCCTTTCAAAGCTTATAAACTTCAATGAAGCTAAGTTCATTTAAGAAAGAGTTTACTATCTTTAGACTATGTTGTCAATTAAATAATTACTTCATATTCCACTCTTGTAATTTTCTCTCCTTAAACTCTTTATAATTACCAGCTTCAATTGCTTCTCTTATTTCTTTCATTAAATTATTGTAGAAGTATAGATTGTGAAGTACACATAATCTCATTGCTAACATTTCCTTAGCCTTAAATAAGTGTCTTATATACCCTCTAGTGTAATGCTTACAAGCAGGACATCCACAGTTTTCATCAATTGGAGCCTTATCTAATTCAAATTTTGCATTCATTAGATTAATCTTTCCTTTTGAAGTAAATAAGTGTCCATGTCTACCGTTTCTAGCTGGAAGTACACAATCAAAGAAGTCTACCCCTCTATCCACCGCTTCTAAAAGATTAGCTGGAGTTCCAACTCCCATTAAGTAAATTGGTTTATCTTCTGGAAGATGAGGAACAACTGCTTCTATTACTCTATACATATCCTCATGACTTTCTCCAACAGCTAATCCACCAATAGCATATCCATCTAAGTCCATTTTAGTAATTTCCTTAGCATGTGCTATTCTTATATCTTCATATATTCCACCTTGATTAATTCCAAACAACATTTGTTCCTTGTTAATAGTTTTATCAAGAGAGTTTAATCTATCTATTTCTATTTTACATCTCTCAAGCCATCTTGTAGTTCTTGCTACTGAATTAATAACATATTCTCTTGTTGATGGATTTGGAATACATTCATCAAAAGCCATTGCAATTGTTGATGCAAGATTACTTTGAATTTGCATTGATTCTTCCGGTCCCATAAATATTTTCTTTCCATCAATATGAGAATTAAAATAAACTCCCTCTTCCTTTATTTTTCTCATTGCTGATAATGAGAAAACTTGGAATCCTCCTGAATCAGTTAAAATTGGTCTATCCCAATTCATAAACTCATGAATTCCTCCCATTTTATATACAACTTCATCTGACGGTCTTAAATGAAGATGATATGTGTTTGATAATTCAACCTGACATCCTATTTCCTTTAAGTCCATTGATGATACTGCACCCTTAATTGCTGCTAATGTACCAACATTCATAAATACTGGTGTTTCTATTGTTCCATGAGGAGTTTCAAATCTTCCTCTTCTTGCATTTCCATCTTTTTTTAATAAGGTATATCTCTTACTCAAAAAATTCACTCCTTATACTTTTCCTCTGTGGATTTATTTTAAAAACATTGAATCTCCAAATGAGAAGAATCTATATTTCTCTTTAACTGCTTCATTATAAGCATTCATAACATTATCTTTCCCTGCTAAAGCTGAAACTAACATAATTAAAGTTGACTCTGGAAGATGGAAGTTTGTAATTAAATTATCTACAACCTTAAACTTATACCCTGGATATATAAATATCTCTGTCCACCCATTTTGTGCTCTAACCATTCCATTTTCATCTCCAATAGTTTCTAGAGTTCTTGTTGATGTTGTACCAACAGAAATGATTCTACCACCAGATTTTTTTGTATTATTTATAATTTCAGCATTTTCCTCATCAAGCTCATAAAACTCTGAATGCATGTGGTGCGCTTCTAAAGTTTCAACCTTTACTGGTCTAAATGTTCCAAGACCAACATGTAATGTAAGGTAAGCTATGTTAACTCCCTTATTTTTTATTTCTTCTAAAAGCTCTGGAGTAAAGTGAAGCCCTGCTGTTGGCGCAGCTGCTGACCCTTTTTCCTTTGAATATACTGTTTGATATCTTTCTCTATCCTCTAATCTTTCAGTTATGTATGGAGGAAGTGGCATTTCTCCAAGAGAATCTAACACCTCTTCAAATATTCCACTATAAGAAAATTCTATAACTCTGTTACCCTCTTCTAATATATCAATAACAGTAGCCTTTAAAGCACCCTCTCCAAAAGTAAATACTCTTCCAATCTTAGCAGACTTACCAGGTTTAGCTAGACATTCCCACTTATCTCCCTCTATTCTTTTAAGAAGTAGGAACTCTATTTTACCACCAGTGCCCTCTTTTTCCCCAATTAATCTTGCAGGCATTACTCTAGTATTATTTAAAACTAGGGTATCACCCTCTTTTAAATACTCAATTATATCATGAAATCTTCTATGCTCTACTTCTCCAGTTTTCTTATCTACCACCATTAATCTTGAAGAATCTCTCTTCTCTAATGGATGTTGTGCTATAAGCTCCTCTGGCAAATAAAAGTCAAAATCCTTAACTTGCATCTTCATTTCTCCCATCTATTTAAAAAAACTTTCTTGATTACGGTCTTCATTTGAAGCTCCAAATTTTCTACCTAAATGCTTATAAGCCTTTTCAGTTGCAACTCTCCCTCTTGGTGTTCTTACAATAAAACCTCTTTGAAGAAGATATGGCTCATAAACATCCTCTAAAGTCCCAAGTTCCTCTCCTATAAAATAAGAAAGGGTTTCAATTCCAACTGGCCCACCTTTAAAATTATCTATTATAGCCTCTAGAATTTTATTATCTACTCTATCAAAGCCTTGAGAGTCAACCTCTAAAAGTTCTAAAGCTTCTCTTGCTTCCTTATAGCTAATAAGCTTATCAGATTTAACCTCTGAATAATCTCTAACTCTTTTTAAAAGTCTATTGGCAATTCTAGGTGTCCCTCTTGATCTTCTTGCAATTTCCAATGCGCCCTCTTCTGTAATGCTACAACCAAACACCATTGCACTTCTAACAATTATTTCTTTAAGCTGTTCATCAGTATAATACTCCATTGAACAAAGAACACCAAATCTATCTCTAAGTGGAGCTGTTAGCATTCCAACTCTTGTTGTCGCTCCTATTAATGTAAACTGTGGCAAGTCTAATCTTATAGATTTGGCTGCAGCACCCTTACCAATAACAATATCTAGAGCATAATCCTCCATTGCAGGATATAAAATCTCCTCTACACTCCTATTTAGTCTGTGTATTTCATCAATAAATAAAACATCATTATCCTTTAAGGATGTTAAAATAGCTGCCAAATCCCCGGCTCTTTCTATTGCAGGCCCAGATGTTATCTTTAAATCTCCATCCATTTCCTTTGCAATTATATTAGCAAGAGTTGTTTTCCCTAGTCCAGGAGGACCATAAAAAAGCACATGATCTAATGCCTCTTCACGCCTTTTTGCAGCTTCAATAAAGATTCCTAATCTCTCTTTAACCTTATCTTGGCCAATATATTCACTTATTTTCTGGGGTCTTAAACTTAATTCTCCATTTCCTTCCCCATTAAGCTCTTGGGGAGTTATTATTCTCTCCATAAATATCCTCCAAAATTAACCCATTAATACTTTTAAACAATTCTTTATAATGTTCTCCACTGAATCCTTCTTTTCAACCTTCTTTAATGCAGTTTGAGCTTCCTTTTCTGTATATCCTAAAGCTAAAAGCGCTCCTAAAGCTTCATTAACTACACTTGCATAATCCTCAGCATCATCTGGTGTCATACCAAGCTGTTCAACTCCATCAACTAATTCATCTGGCTTTAACTTATCCTTAAGCTCTAATATAATTCTTCCAGCTGTTTTCTTTCCAATACCTGGCGCTCTGCATAAATGCTTATCATCACCCATCATTATTGCATACTTTAAGTTGTTTACTCTACTAATAGAAAGTAATGAAAGGGCTGCCTTTGCTCCAACTCCGTTTATTGAAAGAAGTAATTTAAACATATCTAACTCTTCTCTTGTTTCAAAACCATAAAGCCCAATAAAGTCTTCTCTAACTATTTGCTCTAAATAAAGCATAATTTCTTCATTTATCTTTGGAAGAGATGCCATAGTACATCCTGATGTAAATATTTTATATCCTATACCATTATTCTCAACTATTATGTAATCTTTTATAATACCAATATATTTTCCTTTTATGTATTCGTACATTCCATCACCCTTTTTCCTTTTTAGGTCTACACTATACTTTATCACAACAAAGAACAATTCTCAATATTAAAAAGAGGATACATTGATGCATCCTCTATTATTAAATGTATATAAATGTTTTGAAAGCTTTTTATGATGTGTAATCCATAGCCTTGTCTAAAATGTCATCCTTTGTATCAGCTTTTATTTCATGATTTTCAATTTTTTTAATTACTTCTGCTCCACCTGACACTTCATTTTTAGCCCTTTCTCTTTCTGTATAGCTATCAAAAACAAGCTTTCCATCCTTACATACAAATATAGCTAGTTTATTTTCCTGAAATCCTAAGTAATACTTTCCTTCTTCAAAAGCTGTTTCATTCCCCTTCTCAAAAGCTATTGAACTCTCACCTTTTGTTTTAACAACATAACCGTCTTTTTTTGCAAGCTCTTTAACTTCATCAAAAGAAATTGCATCCTTTTTTAAATCCTTTTTAACCTTGCTAATTGTTGTTTCCCTATCAAGCTTATCTCCAGTATAATACTGAAGCTTTACTCCATCTGGTAAATTACTATCCTTTTGAAGAGCAATTTTATCCTTT
>JBOFQV010000053.1:0-17433 GCA_051650705.1 Clostridium sp.
ATTAAGCTATACTTCATGATTGGTCTTCCTTATGAAAATATTGAGGATTGTGCAGAAATTGGAGCCTTAGCTGAAAAAATGGCTGATGAATACTTTAAGGTGCCAAAGAATGTTAGAAATAAAGGATTAAGTATAAAGGTAAGTACTTCAATACTTGTACCAAAGCCATTTACACCATTCCAATGGGCTCCAATGGATAAGATGGAAATGGTAAATAAAAAGATAAATGCAGTTAAGGGTGCAATTAAATCAAGAAGTATTTCATATAATTACCACGAACAAAAAACTTCATATATGGAAGCTGTTTTTGCAAGAGGAGACAGAAGACTTTCAGAGGTTTTAATTAAGGCATTTGAGAAGGGTGCTAAGTTTGATGGATGGTCAGAATACTTCAGTTTTGATATATGGCAAGAAGCTATGGCAGAATGCGGAGTTGATGGTGATTTCTATGTTTATAGAGAAAGAAGCTATGACGAAATACTTCCATGGGATTTCATTAACATAGGAGTTAATAGAAAATACCTAGAAAGAGAAAATGAAAAGGCTAAGAAGGCTGAACTTACTCAAAACTGTAGAGTTGGATGTACAGGATGTGGAGTAAATGTAAACTTTAAGGAGGGTGAATGTTTCCATGGTGCGATACTTAATTAAATTTACTAAAGAAGGAGATATTAAATTCATCTCTCACTTAGACTTAATGAGAACAATACAAAAGGTAATTAGAAGATCAGAATTACCAATAGAATATTCAAAGGGATTTAATCCTCATATGGCTCTTTCTATTGCACAACCACTTTCAGTTGGAGTGTATTCAGAAGGAGAATACATGGATATAGTTTTAGTTGAGGAAATGAATGAAGAAAAAATTATTTCTCAGTTAAATGAATATAGTGCAAGAGGAATTAGATTCCTTACAGCAACTAAGATTCCTGCACCAGAGCCAAACCAAAAGAAAATTCCTCAAGGAATGGCATTAGTAGATGCAGCTAGATATACTATTAGAATGCAATATAATGATGTTTCTAAGGTGATTTCTGAAATAGATTCATTAATGAATGAAGCAGAATGGACTATGCTAAAGAAGAGTAAAAAGGGTGAAAAGGAAGTAAACATTAAACCTTTAGTACATGAAATAAAATATTGGGTAAAGGATGATGAATTAGTTATTAATACATTAATTTCATCAGGAAGTAGAGACCATTTATCACCAGATTTATTAGCTTCTTTAATTGGCAAAAAGACTACTGGTTTTTGTGAAGATTCCTTTATTAATATAAAAAGAGAAGAAATGTACTTTATAAGTGGGAAAAAAGTTCTTCCTTTATATAAGATAGTATAGGAAGTGTTTGATTTATGAAGGAGATATTTATTGAAGGAAGAGGGAAGGGAATTAGAGTTGCCATTAGAAATAATGGTAGACTTGAAGAGTGTTTAGTTGAAGAGAAAACTACACTCCCTCAAATTGGAGAAATATATAAGGGAAGGGTAAAAAATATCCTTCCTTCCATAAATTCAATTTTTATTGATATGGGCTTAGAAAAAGAAGGATATCTTTATTATAGTAATGAGCTTAAATCTCAAGGTATCAAAAAAGGTGATGAAATCTTAGTTGAAATAATTAAGGAGCCTTTAGGAGATAAGGGAGCAAAGCTTAGTACAAAGGTTAATATTCCTTCAAAATATGTTGTTCTTGAAATTGGTGGAGAGGGAATTGAATTCTCCAAAAGGTTTAGGGATGAAGTTAAGAAGGAATTAATTTCAGCAGAAATAAAACCAGTTGAAAACTGTAAGTTAATTATAAGAACAGAAGGAGCTAATGTGGACATAGCAGAGCTTAAAAGAGAGAGGGATGCATTAGTTAAGGAATATAATGAGCTTATGAGAAAAATGGAGTTCTCAACTAAAATAGGAAAGCTATATGGAGATAACTTAACATTAAATAAGGTTTTAAGAGATAAAATCTGTAATGAAGAAGCTAAGCTTATTATAGATAATGATGAACACTTTATTTTTTCAAAGAACATATTAAAAGGAACTGAAGGAATAACCTTTATGCTTCATAAAGAAGAAAGAGGGTTATTTGAGTATTATGGTTTAGAAAAGGAGATTTTAAAGCTTAGACATAATAAAGTTGTGTTACCTTGTGGTGGAAGTATTGTAATTGATAAAACAGAAGCTATGTATGTTATTGATGTAAATACAGGTAAAAACATTAAGGAAAGAAGCTTTGAAAAAACTATTTTAAATACTAATATAGAGGCTGCTCGTGAAATTGGGAGACAAATTCTCTTAAGAAACTTAAGCGGTATTATTGTTGTTGATTTTATTGATTTAAGAGAGAAGTCAGGTAAGAATCTTGTTATGAAGGAGCTAAAGGAAGCATTAAAAAGCGATGGAGGAAATGCAAAGATTTTCCCATTCACTGAGCTTGATTTAGTCCAAATTGCAAGAAAAAGAGTTGGTAAGAGCATATACGATGTTATGGAAGAGGAATGTAGTGTATGTAAAGGCCATGGAAGAATCTTAAGACTTGACTATGTTGAGGAGCTTATTAAAAAAGAAATAGTAAAATATAATGTGGAGAATTCTATTAATAGTTTCTTTATTCAAATTGATGAAATTTATAGAGAAGAAGTAAAGGGAGATTTATTCCACTTCTTAACTAATATTGATGGACTTAATAAGGAAGTATATTTAAGCTATGCTCAAGGAATTGATGGTTATAAGGTGGAACCTTTAATTTTTAATTCTCAAAAAGAAAGCTTAGAGGAATTTAAAATTATATTAGATTAAATGATTTAGAGATTAATTAAATTTTGTTTTAATTAATCTCTTTTAATTTTTATGAATGAAAATTTGAAGAAAAATAATTTTTTGAAAAATTGAGTAAAAATCTATTAAAGGTATTGAGGATAAAGGGATAGAGGTGGATTGGATTCTTAAAAATGGTGTAACATATGTTACCAAATAGGGGGATGGACTTAGACTTCTATTTAAAAAAAACTTTTTAAGGGCAAGGAGTGTAAGTAGATAATAAGTTGATTAAAGAGTCTGTGGTGTGGCAATAATATTGATAGTAACTATCTAAATAGTATATATATTCAACAAAGTAGAAGAGCTAATAGAGAATGAAGTTAAAAGATATAGACAAAATTCTTTAAAATAAAAAATTTCTTTACAATATTAATATCATGTGTTAGACTATCTATTGTTAGACCGCACGCGATTGGGTTTTTGATTAAACAAAGCTTAGAGTTTTGTACCCGTAGTGGCGAGACCGTTATGAGGAGGTGTATTTAATGTACGCAGTAGTAAAGACAGGTGGAAAGCAATACAGAGTTCAAGAAGGAGACGTATTATTCGTTGAAAAACTTGACGCTGAAGTTGAAGCAACAGTTGAATTAACTGAAGTTTTAGCTGTAGGAGGAGAAACTTTAAAAGTTGGAACTCCAGTTGTTGAAGGTGCTAAAGTTGTAGCTAAGGTTTTATCACAAGGTAAAGCTAAGAAGGTAACTGTATTCAAGTATAAGAGAAAGAAAGATTACAGAAAGAAAGCTGGACATAGACAACCTTACACTAAGATCGTTGTAGAAAAGATCGAAGCTTAATTTTATGATTAAGGTAAAGATTAATTCAAAAAATAACGAAACCTTAGGATTCATCATTGATAACCACGCAATGCCAGGTGATAGAGACTTCAGAAATGATGAAATATTAGTTGGTGAAACCTTTGATATGATCTGCAACTCAGTTTCAGTATTATCACAGAGTGTTATTATAGGGTTAGATGAGGTTTTAAACTTAAATGTAACCTATGAAATGATGGATGGTTATTTAAAGCTAGATTTAAGAGATTTATCTCAAGAAGAACTAGCGAGCTCACAAGTTTTACTTAAAACTTTTGAGAAGAGCTTAGAAAGTGTAATTTTAAGCTTAGATAGTTTATTAGGAATTAAGAAACGTGAAGAATATATAACTTTATTGAAAGAGGAGGTGTAACGATATGCTAATTATGAACCTTCAATTATTTGCCCACAAAAAAGGGGTAGGTAGCTCAAAGAATGGTAGAGATTCTCACTCAAAAAGACTTGGTGTTAAGTCAGCTGATGGAGAATTCGTTTTAGGCGGAAACATAATAGTTAGACAAAGAGGAACTAAAATCCACCCAGGAAACAATGTTGGAAAGGGTAGCGATGACACTCTATTTGCTAAGATTGATGGAGTTGTTAAGTTCGAAAGAATGGGAAAAGACAAGAAGAAAGTTTCTGTTTACCCAGTAGCTGTTGAAATAGCAGAATAATTGTAAATTACAAGGCACCCTGTATAGGGTGCTTTTTAAAATTACAGAAAAACTTAATATTTCTTTAAGATATGGAAATAATTAAATATGATATAATAAATTGAAAAAGAAAGATAGGTGATTTTATGTTTATAGATAAGGCCAAAATTTATGCCAGATCAGGTAAAGGCGGAGATGGATGCGTATCTTTTAGAAGAGAAAAATATGTACCACTTGGTGGACCAGATGGTGGAGATGGAGGAAAAGGTGGAAATGTTATTTTTAGAGTTGATACTGGAATAACAACACTTTTAGACTTTAAATACAGAAAGAAGTTTATAGCAGAAGATGGAACTAATGGAGGAACATCTAAGTGCTACGGAAAAGATGGAGAAGATCTTTACATAACAGTGCCAATGGGTACAATTATCAGAGAAGCTGAATCTAATAAAGTAGTAGCTGACCTTTCTCCTAAGGATGATGTTTATGTTCTTTTAAGAGGAGGAAAAGGTGGTAAAGGTAACGTTAAGTTCTGTACACCGACAAGACAGGCGCCACACTTTGCAGAGCCTGGAATGCCAGGAGAAGAAATGCAATTAGTTCTTGAATTAAAGCTGTTAGCAGACGTAGGTCTTTTAGGATTCCCTAACGTAGGTAAGTCAACATTCTTATCAATGACTACAAAGGCTAAGCCAAAGATAGCAAACTATCACTTCACAACATTAAAGCCAAACTTAGGTGTTGTTGCTGCTGATGGAGTTGAACCATTTGTTATGGCAGATATTCCAGGAATAATTGAAGGAGCAGCAGAAGGGGTTGGACTTGGATTAGAATTCTTAAGACATATTGAAAGAACAAGACTTTTAATACATGTTGTTGATATTTCTGGTGTTGAAGGTAGAGAGCCATTTGAAGACTTCTTAAAGATTAATGAAGAGTTAAAGAAGTATGCGATAAAGCTTACTGATAGACCTCAAATTGTTGTAGCAAATAAGACTGATATTTTATTTGATGAAACAGTTTTTGAAGATTTTAAAAAGAAGGTAAATGAACTTGGATACGATAAGGTATTTAAGATGTCAGCTGCTACAAGAGATGGTGTAGACCAAGTTATTAGAGAAGCTGCAAGAATGCTTAAGGATATTCCAATTACAGACCTTGAAATATCAGAAGAAGAAAGATATATTCCAGAAGAAAAGAGATTTACTTACACTATTTCTGTGGAAGAGGGAGAAGAGTGCGACGTTTATGTTGTTGAAGGTACCTTCGTTGATAGATTATTAAGTGCAGTAAATATTCATGATGCAGATTCATTAAGATACTTCCACAAAGTATTAAAGAATAAGGGAGTACTTGGAGAATTAAGAGAAATGGGCATTGAGGATGGCGATATGGTTAGACTTAATGACTTCGAATTCGAATACTTATTATAGGAGGAGCATTATGCTTACAAGTAAACAAAGAGCTTATTTAAGAAGCTTAGCAAATAACATGGACCCAATATTCCAAGTTGGGAAAAATGGTGTAGAAGATACTTTTTTAAAGCAAGTAGAAGAGGCATTAGAAGCTAGAGAGCTTATAAAAATAAAGGTTTTAGAAAACAGTGGATTAACTGCAAGAGAAGCTTCAGACATAATCTGTGAAGAAGTTGGTTGTGATGGAGTTCAAGCAATTGGAAGCAAGTTAGTATTATTTAAACAATCTTCAAAGAAACCTAAGATAGAATTACCAAAAGCAAAAAAGTAAAATGAAAAAGTATGGTGTAATGGGTGGCACCTTTGATCCAATACATCTTGCTCATGTATATATAGCCTATGAAGCAAAAGAGCTTTTAGGTTTAGATAAAATAATATTTATGCCAACAGGAAGTCCGCCTCACAAAACTGGAAAGAGGGTAACACGGGCTTCCTTAAGGTATAATATGGTACAAAGAGCAATAGAGGGGTATGAAAAATTTGAGGTGTCAGACTATGAAATGAAAAAGGAAGGATTAAGTTATACATATCAAACACTTGAATATTTAAAGAAGCCAAATGTTGAGCTTTATTTTATTTCAGGTGGAGACTGTTTAATGGACCTTCATAAATGGAGGGAAGTAAAAAAGATTTTCTCTCTATGTAAACTTGTTGTGTTTACAAGACCAGGATATACTGTTGAAGATTTAAATAATAAGAAAAAAGCTGTTGAAGAAACCTATGAGGGAGAAGTTATTGTTCTTCCAGTAAGTAATTTAGATATATCATCTACAGAAATCAGAGAAAGAATTGCTAAAGGGAAAAGGGTAGATTTCTTTTTAGATTCTAAGGTATTAGAAATAATACAAAAAGAGGGATTATACAAGGAGGGGTAAGGCTTTATGAAGACGATGGAAGAAATTTATGCATATTTGAAAGACTGTTTAAAGCCTTCTAGATATATGCATGTTTTAGGAGTTGTATCAATATCTAAAAAGTTAGCTAATTTAAATGGTGTTAGTGAAGAAAAAGCTGAAATTGCAGCTTTATGCCATGATATAGCAAAAAACTTACATATTGAGGAACTAAAAAAAATAATAGAGGATAACCAAATTGAATTAACTTATGATGAAGAAGCATCACCTCAATTATGGCATAGCATAGTAGCTCCAATAGAAGCTAAAAAGAAGTTTGAAATTGAAGATGAAGATATTTTAGAGGCTGCAAGATGGCACACAACAGGAAGAGAGAATATGAGCACTTTAGAAAAGATTGTTTATATAGCAGATATGATTGAGCCATCAAGAACATTTCCAGGGGTTGAAGAGTTAAGAGAGGCTACTTTAAGAAATCTTGATGAAGGAGTGCTTAAAGGATTAAATCACACCATAAACTTTTTAATGAGTAACAATTTCCCTATAGATATTAATACAATTAAAGCAAGAAATTATTTAATTATAAATAGTAAAAAATCTTAAAAGGGTTGGTGTAATTATGACAGAGGATGGAAGAAGAAAAAAATCAAAGCCAACTAAGGGATTCAAAGAATTTCAAAAGAAGAAGGCAAAAAGAGAGAGAGAATTAACTTCAGAGGAAGAAGAGTTAAGAAGAATTAGAAAAGCAGAAATGCAAAAGGTTCAAGGAACAAGAGGAGAGAATTCAGAGATACTTTCTAGCGGAGAGCAAACTAGAAGACGTGAAGAAAAAAAAGAAAATACAAAAAGAAATAAAAGTAAGAAAGGTATTAGTATTTTTAAAAAGGTAATTACCTCTATACTATGTATATTAGCACTTTTAATTGTAGTTGTAGGATATAACATCATATCATTCTTATCACAAATCAACGATAATGATATGATAGCACCTTTAGAAGTATCATCGGGAGAAAGTGTAAATATTTTGATGCTTGGAATGGATATAGGTGATCCAAATCAGGTTGAAAATAAGAGCATTAAAAGAACAGATACAATAATGGTATTTAATTATCATCCAAAAACAAAAAAAGCAAATTTGGTATCAGTACCAAGAGATATGCTAATAAAAACGCAAAATGGAAACAATGCTAAAATTAATGCAGCATATTCAATAGGTGGAGAACAATATATAAAAGAGCAAGTAGAGAGTTTTCTTTCAGTTAAAATGAACTATATGGTTAAAATTGATTACCAAGCATTTAGAGATTTTATTGATGCAATTGGTGGAATTGAAATGCATATAGAAAGAGATATGTACTATGATGATGATTCCCAAAACCTTCACATAAACTTTAAAGGCGGGGAGACACGTCTTTTAAATGGTAAGGAAGCAGAAGAGTTCTTTAGATGGAGAAAAAATAATGATGGTACTGGATTAGCAAATGGAGATTTAGATAGAATAAAAAATCAACAATTATTTATGCAAAAAGTAATTGAAAAATGTGCAAAGCCATCAACAATTCTTAAAATGAATAAGATACTAAAGTCAGTAGGTCAAAATATAGAGACAAATATGTCTACATCTAAAATGTTAAGCCTAGCATTTAAATTAACAAGTTTAAATGTAAGTGATGTTAATATGGTAACATTAACGGGAGAACCAAGAAAAATTGATAAACAAGATTACTTGGTATATGATAGAAAAGCTAATGCAGAGATTATAAATTCATTAAAAAATCCAGGCAGTAGCTTAACAGATATAAAGAAAGAAAATATAAGCATTATGATATTAAATGCAACTAAAATAAATGGATTAGCATCATCATATGAATTAAATCTACGAAACTTAGGGTATGACAAGATTGATGTTGGAAACATTGACTTAAGAGATAAAAGTGTGATTATGGTTAATGATGAAAATATCAAAAATATGATTAAGGGAAATTTCCCAGACATTAAAAAGTATGATGAGAAAGACCCTAAGGTTGGATATGACCAATATGATGTTATTGTTATTTTAGGTAAGGATGCTAAGAATTTTTAAGATACTAATGTAAATGTTGGAGGACTAGTTTAATGAGCATTTTAAAAGCTAAAGTTGAAGAAAAATATAATGGATATAAAATTAGGGCATTTTTAAAAGAGGAGTTAAGTCTTTCAACAAGACTAATAAGAGGAGCATCTATTGAAAAAAGAATTTTAGTAAATGGTTCTCCAGTAAAAATGAATTTTGAAGTTAAACCAGGGGACAATGTTGAAGTAAAGCTACAAAGAGCGGAAAGTCAAGATATTGCTCCTGAAGAAATGAATATTGAAATAGTTTATGAGGATGAGGATATTTTGGTTTTAAATAAAAAACCTTATATGGTAGTTCATCCTACAAAAAGTTATCAAAGTGGAACATTAGCAAATGGAATAATGTATTACTTTAAAGAGTCAGGTCAAAACTGTATAGTAAGGCTAGTTAGCAGATTAGACATGAATACTTCAGGATTAATTATAATTGCTAAAAATCAATTTGCTCATATGTATCTTTCTAAGGAAATGCAAGAGAATAGGGTTGAAAAAAGATATTTAGCCCTTGTGCATGGAAATCTTTCTTCAAAAGAAGGAACTGTAGATGAACCGATTTATAGACCAGAAGATGGAGAGCAAGCAGGAATAAAAAGAATAATAGATGAAAGAGGGCAAAGAAGTATTACTCATTATAAGGTAAAAGAGAGTTATAATAATATGGACTTAGTTGAATGCCTTCTTGAAACCGGGAGAACTCATCAAATTAGAGTTCATATGGCTCATTTAGGTCATCCAATTATAGGAGATTTTTTATATGGTAATGGAGATGAGGAAAAACATTTAATTGATCGTCAAGCACTTCATGCTTATGGATTAAATTTTGAATCTCCAAGAACTAAAGAATATTTAGAACTAAGAGCCGATTTACCAGAAGATATGAAAGATTTAATTAAAAAATACAAATAGAAAAAAGTATAATCCGTTAAGGATTATACTTTTTTCTATTTATAATTCTATTATGCTTATTTTGCAACTTTTTTTTTCTTCTTCTTAAATTAAAGCTTCTTAGTAAAAATAAAACTAGTGCTAAGATTACTAATATTCCAAAGCCAATTAAGATTTTATTATCTAGGAAGAAGTACTTAAATTTTAAAGAAGATGTAAATTCTCTACTTTCATTACTAATAAGTTCTAAAGAAGAATAAACTTCTCCGTTTACAACAACATTTGCTTTTGAAACTTCCTCACCTTTAGTAATATTTTTTCTTGATAAGTTAGGTGTTTCATACTCTAATTTTTTTGTGGGTTCGCTTTCATCATTTTTATATGTATAGAATATATCTTTAGAAGCAATTAAAGGGATTTTAATTCCATTTTCAACTTCAATAGTATCAATTACTTCATCCTTTGAATAAATCTTTTCTTGGGTAAAATTATTAAATCCATACTCAAAAAGATTTGCCATATCAAGGTAGTTTTGGTTTTTATCTTCAGCCTTTAAAAATGTAGCCACTAATTTATGACCATCCTTTTCTGCTGAAATAGCAAAAGTATGTCTAGCTTCAATTGTATATCCATTTTTACCACTTAAAGCATAAGGGTAAAAATACTTTGAATTATTATTAATTAAATAATTATGATTGGAAAGCCACAATTGATTGCCATCAATTGTGCTTGGTGGTAGCTTAGTTGAATTAATTCTTGAAATTCTAATAAAGTCGGGATAATTTAAAGCTTCACTCATAATCAATGCTAAATCATAAGGTGTTGTTAAATGTTCAGGATCAGGTAAACCACTTGGATTTTTAAAGTTAGTATTTGTTGCCCCAAGAGATTTTGCCTTTTCATTCATTAACTTTGAAAACTCTTCAATAGAGCCAGAAACATGTTCAGCTAATGCAGTTGCACAATCATTTCCAGACATAAGAAGTAATCCTTGTAATAAATCTTCAACAGTATAAACTTCACCTTCACGTAATCCAATAGAGGAACCTTCTGCTAAAACAGAATTTTTACCAATTGTAATTTTGTCTTCCAATTTACATTTCTCAAGAACAATAATTGCAGTCATTACTTTTGTTGTAGATGCAGGTGAAAATTGTTTATCTCCATTTTTTGAATAAAGAATTTGGTTTGTAGTTGCATCAATTAAAATTGCACCTTCAGCATTTAATGTTGGTTCAGTTGATGCATTAGCATAGGTTAATGGAATAATATTTATTGAAAACAATAATACAAATCCACACAATAAAACTTTTGTTAAACGATTAAATTTTTTCATCATTTTGTTCTCCAATATTAATATATGTATAAATATTCTAATTTTCTAGCATAATAAAATAATTTTACCAAAAAAAGAGAAGTATTTCTACAACTAATTTGGCTTAAATTTATTAATTAATGTCAATAATGAAGGTGAAAGGAGAGGATTTAGTGAAGAAATCATATAAAGCAATAGGAATTTGCATATTTTTTACAATATGCTTAGTCTCCCTTATTCTATCCTTTATCTTTGGAGGAGAAGGAACATTAAAGAAAAATGATGATTATAATATCTTTGTTGAGGATGAAGATAAAAAGGAAGTTATAAAAGAAGAAAAGTTTATTGTTGTTGAGATAAAAGGAGAAGTTAAAAAACCAGATGTATACAAACTTGAAGATGGAAGCATTATTAATGATTTAATTGATAAGGCTGGAGGGATTACTGAAAATGCAGATATATCAAATATTAACAGGGCTGAGAAGTTACAAAATAATAAGTGTATAGTAATTAATAGCAAAGAAGATGTTGAAACAGGAGATATCAATTCATCAATAATGGTTGGAAGTAATCAAGTACATAATAAATCAGATATTATAAACATAAATACGGCAACCTTAGCAGAGTTAGATACTTTACCTGGAATTGGACCAGTTACAGCAGAAAAAATTATTCAATATAGAGAGGAGAATGGGGGATTTAAAAATATTGAAGAGTTAATGAACGTTGATAGAATTGGAAGTAAAAGCTTTGAGAAATTAAGGGATAAAATAGGAGTATAATAAATTTACGAAGAAATATTTATAGAGTTAACAGATAAGGGGATATTGGTGGGTGTTGTTATCTAAATTAATGGTTTTAATATGGGAGTTTAAATGTTATAATTAGTGGAACAAAAAAATACAAAAAAATACTAATGAAATTAATATAAGTTAACATATTGACTTTAAATTTGGAGGTAGAGGTATGTCTAAAAGAATAATTTCTCTATTAATGGTTATGAGCATAGCAGTATCGGTTATGGGATGTGGAAAAGAAAATAAGGTTAGTAAAGCTAATGAAACACAACAAAAAGCAATAACTTTTGATGAAAAATATGAATCACTATCAGGTGAGTGGTCAGAAGATGTAACATATGAAGTTGCAGAAGAAAAATTTAAAGGTCTGTTAAAGAAGGTTGAAGAGCAAACTAAAGGGTATGGATTAGAATACAAAAAAGAAAATGTTGTTAAGGATAATGAAGGTGTAACAGAATCAGAGCAATTTATATATTTAGATAATGAGAAGGCCGAAAAAAATAGACTAGAAAGTTTATACTTTGGATTTAAGACTTACGGAGAAAAAATTGATGCAGGTCAGATTCAACTAAAGGTGAGTTTGAAGTTTGATGGAGAAGGTGCAATAAAGGATGATAAATTTGAGTTTGGTGATACATCCTTAGCAAAATATTCTTCATTAATTACAGGAAAAGAAACTAGAGATTACAAAGAGATAAATAACAAAATTATGGAAATAATTAAGAGTGAAAAGGGCGAAGGTGTAGTAGAATCAGAAGTTGATGGATTATATGAAGAGTTTACAGTAAGTAAGAATTGTATAGTTTATAGACTTGAAACAAAGAAATATGATTTTAAGAAAGCTAGAGAAGAAAACCCATCAAATGTTCAATAAATAAATGATATGGAGGAAATAATATGAGTAATAATATAGATAATCATGAAGTATCAATAGATGATTTTGTAGAAGAAAATTTAGATGAAGTGGTAGAAACTAAAAATGTAAAAGATATAAAAGTTGAAGCAGGAAATTTATTTCAAAAGGTTATATCAAATATATTAGACCAAGCAATAGTTTTAGGATGTGGAGCACTTTTACTAGTTGTTTTTGATTTTATAATAAGAATAGTTGGATTTAAGGTTGCTCAAGGATATCATACACAAATGTTATTAATAATGTATTTTATAACAAATGTATTATATTTTTCTTTGATTTCAAATTTAAAAGATGGTAGAACTATTGGAAAGAGAATAATGAATATAATTTAGTTTTAGGAGCAAATGATGAAAAAAGGAAGCGAAATAAAAGTAAAAATTGAAAAAACAGAATTCCCTTCAATAGGAATTGGAAAAGAAGGGGAGAGAAAAATATATGTAAAGGGAGCCTTCCCAGGTCAAGTGATTACTGGAAGAATTAAAAAGAAAAAGGCTGATTATGCAGAACTTAAGCTTTTAGGCGTAGATGAAAGAGCTGAATATGAGGTAGATGCAATATGCCCTCATTTTGGTGTTTGTGGAGGTTGTACATCACAAACATTAACTTATGAAAAGCAATTAGAGCTTTTAGGAGAAGAAGTTAAGGAGCTTTTTGAAGATGCAGAAGTAACAACTGGAGAGTTTGAAGGGGTTACTGGAAGTCAAAAGCAATGGGAATATAGAAATAAAATGGAGTTTACCTTTGGTGATGAAAGAAAAGGTGGAGAATTATGCCTTGGAATGCATATGAAAAATCAAGCCTTTGGAATAGTTACTGTAGATAACTGTAAAATAATTGATGAGGACTTTAGAAAAGTACTTAAATTAACTGTTGATTACTTTAAAACAAAGGATTTACCTTATTATAGAGTAATGAAAAGAGATGGATTTTTAAGACATTTGGTAATTAGAAAGGCTGAAAATACTGGAGAGCTTTTAGTAAATTTAGTTACAACTACTCAAGTAGATTTTGATTTAACTGAGTGGGTAGAGTTATTAAAGAACGAAGAGTATAAGGGTGAACTTGTATCAATATTACATACCGAAAATAATTCATTTTCAGATGCTGTAATACCAGAAAAGGTTAATCTTTTATATGGAAAAGACTTTATAACAGAGAGTTTATTGGGATTAAGCTTTAAGATTTCACCATTTTCATTCTTCCAAACAAATACAAAGGGTGCAGAAAGCCTATATTCAATAGTAAGAGAATATATGGGGAATGCAGATAATAAGGTTGTATTTGACTTATATTGTGGAACAGGTACAATAGGTCAAATTGTTGCGCCTAATGCAAGTAAGGTTGTTGGAATTGAGCTTATAGAAGAGGCTGTTGAAGCAGCTAAAGAAAATGCAAAGCTGAATGGATTAAATAACTGTGAGTTTAAGGCTGGAGATGTAGCTGAAATAATTAAAACTGTTAAGGATAATCCAGATATAATTATTTTGGATCCACCAAGAAGTGGAGTTCATCCAAAGGCACTTGAGTATGTAATTAAATTTAATGCAAATGAAATAATATATGTTTCATGTAATCCAAAGACTTTAGTTACAGATTTAAAAGTGTTAGTAAATAGTGGCTATAAAATTGTTAAAACAAGAGTTAAGGATATGTTCCCAAATACTCCACATGGAGAAACTGTTGTTAAATTAATTAAGAAATAAACAAAAGCACTGAGAAATCAGTGCTTTTATTTTTAAAAATGACTACTTACTTCATCTTTTTGAATTCTTTTAATATCCTTTAATCTAAGACCAGTGGCACTCATAATAGAATCATAAGTTTCACCATCAATAAGCATTTGCTTAGCTTTAGAACTTGCAGTAACCTTATCTTGTTTATTCATATAAAATAACCTCCTTAATGTAATTACAATAATATTTTTAGTTAAGAAAGCATTTTTATACAGGCAAATTTAAAAATTACATATTAGAGAGTTTATTGTAAATAATAAATAATAAATAATAATTACAATTAAATTAGGAGCGAATAAATATGAATACTCAATATGTGCAAGGAGAATGTATTTTTACAAGAATTAATAAAGTACCAAAGCAATATGATTATTTAACAGAAAATATAGAAACAGAAGTTATAATTGTTGGGGGAGGAGTTACAGGAGCCATTTTAGGTTATTATTTTTGTAAAAGTGGTATAAATACAGTTATATTAGAAAAATCAAGAATAGCTCATGGAAGTACTAGTATAACAACATCATTATTGCAATATGAACTTGATAGTAATGCAATGGAGTTAAAAGCTTATACAAATTTTGAAAATATTATTACATCATATAAACTAGGACTAAAAGCATTAAGTGAAATTGAGGACTTTATAAAAACTCATGGGAACAGTTGTGATTATAAAAAAGTTGATTCACTTTTATATACATCAAAAAAGTTAGAAGTAAAAGAGATTGAGGAAGAATACATAATTAGAAAAGAAGCAGAATTACCTGTAGAATTTATAGATGAAAATAATAATCCATATGGGTTTGATTTAAAAGCTGGACTTATAAGTAAGGGTGGAGGAGCTCAATTTGATCCATATAAATTTACACACTCATTATTAGATGAATGCGTGAAAAAAGGACTGAAAATTTTTGAAAATACTGAAGTAGTTAATGTAAAATATGAGGGTGAAGGTGTTGAGGTTGAAACAATATATGGACACAAGGTAGCTGGTAAAATAGTTCTTGTTGCAACTGGATTTAATACAGGATTATTTACAAAAAGAGAATTTGGAATAAAAACAACTACATTTAATATTGCAACAAAACCAACAAATAATTTAGAAGAAAAGTATAAAACTATTATAATTAGGGATAATGTTGACCCATACAATTATATTAGAACAACAGAAGATAATAGGATAATTATTGGAGGAGAAGATATTAATTTTATTCCAGACATATTTAATGAGAAACTATGTAATGAAAAATATGATATATTGCTTCAAAGAGTTAAATCATTATTTCCACAATATAACTTAGAGTTGGAGTATAAATATTGTGGAGCATTTGCTACTACAAAAGATAATTTAGGTTTTATAGGTAAAGATCCTAATAATTCTAAGTTATGGTACGGACTTGGTTATGGTGCAAATGGGATTTTATTTGCCATTTTAGGAGGTATAATGTTAAGTAAATTATATAAAGGCGAAAATATAAAGGAATTAGAATTGTTTAAGGTTGATAGATTTGATAATTAAAAGTAATTCCCTTTTTTGTATGATATAATTTAGGAAAAGGGAGTGATTAACATGTTTAAAGGTGTAATATTTGATTTAGATGGTACACTATTAAATACAATTGATGATTTAGCAAATGCTTGCAATTATGCACTTGAAAGAAGTAATTTTCCTACTTATGAGGTAGAAAGATATAAAACTTTTGTTGGAAATGGAAGAACAAAATTAATAGAAGCTATAATTCCATTAGAAAAGAAGAATTCAAAAACAATAAATGATGTATTAGCATTGTTTGATGAGTATTACGGTAAGCATATGGTAGATATGACAAAACCATATGAGGGGATAATAGAATTATTAGAGGTTTTAAATGAAAAAGGAATAAAAACTGCTGTTGTTTCAAACAAGCCACATGAATTTGCAGGTGAGGTTGTTAAGGAGTTTTTAGGTGATAGGATTGTAACAGTGTTTGGCCATAGACAAGGATATAAAGCCAAACCAAATCCAGATACAGTACTTGAAGTGATAAATGATTTTAATTTAGATAAAAGTGAAATTTTATATGTTGGAGATTCAAATGTTGATATAATTACAGCAAAAAACGCAGGAGTAAAATCAATTGGAGTACTTTGGGGATTTAGAACGGAAGAAGAATTAAAAGCTGAGGGAGCTACCTTCATAGCAAATAATATTAAAGAGTTAAGAGAAATAATAATGGGTTTATCATAAGATAGACTCATTTTATATTTCTTAACAATTCTTAATAGTTTTAATGTATGTATTTTAATATTTAACTATTATACTAAAAATAAAATAAGCAATGAGGAGGAATGATTTTATGAAAAAGTCATTTGGCATATTTTTATTTATTGCAATAATAGGAATAATAATGATTTTGTTTAATGGTTATTTAGAAGGTACAGTTACATTAATTTCTTTTCTTTCATATTATTTATTTTCTAAAAGAAGTATTAAGGTGGCAAAATGAATAATGGAATAATTCTAATAGTAGTATTACTATGTTTTGAACTAATTGCTTTTATTAAAGTGTTAAAAAATAATGAGATTTAGAGTTATGGCTTTAAATCTCATTATTTTTTAGTGGTATTATTTAAATAATTTATGTCAATAATACTTAAAGTAATTTATTTAAATAAAGAAAGTTGAGGTTTGAAGGTGGATTATTTAAAAAAAGGAAGACCTGTTAATGGGGGAATTTCAATTCCGGACAATATAGAAAGTCAAAAAACAGAGGGAAAAATACTTCACGAATTATTATTTTATCAATTATGTGGAATAGCTTGCTATTCAAAGGTTGTTTTAGAAAGAGGAGAAAATGTAATTAATGATGTAAGTGAATTAATAGAAGAAGCATTTTTAATTATAAAAGGGGTAAAGGATCTTCAGGCAACAATAAACTTATTAAAAAAATCTCAAAGATTAAAAGTATTGATGAGAAGTATGTGTATTAAAGATAAATATCCAAATGAGTGTGAATATAATTTGCCATATTATAAGGATGATATGATTAGAGATTCTATACAAATTACATTGAAGAAGAATAATAAT
>JBOFQV010000054.1:0-2232 GCA_051650705.1 Clostridium sp.
AGCCTCGTTCTTGGTGTGTATACTGCCCTATGGGAACAATGACCCAAGGAATCTGCATAATAAAAAATGAACTATCCTCAAATAAAGATAATCCATCAAAATAAATTTAGAGGCTGCTTACAAACAGCCTCCACTTTAATTATATTTCTTAATATTTCAAGCAAAGAGTTTCAAATCTATACATTACCCTCTCTCCACACCTTTTTTACCATCATCTATTTATGAAAATACCTATCTATCAAACTTCTTCAAAACTTCCTGAAGTGAAATTCTAGAAATCTTCTTCTTACCAGCAAAAGTACCAATAAAGAAAATCCCCACAATAATAACTAGCCCAATTACACCATAAACAAAATCAAACTCAAAAGGCATAACCATATCAAACATACTGCTCATGTAAGAAACAAACACATCCATCGTCCAAACAGTACAAGGAACACTAATCAAATAAGCAAACACAGCATACCCTAAATAACTATTTAAAATCATAGAATTTACCTCTTTTTTAGAATATCCCATAACCTTAAGAAGAGAAATATTAAAGTAATTATCCTCCACAGTTAAGGAAGTTAAAATAAGAAGAACAATAACAGATAAGAAAACAGCAGAACCTATAATCCCATATAATGAAACCCTAATAAATCCTTGCATTGATTCAGCTTGCTCCAAAGCATCATTCTTATTAATAACAACAGAGAAATCATCTCTATTTAGCTCACCCTTTGAGTAGACCATATTAAACATGTCCTTGCTTTCCCCTGAAGTTACTATATCACTTAAAGTTTCCCTATTAATATAAGCCTTACACTCACCATACTCCTCAGTAATATCAACAACCTTAAAAATTTTGTCCTCTTCCCCAAGCTTAACCTTTATTTCATCACCAACATTCGTTCCCATAATCATGTTAAAGCTCTTTGAAATTACAACTCCATCCTTAATTTTAGAGGTAATATCCTTCCCCTTCATATCATAAAGCTTATGAAGCTCATTGTTCTCATCTAAGCCCACAAAGGAAACTCTCTTTTCCAAAAGCTCAACTCCTGGAATATTTAATACCTTCTCTTCCCCATTACTCACCTTTGGAAATCCCTTTGAAATATCAATCATTCCAGTATAGACAAACTTCTTGCTTTCATAGTAATCTGTAGAAACCTTAGAGAAGAAGCTTGGCATCATAAATCCCATAACAATTAGAGATGATGAAAAGAATATTCCAATTAAGAACACCATAAACTTAGCTTTATTTCTAAGTAAAAATGAATACTTAAATTTAGTTGTAGTTTTAGCCCTTCCAAGCATCTTATCTGTCCATTTTATTAGTAATCCAACCTTCTCATTCTTATTTTCACTTAACAATGCTAAAGGCTTTTTCTTAAGCATTAAATTAATTATTAAAGCTGAAAAACCTAAGAAAAATACAAGTGGTACAACTATTGCAGATACTATTATCAAGAAATCTGGGCGAACACTCATTTTTGGAAGCAAATAAAACTCCAAGTATAAATCCCTTAAAGGTTCCCCTAAAAATACTCCCACAACACTTCCAAGTATAAGCATTGGCAATGTCACAACTAAAATTATCATGAAATACGGCATTCCAATTTCTTTTTTAGAATATCCAAGAGCCTTTAAAACTCCTATTTGCCCCTTTTCTGTATTTAAAATTTTATAAATAATAATAGCTACAATCAAAAGTGCAATGGATGCAATAATCATACTTAGTCCAATTGTTACAACCTTACCCGACTTAATTTCCTCATATATTGCACCACTTGTCATGTTCCCTTTTGTATCAGTGATTGAGGTTATAAATCCAAGCTCCCTATTTTCTCCATAGCCCTTCATAACCTTCTCTTTAAATTCCTTTAAATCAAATTCTCCTAAGGCTTTACCACCTAGAACATATCTACTCTTTCCACCAATTCCTTCGAACTCATCATCTGATAAAAGCCCAACACTTATTTTTCCAGCATCAAAAACAAAACTATTTTCTAACATTACCAAGGCGTAGTCTGGGAATAATACAAGTCCCACTAAGGTATAATCCTTATCTCCAACTCTTGCCCTATCCCCAAGCTTCAACCCATTTTTCTCTGCATATTCTCTAGTTAAAGCAACTTCATCATTATTTTGAGGAGCTCTTCCCTCCTCAAAATATGAAACATTTATTCTATCATTCCCCTTTAAAACCCTAATAGTTTTCCCTTCCCCCTCTTCATTAAAAAGAAC
>JBOFQV010000055.1:0-4054 GCA_051650705.1 Clostridium sp.
CTCCCTCTTCAATTTCCCTATAAAAACCTGCTACAATTTCCCTTAAAAGCTCCCCAATATCTTGACTCTCCTTTACCACCTCATAGCCATCACTATCAAGCTTGGTCAATTCATGGAGATTTTCAATTAATGAGGTCACTCTTAAGGATTTATCATAAATAATTTTCAAGTATCTTCTCTTCTTCTCCTCCTCCAAAACCACATCATCATAAAGAGCCTTGGAGTAGCCTGAAATTGAAGTAATAGGAGTTTTTAAATCGTGGGATATGTCCATAAGAAGCTGTGTTCTAAGCTTTTCACTTCTTTCCCTTTCACCTTGAGTTATTTCTATCTTTTCTGCCATAAAGTTTAATGCATCCTTAATTTCTGACAGCTCATTATTACCCTGGAAATAAATCCTTGTAGAATAATCTCCTGATGTCATCTTCTTTATTCCCTTTTTTATTAACTTCATTGGCTTAATTATGTTTCTTGAAGTAATAAGTGAATATAAAAATATTGCAATCACAAGAAAAATTGGTACTATAACAAACATAACCATTGCTATATGCTTCCCAAGCTTTTCAGCATAATCATCTTCAACCTTTATAATACTAAAGGACATTTCAACCATCTCAACTGGAATTTTCACAATGCAATAATTCACATTCCCATCCCTCTTAAAGGTTGCTACAGAGGCATATACCCCATTTCCTTGCTTTATGTTCCCATAGCTTTCATTAGCAACATCAATAAGATCCTCATCTGTATAGTTAATTTTTGTGTCCATCTTCAAGCCCATAACATCAGTTAGATTTTTGTTCTCATCTAAAAATTCAACCCAACCACCTATTGCCACAATTTTATCAGCATTTATGTTCTCATAACCATCCTTAACTATACTTGAGGCTGTATAATTTCTATATGCTTCATCCATATACTCATCGTTAGAAATGGTCATAATAACTCTAGCAAAGGTATAGCCAACCCCAATGAAAATAATAAAAAACATTGTTATGGTGAAAATAATGTAGTTTCTTAACATAGTGAGGAAAAGCCCTCTAAGTGCCCTTTTTGCCTTTAATAGCCTTCTTCTCATACTCTATTTAGCCCTCTCCATTTTATACCCAATTCCCCTAATGGTTTTTAAGTATTTAGGTTGTCTTGGGTCCTCCTCAATTTTTTCCCTAATCCTGCTCATATGCACCATAATGGTATTATCATCCCCAAAATAAACCTCATCCCAAACCTGCTCAAAGATTTGTTTTTTGGTATAAACTCTTCCAGGCTCCCTCATAAATAGCCAAAGAATTTTATACTCTGTTGAGGTTATTGGAATGTTTTCCTCATTTTTGTAAAGCCTATATTCTAAGGTATCAAGCTTTAATTCCCCAAACTCAATAAACTCTTCATTACCATTGTCCACAACGCTGAGTTCATTTATTCTCCTTAGCTGTGCCTTAACCCTTGCCACCACCTCTAAAGGGTTGAATGGCTTAGAAATATAGTCATCTGCCCCAAGGTCAAGCCCAAGAATCTTATCACTATAATCATTTTTTGCCGAAATCATTATTACAGGTATTTTGAATTCCCCCCTTAACTTTTTAACTAGCTGAAAGCCATTTAATTTTGGCATCATTATATCAATTAGAGCTATATCAACATTGCATTCAGTTAGTTTTCTTAAAGCCATTTCCCCATCATAGGCCTCAATTATCTCAAAGTCTTTTTCTAAATATAATGATAAAAGCTCAATTATCTCCTTCTCATCATCTGCAATCAATACTCGTTTTTTCATAAAGTAGTCCCCCTTTTTATTTTTAAAGGCTCTATATATTTATCTTAGTATGGTTAACTTTCATACCACTTACTATTTTCTTAAAATAACCTTTCTTTGTATATTTTACCATATAACCTTTTTTTATACTGTTTATTCTTTTTGATAGAGCCTCCTATTTTTTGTTGCAATGACAAAAAAATAAGATAGATATTTAAAAATCCCGTCATAAAACCTTAATAATCATAGTAAAATTATTGTATGCTTCAATACATATAATAAATAAGTTGTTAATCAATTTTAGGGAGGAATCAACATGGATTGTATAAATGGATTATTTCAATTAGCTCAAGATAACTTTGCTTTAACCTTTATACTAGGCTTCTTATTAGCCTTTAGTGAAACCTTCCTTTCACCATTACCCCTAATAGCCATAGTAATCACAAACTCCCTATTACTAGGCTTCATACCAGGATTAATAGCCTCCACGCTTGGCTCAGTCCTTGCCTCAATAATACTATTTATCATTTGCAGAAAATTTGGTAACAGCAAATTAATGAAGAAAATATATAATACTAAAGCTAATAAAATCATAGATTGGGTTAGGGAACAAGGCTTTGTAACTATGATTATTTGTTACTCTTGTCCATTCATTCCAGGCTTCTTTGTAACAATTGCATCAGGATTATCAAAAAAAACCTTCAATAACTTCATCCCTGGTTTACTATGTGGAAGAGCCATAATGTTTACTGTGGCAAGCTATATAGGAAATGATATACAAGGCTTCATCACAAGCCCTTTTGAAATATTTGTTGTTTTATTAATTATAATTGTCTCATTCCTTCTTGGTAAAAACTTAAGCAAGCTATGGGAGGTTCTATCAAAAAAGAATACGCAATAAATTTACACCATAAATCGTACAAGAAGGATTTATGGTTTTATTATGTAATAATTTAACTTTTTATGAAATTTATGTTGACCTACCCCTCTCTAGAGTGTACAATATATTTAAATTTATCACTAAATACAGTATTTAATAACCTGTAATTGAAAATGTAAAATATGGAGGTTAGTAATATGAACAAAGTTAAAAACATAGTTGAAGGGAATAAAATAGTAGCTCCTAAAAATAAAGAGAAAAAATATAATATATTTAATCTCTCTTTATCAATACTACTATTTATTATAAATGGAATTTTATTATTCTTTTTACCAAGTGAAATTCCTATGCAATGGAATTATGATGGTACTGTAGCTTATACATTACCTAGTGTAATAGGTGTTTGGGCTATGCCATGCATTTTATTGGGTATGTCACTTCTACTTAAAATTAAACAAAAAATTAGTTTATCTTCTTCCTTAGTTCTTCTAAGCTTATTTGTATTTAATTGCGTTTTACTAGGCTATATGATTTAAAGTGTGCACTTAATTTAGAGAGCACGCTGGGATAAAAGTTTTTCTTGCTTTCTCCGTCGGCAAGCTCCAAGTCGACGCCATAAAAACTTTTATCCCTATTGCTGTTTTTTCTCTAAATTGATGGTTTATTCCTTTCAATCATTGAATTCAGCTGTGCTGAATAGATTTTTTTCAAAAACTCTTAAGAGTTTTAAAGTAGGGATAGAACATCAATTAGGTTAAAAAATTTTGGGGCGTTGACTTGGATCGCATGCGAACGTAATAAGCAACAAATATTTTTTAACCTAGTGTGCTCCCTTTTTTAGTGCACACTTTAAATCAAGTGCCACAGTAAGTTTTATATTTCCCACCAAACTTTGGTGCTTTTCTATATTCCTCATTAATATTTCCATAATCAAAAGGCTTCCTAATTACATCTAAAAGTAACTCCATTACAGAATAATCTCCCCTATTAACAGCAGCATCTAGAGCCTCTTCAACCCTAAAATTTCTTGGAATCACTGTAGGATTACTCCTTTTCATAAGCTCTCTACATTCCTCTTCTGAATGTCCACACCTCTTTATTCTTTCCATCCAAAGAGAATTCCAGTTCCTAAACGCCTCACTATCATACATATCCCCTTCCTGTAAATTCCCCAAAGTCAAATCACAAAAAGTGTTTGTATAATCTGCCCTATATTCCTCCATTAATGCTAAAAGAGAATGTATAAGCGCCTCATCTCCCTCTTCCTCATTAAATAGGCCAAGCTTTCTTCTCATTCCTGTATAAAAAGTCCCCTCATAAATACTTTTAAAGCCTCCAATTGCATTCTCTGCAATCTTAATAGCTTTTTCCCTATCCTCATGAAGTAAAGGTAATAATGCCTCTGCAAACCTAGCCAA
>JBOFQV010000056.1:0-12251 GCA_051650705.1 Clostridium sp.
AAGAAGAGTTGCTTACGGAACAGGTGTTGAAAGAACTTTCCCAATTAATGCTCCAATCATCGAAAAGATTGAAGTATCAAGAAGAGGTAAGGTAAGAAGAGCTAAGTTATTCTACTTAAGAGATAGAGTAGGTAAGGCTGCAAAGGTTAAGGAATTATTAACTAGATAATTAACCATACTTTTAATAAAAAAGGGACTTGTAAAAGTCCCTTTTTTATTGCATAGTAATAGTTATGAAATTTATTAATAACTAAACATAAAATGTACATAATATAAATAAAGGAGGGGTATTAATGGCTATAAATTGGTTCCCTGGGCATATGAAAAAAACCCAAAGAGAAATAAAAGAAAACCTAAAGGTTGTAGATGCGATAATTGAAATAAGAGATGCTAGAATACCAATGAGTTCAGCAAATCCTGATATCGAAAAGTTAGTAGGGGATAAGCCAAGAATTATATTACTTAACAAGAGTGATTTAACAGATAAGGTTGTAACTAAGGAATGGATAAAAGAATTAACAAAAGATCATATTAGAGTTATTGAAGTTAACTGTTTAAAGGGTGAAGGATTAAACAAGATAAAGCCAATGCTTTTAGAGCTTTTAAAAGAAAAGCATGATAGATTAAAAGCAAAAGGGCTTGTAAAAATTATTACAAGAGTTATGGTTGTCGGAATCCCTAATGTTGGGAAATCTACATTTATAAATAAAATGGCTAGAAACAATATTGCAAAAACAGGCGATAGACCGGGTGTGACAAAAAGCAAGCAGTGGATTAAAACATCAATAGGAATTGAGATGTTAGATACTCCAGGAGTGCTATGGCCAAAATTTGAGGATGATAAAACAGCTTTAAATCTTGCCTTTACAGGAGCTATTAAAGATGAGGTCATGGATATTGAGGACTTATCTTATCATTTAGTTGAAAGACTAAGTAAATATTATGGGGAAATGCTAAAGGAAAGATATAAGATTGAGGAAATACAAGAAGAGACTATTGAAACTCTAAATGCAATTGCTAGGAAAAGAGGAACTCTAATTAAAGGTGGAGAAATTGACTATAATAGAATTGCAGTAATACTTTTAGATGAGTTTAGAGGTGGAAAAATAGGTAATATCTCTTTAGAACATCCAGATGATGAGGAGGAAGACGTTAATAATGAATAGTTTTTCAGCACTTTCATTTAAGGATGTTAAATGTATTGTAGATAAGATTAACATTCAAGAAGATTATAAAACAAGTAATTTTCAAGCTATAATAGATGAATTGCTATTAGACAAGAGAAAAAATGTAAAGAGTTTAGGTGAAAAACTTTTAAAGGCTAAAGAAAAGTATGAAAATGAAATAATAAGAGTTAGAGCTATGTATGACTTTGATAAATCCTTTGGAGAATCAAAGATTGTAGCTGGTGTTGATGAGGTTGGAAGAGGGCCTTTAGCAGGACCAATCGTAGCTTGTGCTGTAGTATTAGATCTAGAGGTTTTTGATGAGGATTTAATATTAGAGATTAATGATTCAAAAAAGCTGAGTGAGAAGAAAAGAGAAGAATTAAGTGGAATTATAAAAGAGAAAGCAAAGGCTTATTGTATCTCTTTATCTGATAATACAGAGATAGATAAAATGGGAATTGCATACTGCAATAATAAGGTTTTTCAAGATGCGTGTCATGGATTAGCAATAAGACCAGAACTTGTGCTTTCAGATGGATATTTAATTAAGAATTTTTCAATAGAAAACCATTCAGTAATTAAAGGTGATACAAAATCAGCCTGTATAGCAGCAGCCTCTATTTTAGCAAAAGTTTATAGAGATAATTTAATGAAGGAATATAGCAAAATATACCCACATTATGCTTTTGAAGATAATGCTGGATATGGTGCACCAAAACACTTAAATGGAATTCATGAACATGGGCCATGTGAAATTCATAGAATGAGTTTTTTAAGTAATATCTTAAATAAATAAAATGCGAAGCTTTTTGCTTCGCATTTTATTTATTCAGGAATTATATTTAAATATAACATATTAAAAATTAAAATATGTATTAAGATACATTTAATTAAAGGCATTTTCAATATGATTTATAATAAATGAATTATCTATATCATTTAAATACACTTCAATAACGTCAAATCTAAATAAAAGATTCCATAAATTATGATTATTAATGTATTTATTAGCTGTTCTTAATATGTTTTCTCTTTTGCTTTTATCAACATATTCACAAGGGGAAATATATTTTGTATTGTATCTACTTTTAACCTCAACAAAAACCATTATACCTTCCTTAAAACAAACTATATCTATTTCTCCCCCAGCTATTAAGTAGTTTCTTTCAATAATTAAATAATCCTTATTTTTTAAAAAGTCCTCAGCAACATCCTCCCCGTATTTCCCAATTGGAGTGTTATAACTACTCATAAAATCACCTTACCTTCATATGTAATACTATTTATTAATATTGACATAACTAAATTTCATATACATAAAATCAAAAAAAGTGTTTAAAAATTTATTTAATGTTAATAATGGCAAATGAGGTGATTATATGGCAATAAAATTATTAAGTGCAACGTATAACGGAATTGAGGGCAAAACTATAGAGGTGGAAGTATGTATTTTAAAGGGATTACCTTCATTTACTATCGTAGGATTACCAGATACAAGTATAAAGGAATCTAAAGAAAGAGTAAGATCTGCAATAGTTAGCATGGGATTTAAATTTCCACTAGGAAGAATAATAGTAAATCTTGCACCTGCAAATATAAGAAAAATTGGCTCTTTATTAGATTTACCAATTGCAATTGCTTTACTTATGGAAAGTAATCAAATATTAAAACAGGAGCTTGATGATACTCTATTTCTTGGAGAATTATCTTTAACTGGTGAAATAAACAAAGTAAATGGTGTGTTACCAATAATATTAAATGGAGAAGATAATTACAAATATATAGTACCAAGAGGAAATAATGAAGATTGTAGTTTTATAAATAGTAAAAATATATTCCTTATGGAACATTTAAGCGAAGTGGTTTCATATATAAACTATGGAGAGTATGAAGAAAAAGCAAAAGAGAAAGTTGAAATGTGTACTGAGAATAACATGCCAAACTTTGATGAGATAATAGGTCATGAAGAATGTAAAAGAGTAATGACAATTGCAGCAGCAGGCATGCATAATCTTATACTCTATGGAATACCAGGTTGTGGGAAGACATTACTTGCAAATAGTATAAAATCAATTTTACCTCCTACTTCTGAAGAGGAAGCCTTAGAAATTGCAAAGGTGTACTCTGTACATGGAGATATTAAAGGTAAGGATGAAATAAGAAGACCTTTTAGGAAGCCACATCATAGTATAACACAAGGTGCTTTAATTGGTGGAGGAAAAGATATTAAACCAGGAGAAATTTCATTAGCTCATGGAGGAGTACTTTTCCTAGATGAAATGCTTGAGTACAAAAAAGAATTACTTGATAGCTTAAGGCAACCTCTTGAGGAGGGGGAGATACAGGTTGATAGAATTCAGGGAAGAGTAAAATTGCCTTGTAAATTTTTACTTATTGGTGCATTAAATCCTTGTCCTTGTGGAAAAAATTCAATAGATCCACGTGAGAAAAATAGTTGTACTTGTACTCCTTTAGAAAAGAGAAGATATCAAAATAAATTTTCTAAAGCATTAAGGGATAGAATAGATATATTTTGTTATGTACCAAGAATTAAAGGTGAAGACATTAAAAATATAAATAGTGATTATACTTCCGATATGATGAAGGGGTGTGTTTCTAGGGCTTTAGATTTACAAAGGAAAAGATATAAAAATACAAAATATCTTTTTAATTCAGAATTAAAAGGTAAAGATGTTTATAAATACATAAAGTTAAATAGAGAGTGTAAAAACTTTTTGCAAAATTATTATGATAGTGAAGATATTTCATTGAGAGGATATGAAAAGATAATAAAGTTAAGTAGAACTATTGCTGATATAGATGGAAATGAAGAGGTTCAAAAAGGTAATATAATTGAAGCAATAACGTATAGAAGGAATATTGGAGGAGAACTTGTTTAAAAAAGGGGTAGACATATGAATGATTTTGTATTATGGTATATAATGTTAAATGTAACGAATTTAACGAAATTAAAATTAATTAAAAAATATGGAAATGAAGAGTATATTTTTAAAAATTTTGAGAATTGTATTAATGATTTTCCAACAATCTCGAAAAGATTTGTGAATTATAATAAAAATGAAGAATTGAAAAAAGTAAATATTTTAAAAGAATTTATAATAAAAGAGAATATTGGGTATATTACAATTGGAGATATGGCTTATCCAAATAAACTTAAGGAAATAAAGGAACCACCTTATGTGCTTTTTTATAAAGGAGATATTTCTATAATAAGTGATAAGCATAAAGCCGTTGGAATAGTAGGATCAAGAAATTGTTCATCCTATGGAATTAGAGCTACATCATATATTTCTAGAGAGCTTACAGAACAGGGAGTAATAATTATTAGCGGTGGTGCAAGAGGCGTAGACACAATAGCTCATAGAGAGTGTATAAACTCAAATGGTAAGACTGTTGCAGTACTTGGTTGTGGTATTAATGTAGTTTATCCTTATGAGAATAAGGAATTATTCAATAAAGTATTAAGAAATGGATTAATAATCACTGAGTTTTTACCAGATTGTAAACCACTAGCTTATAATTTTCCAAGAAGAAATAGAATAATTAGTGCACTTAGTGATATAGTAGTAGTAACAGAAGCAAGTGAAAAAAGTGGGTCATTAATAACTGTTGATTATGCTCTTGAACAAAATAAAACAATTTTCACAGTACCAGGAAGTATTTTTTCTAAAGAAAGTAAGGGATGTAATAGATTAAATACAGAAGGGGCAAATGTATTCACAGATATGATTGATTTATACTTAGCTTTAGGAATAAAGGAAGATAAGAATAAAATACTTAAATATAAGGAAAATGATGAAATTATAAGAATAATAGGGGAAGAACCTATACATATTAATGAAATAATTAGTAGAACAAATATTGACAGAGAAGCTTTATATAGTATATTATTTGATTTGCAAATTAAAAAAGAAATTATAAGCCTACCTGGCAATTTTTATGCCAAAATTTCTTGAGTATTAAGGGGGTGAAGACTCCATAAAGAATGGAGTTTTTATATGGGTCAAAATTTAGTAATAGTTGAGTCGCCTGCAAAGGCAAAGACAATAGGAAAATATTTAGGCAAAAACTATGTAGTTGAAGCCTCAATGGGACATGTGCGTGATTTACCTAAAAGTAAATTAGGAGTTGATATAGAGGATAATTTTAATCCGAAATATATTACAATAAGAGGAAAGGGTGAGCTAATAGATAAGCTTAGAAAGGCTGCTAAAAAGGCTGATAACGTTTATCTAGCAACCGACCCCGACCGTGAAGGAGAAGCAATATCTTGGCACTTAGCTAATATACTTAAAATCCCTATGGATAAAAAGTGTAGAATTGTGTTTAATGAAGTTACAAAAAGTGCAGTAAAGACATCAATTAAGGGAGCAAGAACTATTAATCAAAATTTAGTTGATGCTCAACAAGCAAGAAGAATATTAGATAGATTAGTTGGTTATGAAATAAGTCCAATTTTATGGAGAAATGTAAGATGGGGTTTAAGTGCAGGTAGAGTTCAATCTGCAGCTTTAAAACTAATTTGTGAAAGAGAAGAAGATATTAAGAAATTCAATCCAGAGGAATACTGGACTGTTGATTGTGTATTATTAAAGGATAGAAAAAAGCTTCCTATAAAGTTATCATCACTTAAAGGAAAGAAATTAGAAATTTCTAATGAAGAAGAAGCTAACAAAATAATTGAAGAGTTATCTGAAAATGATTATGTAGTAGATGGAATAAAGAAGGGAACAAAAAATAAAAATCCTCTACCACCATTTACAACATCAACACTTCAACAAGATGCAAGTAGAAAGTTAAACTTTATGACTAAAAAGACTATGTCTGTTGCACAGGTTCTTTATGAAGGAATTGAGGTTAAGGGTTATGGAACTGTAGGTCTAATTACCTATATGAGAACAGACTCTGTAAGAATTTCTGACGAAGCACAAGGGAAAGCTTTAGAATTTGTAAAGGATAGCTATGGAGAAGAATACTTACCAGCTACACCTAGAGTGTACAAAGGAAAGAAAAATATTCAAGATGCCCATGAAGCAATAAGACCTACTTATATTGAGATAACACCAGAAAAGGCAAAAAACAATTTAACACCAGAGCAATACAAGTTATATACATTGATTTGGCAAAGATTTGTTGCAAGTCAAATGGCTTCATGTGAGTTAAACACAAACTCTATTACAATTAAAAATGGAGATTATAAATTCAGAGCTTCAGGTTCAACAATAAAGTTTGATGGATTTATGAAACTTTATGAATATGTTAATGAAGAAGATGGTGAGGGAGTAACAATTCCATCTCTTGAAGAGGGAGAAGTTTTAAAGAAATCTTCAATCGAAGGTAAGCAACACTTTACTCAACCGCCTGCTAGATACACTGAAGCAAGTTTTGTAAAGTTAATGGAGGAAAAGGCAATAGGGAGACCAAGTACTTATGTTCCGACAATATCAACACTTTTAAGTAGAGAGTATGTAGTAAGGGAAAAGAAAAATTTAATCCCAACTGAACTTGGATTCATTGTTAATAATATAGTAAGTGAATACTTTAAACAAATAGTAGATGTAGAATTTACAGCTGATATGGAAAAAAATCTTGATGAAATAGAAGATGGAAATGAAGAGTGGAAGAAAGTAGTTGGAGAATTCTTTGAGCCTTTACAAATAGCAATTGAAAAGGCTGAAAAAGAAGTTTCAAAGGTTGTAATAGAAGATAAGGTTAGTGATGTACCTTGTGATAAGTGTGGAAGAATGATGGTTATTAAAAGAGGAAGATATGGTAACTTCCTTGCTTGTCCAGGATATCCAGAATGCAAAAATGCTAAACCGATTGTTGAAGAAATTGATGCTCCATGTCCAGCTTGTGGAGGAAAGGTTTTAGCAAAGAAGAGTAAAAAAGGTAAGAAATTCTTTGGGTGTGGATCATATCCAGAATGTAACTTCGTAAGTTGGAATGAACCAGTTGAAGAGAAATGTCCTGAATGTGCAGCCTTCATGGTAAAGAAGTATTCAAAAACAAAGGGAGATTACATTCAATGTTCAAATAATGAATGTAAACATAAGATAGAATTGAAAAAGTAGTATATAAAATCCTTTTCTTTTTATTAAAAAGTTAACATTAATAAACTAAAGTGAAAAAGATAATATAATGTCGAAAAAAGTTAATTTAAATGTTGTATTTACAGGCTTTGTATGATAAACTTAATTAGTGCTTATGAATAGTGGAATAATTAATAATATTTAGAATATTCAAACAATTAAACTTAATTTGAATTAAGTTTAACTAGGAGGATTTATATATGGCATCATTATTAAGTAAAACAAGAAGATTAAATAAAATCTTACAAAAAACAGGTACAGAGTCTGTAGCATTTGAAGACATATGCGCTTTATTAAGTGACGTATTATCTTGTAATGTATACATAGTAAGTAGAAAGGGAAAAGTTTTAGGACATACTTTTTCAAAAGATTTTGAATGCTCTATTATGAGAAAAAGAGTATTAGAAGATAAGAGATTCCCATCTGACTATAATGAAAGATTACTTAATGTTAATGAAACACTTTCTAATTTACCAAACAAAGGGATTTGTGTTTTTGAAGAAAATGGTAACTGTGATATGGAAGACAAGCTATCAACAATAGTTCCTATAATAGGAAATAGGGAAAGATTAGGGACTCTTCTTTTAGCTAGATTTGGTCAAAGCTTTACAGATGAAGACTTGGTTTTATGTGAGTATAGTGCAACAATTGTTGGTATGGAAATGCTTAGAGCAAAGCAAGATGAACTAGAAGAAGAAGCAAGAAAGAAAGCGGTTGTTCAATTAGCAATAGGAACATTATCATATTCTGAGCTTGAAGCTGTTGAACATATTTTTGATGAACTAGATGGTACAGAAGGATTATTAGTTGCTTCAAAAATAGCAGACAAGGTTGGAATAACAAGAAGTGTTATCGTTAATGCTTTAAGAAAATTTGAATCAGCTGGTGTAATTGAATCAAGATCTCTTGGAATGAAGGGAACACATATCAGAATATTAAATGAAAAGTTAATAGATGAGTTAAAGAAAATAAAGTAAAATAAAGCCTCCTTTTTATAAAGGGGGTTATATTTATATCATGAAATTATTTGTGGTATTTTTGGAAAAAAGTACAGTGAAATTTTTAAACATAAATATAAAATTTGTTGTTGCGACAATAAACACTATATGTTATACTAGTTGAGGTAACAAATACACACACTATCCAATTCGCCTTTGTGGTGCCTTTATTCAAGGAAACAGGACGAGGAAGAAGATAGTGGAGGAAAAAACCAGGAGGTATGAAATATGTCAGTTATATCAATGAAACAATTATTAGAAGCTGGTGTTCACTTTGGTCACCAAACAAGAAGATGGAACCCTAAGATGGCTCCATACATTTTTACAGAAAGAAACGGAATCTACATTATAGATTTACAAAAGACTGTAAAGAAAGCTGAAGAAGCTTACAACTTCATAAAGGAAGTATCATTAGAAGGAAAAGACATTCTTTTCGTTGGAACTAAGAAGCAAGCTCAAGAAGCAATTCAAGAAGAAGCTATTAGATCAAACATGCACTTTGTTAACAACAGATGGTTAGGTGGAATGTTAACTAACTTCTCAACTATCAAAACAAGAATCAGAAGATTAGAAGCATTAGAAAAGATGCAAGAAGATGGAACTTTCGAAGTTCTTCCAAAGAAAGAAGTTATAAAGTTAAAGGGAGAAATGGAAAAGCTAGTTAACAACTTAGGTGGAATTAAGAACTTAGACGTTTCTAACATTGGAGCTATGTTCGTAGTAGACCCAAGAAAAGAAAAGAACGCTATTTCAGAAGCTAAGATATTAGGAATTCCAGTTGTTGCTATCGTAGATACAAACTGTGATCCAGAAGAAGTTGACTACGTAATCCCAGGAAATGATGATGCTATCAGAGCTGTTAAGTTAATAACTGCAAAAATGGCTGATGGTATATTAGAAGGAAGACAAGGCGAGCAATTAGCTGAGTAATTTATAAAGGTAGGTGAGGGATTTCCTCATTTACCTTTTGACCTAAATGATAAGGGTTACTTATATATTAAGGAGGAAAGTATTATGATAACTGCACAATCAGTTAAGGAATTAAGAGAAAGAACTGGCGCAGGAATGATGGACTGCAAAAAGGCTTTAACAGAAACTAACGGAGATGTTGAAAAGGCAATAGAAGTTTTAAGAGAAAAAGGTTTAGCAGCTGCAGCTAAGAAGGCTGGAAGAGTTGCTGCTGAAGGTTTAGTTAAGACTTTCGTTTCAGCTGATACTAAGAAGGGTGCTATAGTAGAAGTTAACTGTGAAACAGATTTCGTTGCTGCTAATGAAGCATTCATTGAGTTTGCTGACAAGTTAGCTGAGTTCGTTTCAAATAGCGCTGTAACTTCAGTAGAAGAGTTATTAAACGAAAAGTTCGAAGGAGATGCTACTGTTCAAGAAACACTTACTGCTTTAATAGCTAAGTTAGGTGAAAACATGACAGTTAGAAGATTCGAAAGATTTACTATCGAAAATGGAGTAGTTGCAAGCTACATCCACGGTGGTGAAAGAATCGGAGTTTTAGTTGAACTTGCTTGTGAAACTGCTAGCCCAGTTTTAGGAGAAGTTGCTAAGGACGTTTGTATGCAAATTGCTGCAGCAAATCCATTATTCTTAGATCAATCATCAGTTGACCAAGTTGCAATTGAAAAAGAAAAAGAAATCTACAGAGTTCAAGCTTTAAATGAAGGAAAGCCAGAAAAGATCGTAGATAAGATGGTAATTGGAAGAATCCAAAAGTACTACAAGGAAGTATGCTTATTAGATCAAGCTTGGGTTAAAGATGGAGATAAGAGCATATCAAAATATCTTGGAGAAAAGTCAAAAGAAGTTGGTTCTCCAATAACTGTAACTAAATTTGTAAGATTTGAAAGAGGCGAAGGTATCGAAAAAGTTGAAGAGAACTTTGCTGAAGAAGTAGCTAGACAAATTGGTAAGTAGTTAATTTAAGAGAACACTATTAGTGTTCTCTTTTTTTAAAAAGTCGAAGGAATATTATTTTGGAGGTATAATATGGTTAACTGTAAATATAAAAGAGTAATACTAAAGTTATCAGGAGAGGCTTTAGCGGGAGCAAACGGATTTGGATTAGATTTTAATGTAGCAAAAAGAATAGCCTTAGAAATCAAAGAACTTATTGACATGGGCGTAGAAGTTGGAGCTGTTGTTGGTGGTGGTAACATTTGGAGAGGTAGAAGCGGTGAAGGTATGGATAGAGCAACTGCTGACTACATGGGAATGTTAGCTACATGTATTAATGCTTTAGCGCTACAAGATTCATTAGAACAAGTAGGTGTTATGACTAGAGTTCAAACAGCAGTTGAAATGAAAGAAATTGCTGAACCGTTTATAAGAAGAAGAGCAATGAGACATCTTGAAAAGGGTAGAGTAGTTATATTTGCAGCAGGTACAGGAAATCCATATTTTACAACAGATACTACTGCTTCATTAAGAGCAGCTGAAATAGAAGCAGATTGTATATTACTTGCAAAAAATGTTGACGGAGTGTACGATAAAGATCCTAAAAAATATGATGATGCTAAGAAGTATGATAGCTTAACATACTTAGAAGTATTAGAACAAGGGTTACAAGTAATGGATACAACTGCAACTTCATTATGTATGGATAATAATATTCCAATATTAGTATTCTCACTTAATGAAGAAGGTAATATAAAGAAGGCTATCTCAGGTGAAAAGATAGGTACTTTAGTAAGTAATAATAAATAGGAGGAGTAATATGATAAAGGACATTATCAAAAATGCAGAACAAAAAATGAGTAAGACTGTTAAAGTTCTTAACGATGATCTTTCAACAATGAAGGCTGGGAGAGCAAACCCAACAATGCTTGATAGAATTCAAGTAGATTACTATGGTAGCCCATGCCCATTAAACCAAGTGGCTAACGTTTCAGCACCAGAACCAAGAGTACTAATGATTACTCCATGGGAAAAATCTTTATTAAAAGAAATTGAAAAAGCAATTCTTAAATCAGATTTAGGAATTAATCCTTCAAATGACGGAAGTGTTATTAGATTAATAGTTCCAGAATTAACTGAAGAAACAAGAAAGAATCTTGTTAAGAATGTTAAAAAGACTGGTGAAGATGCTAAAGTTGCTATAAGATCTATAAGAAGAGATGCAAATGATAAAATAAAAGCATTAAAGAAAGATGCTGATGTATCAGAAGATCAAATCAAAAAGGCTGAAGAGGACGTTCAAAAGAAGGTTGACACTTTTGTAAAAGAAGTAGATGTTATAATAGCAGCAAAAGAAAAGGAAATTATGTCAATATAATTAAAAACCTGCATTTTGCAGGTTTTTTCCTTAAAGTATTAGGAGGAAGCTATGATAAAGTTATTTAAGGGTTCTAGAGGAAATAATGTAGAAGAAGTTAAAATTGATATGGATAGGGTTCCAGAACATATTGCTATTATCATGGACGGAAATGGAAGATGGGCAAAGGAAAGAATGCTTCCAAGAACCATGGGACATAAGGCAGGTGTTGAAACAATTAGAAAAGTCATTGAGGAGTGTGGTTCATTAGGGGTTAAGTACCTTACATTATATGCGTTTTCAACTGAAAATTGGAAGAGACCAGTTGAAGAAGTTAATGCTTTAATGAAGTTGTTAGTTGAATTCTTAAAAAGAGAAATTGATGAGCTAGATAAGAATGGAATTAGAATTCAAGTGCTTGGTGATATTAATAGATTACCTTTAGAGTGTCAAAAGGAAATTGAAGCAGCAAGTATGAGAACTTCTAAGAATACCTCTTTAACAGTTAATGTTGCTTTAAATTATGGTGGAAGAGATGAGATTCTTTCAGCTGTTCAACAGTTGTGTGAAAAAGTTAAAAATGGGCAACTTAATATTGAAAATATTAATGAAGATATTATGTCAAAGCATTTATATACAAATGGAATCCCAGATCCAGACATAATAATAAGACCATCAGGAGAACAAAGAATTAGTAACTTCTTATTAT
>JBOFQV010000057.1:0-5156 GCA_051650705.1 Clostridium sp.
TTCAAACCATTACTTTTTTACTTTCTGAAAAGGGAAAAAAGAGTTTGATTGTTGCACCAACTTCCTTGATTTATAATTGGAAAAATGAATTTAAAAAGTTTGCTCCTTCAATGAAAATTGGGATTGTTCATGGGACAAAAAAGGAAAGAGACGGAATAATTAGAGACTATGAAAGCTATGATGTTTTATTAACAACCTATGGAACCTTAAGAAATGATGAAGAGGAATATAATAAGATTACCTTTGATTTTTGCATTATAGATGAGGGACAGAATATAAAAAATGCCTTAGCTCAAAGCACAAAAACTGTTAAGGGAATAAATTCAAGAGTTAAGTTTGCCCTAACTGGAACTCCAATTGAAAATAATTTAATGGAGCTTTGGAGTCTTTTTGATTTTATAATGCCTGGATATTTATATTCCATGGGAGTGTTTAAGAAGAAATTCTTAGATGGGGAAGAGGGAATAGCTCTTATTCAAAAATATATTGCTCCATTTATTTTGAGAAGAACTAAAAAAGAGGTATTAGTTGAGCTGCCAGATAAAATTGAAAAGAAGTATTTTGTAGAGCTTTCTAAGGAGCAAAAGAAAATATACTCAACCTATGTAAAAGACATAAAGGAGAAGATGGAGAGTAAAGATTTTGAAGGTGATAAAATAACCATATTCTCTTATTTAACAAAGCTTAGACAACTTTGTCTTCATCCACAGCTTTTAATTGATGACTATAAGGGTCAGGTTGCAAAGCTTGATGCAACAATGGAAATTGTAAATAGAGGATTGGAAGAGGGACATAAGATTTTATTATTTTCTCAATTTACATCAGCCCTAGAGTTTATTTCAAAGGAGCTTAATAAAAATAATATTTCTCACTTTTATATAGATGGAAGTACAAAGGCTGAAAAGAGAATTGAAATGGTAAACAGCTTTAATGAGGGAAATGATAAAAAGGTGTTTTTAATATCCTTAAAGGCAGGGGGAACAGGACTTAATTTAACTTCTGCTGATATTGTAATTCATTTTGACCCTTGGTGGAATCCTGCTGTTGAGGAGCAGGCTACAGATAGAGCTCATAGAATTGGCCAAAAGAATGTGGTTGAAGTTTTTAAGCTAATTGCAGAGGGAACTATTGAGGAAAGAATTATTAATCTTCAAGAGGAGAAAAAGGAGCTTATAAATAATGTAATGAGTGGAGGAGTAGATTCCGGAAATATTTTATCAACTCTTTCAAATGAAGAGATAATGGAGCTTTTTATGTAAAAGTTAATATATATAACAAAGGGAATCATCTTTAAAAAAGATGATTCCGTTTTGTTTAACAAGAATATTAAAACAATTATTATCCAATGAATTTTAAAGCATTTAGGCAAACAAATGATACTACACCAGTTGTTTTATCTACAAAAATAGCTAAATCATCAGTTACAGCAGCTACAGTTAGTGCAGTTAGTGCACCAAATCCATCAGCTTTAATGTTAACAGTACTTAATGAACCAGCTAAATAAGCAGCTTTACTTGAGTTACAGCAGCATGAATCGTTATAGCAGCAATCTTTATGAGGATCGTATGCGCAAATTACTGATTGTATAGCTTGTAAAAATAAAGGAACATTAACTGCTGGTGTTAATAATTGCACATTAAATCCTGATAAATCACAGAAAGTAGTGTAGGTATAAGCAGTTCCATCAGAGAATGTTATACCATCACCATTACAAGATGTGATATTTTTAATTTGAGTAGCTAATGCTGCAGTAGAGAATGCAGGTGTAAATAGAGTGAATTTTGTAGGATCTATATAACTGTTAAAAGGTGATTTGAAAAGAAGTTTCATAGCTTCTTGAAGAGCGTGTTTACAACATTTACATGGTTTTGGTTCAGGTTTTGGACATACAGGAGGAACTGGGATTGGATGAGGTGTTGGACAGTGAGTTTCCACAACATCACAATCGTCATCATCATGACACTCAGGTGTATGAGCTACATGAGATTTATTTGAATAATAAGCAGGTTTATAATAGTCATTTGAGTCGTAGTGATAATTATTTCTTTCCTTTTCGTTAGTAGACATATCAAAATCTCCTTTGTTCTTAGATTTAAGATTTTACTTAATACTATTATATATTTAACCATTTAAATTGTTACCGAATTTAGAGGGGAAATGAAGAAAATAGTCGAAGGGGAGTGGAGTTGAGAATTAGGAATTGAGAATTGATAATTGAAAACTACTTTAGAGTTTTTCAATAATTCTTAATTCCCAATTCAGCATTCTCAATTCTAAAAAATCACTACATCGTGAAAAAATTAGTAAATGAAAGTAAAACATTGAAATAACTAGAAAAATATAGTTAAAACATTAGATTTCACTATGTAGTGAAATTGAAAGATGAGTGTAAAATGTTTACAATATAAAGTGTCACCATATAGTGACTGAGGAGGGATTAGTATGGAAAATATAATCAGAGGGGAAAAAATAAGCAAAATATATGGTACAAAGAGTAAATACACAGCACTAGATTCTATTGATGTGGTTATAAATAAAGGAGAGTTTGTTTGCATTATGGGACCATCAGGCTCTGGTAAAAGCACATGTTTAAATCTTCTTTCAACAGTGGATACTCCAAGTATTGGTCAGGTTTTTATTAAAAATAATAGAGTTAAGGGAATGAAAAACAAGCTGTTAAGTAAGTTTAGATATGAAAATATAGGATATATATTTCAAGAATTTAACCTTTTAAATAACTTAACTATGGAGAAAAATATTGGAATACCTTTAATGCTAGAGGGAGTAAGGCCATCAGAAATTAAAAAAAGGGTTTTAGAAATATCAAAATATTTAGGAATAGATAAGTTACTTCACAAAAAACCAACAGAATGTTCAGGGGGACAAAGACAAAGGGGAGCAGTAGCAAGAGCTTTAGTTACAAAGCCAACCTTAATAGTGGCAGATGAGCCAACAGCAAGTCTTGATACAAAAAATTCCCATGAGATTTTAAATCTTTTTAAAAGATTAAATGAGGAAGAAGGAACAACTTTTTTAATAGTAACTCATGATAATATGATTGCAAGTTATGCAAGAAAATTAATTTTTGTGAGTGATGGAAAAATAGATATAGAGCTTGAAAGAGGAGATAAAACCCAAAGAGAGTTTTTTTATGACATTGTTGGAGTTACTTCAAAGGAAAGCCAAGCATTATTTGATAATATATAAAAAAGGGAGTGGTTTTTATGAAGGGATCAATTAAATTTGCTTTTGAAATGATAATGAGTGATTTAAAGCAAAGCTTGTGTTATATGATAGCCACAACTATTGCTGTATCAGTTATTTTTAATATTTTCAATATAATATACAACAAGGATGTAATGAATAGGGAGCTTGTAGATGGCTTTGATATATCAATAATTGCATTATTTGTAATTGTAGCTTGTGTGCTTTTTATAAGCTTTGCAAACTCATATTACATTATAGAAAAAACAAAGGATATAGCAATTGCAGCTATTAGTGGGAGAAGTTTCGTAGAGGTTGCAACAATTCTTTGTATTCAAAATTTAGGACTAGGATTAGCAGGTTCAGCACTAGGACTAGTAATTGGAACATTTTTAGTTCCACTTTTTGTGGGAAGTCTTTATAGTGCAATGGGACATGTAGGAAACACCTTTGAAATCTGTTGGCAAGGCTATGGCTTCACATTTTTAATTATGGGAATGGTATTTTTATCAGTAGGGTTAATTGATGCTGGATATGCCTACAGAAAGGAAATAAAGGAGCTTATGATTACAAAGGCAGCGAGTTTAAATAAAGAGCCAAAGCCATTGAAAAAAATACCAAACAAGCTCTATGTAGTTTTGTATTTTTTTCCAATAATTGTTTTGTTTTTTGGTATGGGAATGAGAGAAACTGCAATTGCCATGGGAGTTGTTATTTCAATTGGAGTAGTTGGAGCAGCTGGAATAATTCAATTCTACTTTCCTTGTGAAATTGCAAGAATAAGAAAAGAAAAATATGCAAGTAATGCAGTAAAGATGATTTCACTTAGCAACTTAAATTATTCCTTAAAAAGGGGAGGTTTTTTAATAGTTGCAATTTCTGTAGGCTGTGTTTCTCTAATTGGTGTTGCAGGTGGAGCTGTTGTTGAGCAATATAAAATAATTTCACTTTCAGCTTATTATGTGGTTATGGTTTTAATGAATATTGCACTTATTTATAAGTTTATTGCAGATGCCTTAACAAAGGAAAATACATTTAAACAGTTAAAGCTTATTGGATATAACTTAAATCAAATAAAATCCATCATAAGGGATGAAGTGCTTTTATTCTATGGTATTGAAATTGTTGTAACATTTTTTTTGTTAGTATTAATGTTAGTTCCAAGTGGACTAGGTGGGATTCTTTCAATAGAGGCAGCATTAACAGCACTAATATCCTATGTTGTAGTACAATTGATAGGGGTTAGTATATCTTACTATAGCTATAAAAAAATTATATTTTCAAATTTTTAATAAACAAAGGGAGAAGAAGTCATGGCATTTCAAATAATAGATTGTAAAGGAAATATGCATTATCCAGCTTTATTATATTCATTAGAGAAAAGAGTGGAGTTTTTAGAGGTGGACGCTGCTTTAGAGTATATAAAAAATAGTAATATTTATGTGATTTCTTCTATTTATAATAAATATGGAGAGTTTCTTAAGGACTTTGAAGGGGATCTAAAAAGGGAAGAAATACTTTCATTAGTGTATATTGAAAGGGAGGACATAAATTTAGAAGAAATTCTAACTCTTTCAGAGGCAGCAAAAAAGTGGGGGCTTTCAGATGGCTCAACAATTAGAAAGGCAATTGAAAGAGGAAAGTTTAAACCAAATGAAATTAAACAAGCTGGAGCAGTGTGGGTTACAACCTATAAAAGTATGACTAGAGTTTTTGGAGAAGAGAAAAATAGAAGCTATACAGTAAACTATAAGGAATTTATACTATTTTTAAGATTATTATTTTATAAGGATAATCAAAATAAAAGAACTATGGAGATAGTGGCTGTAGGAAATAAGGATAATAAAATTAATTTGACACTAGAAAGTAAGCTAAATAAAAGAACCATGGAAGAGGAAAAGAAATTAAATGATTATATAGTTCAATTTTTAGAGGTGCTTTCAGAAGGTAAA
>JBOFQV010000058.1:0-3526 GCA_051650705.1 Clostridium sp.
TTTCAGAAGTATTACCAGGTCTTGGAGAAGATAATATAAAAACAACTACACTTGAAAAATACTCAAAGGGCTTTCTTCCTGGTAATTATTCATATGAATCTAAAAATTCTTATTTAGAATATTTATATGAAGGAAAAGAAAATGAAGATTATAATATTAGAAATAAAGGAATGGTGTTTAAAAATTCCCTTGAATTTGTGGATATATTAGATAAATTCATTGAAGAATTACCAAAACTATTAATAAATACAAGTAGCATATATTTTGATGGTGAAGAACTTATAAAAAAGAATAAAGTATATGATACCTTCATTGTAAGATTTAAAAGTTTACCTTTACTAAAAAGAATTGATGCCCTAAAAGAAAGCTTATTTTCTCAAGTTGAAAATAAGTACTTAGAACAATCTAAAAGTAAAAACCCTAAGGATTTTGGATATGATCCTATGGATTTTGATGGCCCTATTGAAGAATATTTTAAGCATGAGATAAATGAACAAGTAAATAAAATGTTCCCTGCTTTAAATGCAGTATCAGTTTATAAATTACTTTGGGAGGAAATTCAAAAATACTCTTCAAAAGAGTTATATGAAATAAAAGAATTCACACTAAAAAACATTGGAATGGCCACTGTACTTTATGAAGATATTATTCCTTTAATATATATAAGAAGTATGATGGAAGGCTTTAGAAATTATAGTGAAATAAAGCATATTATAATTGATGAATGCCAGGATTATAGTCCACTATTCTATTTATTAATTAAAAAGACATTTAGGAATGCTACAGCAACAATATTAGGTGATTTAAATCAAAGAATATCAGGTGCTAATAGCTTAAGTAAGAAGGAAGAAATATCAAATATATTCGGAGATGAGAATACAACGTTAAAAACTTTAAGAAAGAGTTATAGAAGCACACTTAATATAACGAATTTTTCTAAAGAAATACTAATAGATGGTGAAGAAATTGAAGGAGTTGAAAGAGAAGGGCTTCCTCCAAAAGTTTATATAGAAAACCAAGATTTAGTTAACTTAATATATGAGATGAAGGAAAGAGGAATGAACTCAATAGCTATAATTACTAAAACATCAAAAGCTTCTTATGACCTTTATAATGAATTAAGTAAAAACCTATCTGAAATAAAGCTAATAATTGATGATTCCTCCTCATATGGAAAGGGAATTTCAATTATACCATCATACATTGCTAAAGGACTAGAATTTGATGGAGTTATTGTTCCAGATGGTGATGATGAAACTTACAATTTAGATTCAGAAAGAAATTTACTTTATACTGTTTGTTCAAGAGCACTACATGAACTTCATATTTGTACAAATGGTAATAAATCAAGACTTTTACCATAAGTAAAAAAAGCTAGTAATATTTTACTAGCTTTTTGCATCTTAATAAGTTAAAATTTCAGCACCTGTTTCAGTAATTAATACTGTATATTCAAATTGAGCAGAAAGAGAACCATCTTCTGTTAAAACAGTCCAATCATCATCAGCATCAATAAATATTTGATGTCCTCCCATATTAATCATTGGCTCAATAGTAAATACCATACCTGGAACAAGAAGCATATCAGTTCCTTTTTCCCCTACATGAGCTACAAATGGGTCCTCATGGAAGGCAAGCCCTATTCCATGTCCACCAAAATCTCTAACAACTGAATACCCATTAGCTTCAGCGTGCTTTTGCACAGCTTCAGCAATATCACCTAAGAATCCCCAAGGCTTTGCTGCTTCAAAACCTTTATGAAGACACTCTTTTGCTACTTCTACTAATTTATCAACTTCCTTAGCCACATTTCCAATTTTATAAGTTCTTGAAGCATCAGAGAAATATCCATTATAAATTGTTGAAACATCAACATTTACAATATCCCCTTCCTCTAAAACTTCATCATTACTCGGAATACCATGACAAACTACATCATTTATTGATGTACACACACTCTTTGGATATCCTTGATAATTAAGTGGTGCTGGTATTGCACCATTTGCTATTGTAAAATCATATACAATTTTATCAATTTCAGAAGTTTTCATTCCTGCTCTTATATGCTTTTCTACCTCATCTAAAACAGCAGTATTTATTTTAGCACTTGCCTTTATACCTTCAATTTGTTCCTTATTCTTTATTATTTCTCTTGGTGGAATAATGCACTCTTGATTTTGATATAATCTAAGCTTTTCATCAAATTCCATATGACATTTTTTATATTTCTTACCGCTACCACACCAGCAGTTATCATTTCTATTAAACTTCATTACTTTACCTCTATTCTTTTATTTATAAATACATTATACTCCTTTTAAAAAGATTACTCAATTAAATGTAGAATATCCTCATCTGTAAGAGCTGATAATATATTATCAAAGGAATTATCATCAAGAACCTTTTCTATTACTTCCTTTTTCTTATCTTGCAGATTTATAACCTTCTCCTCTATTGTATCCTTAGATATAAGCTTAATAACTTCAACTACATTATCTTGACCAATTCTATGTGCTCTATCAGTAGCTTGATCTTCAACCGCAGGATTCCACCAAGGATCTAAATGAATAACCACATCTGCTGAAGTTAAGTTAAGTCCTGCTCCCCCAGCCTTAAGTGAAATTAAAAATACATTTGTATTATCGCTATTAAATGAATTAACAAGCTCTAGCCTCTTTTTTGCTGAAGTTTTACCATCAAGATAATATGAAGTTATCTTATTCTTCTCACATAAAAACTGTACCTTTTGAAGTGCTGATGTAAATTGAGAGAATAATAATACCTTATGTCCCTCTTCAATACATTCATTCAATATTTCTATAACTCCTTCAAGTTTTCCACTTCCTCCATCATACTCATCCATTACAATAGATGGATCTAAAGCAAGCTGTCTTAGTTTAGTTATATATGATAGTATTTCAATTTTATTTTTTGAAAATTCATCATCCTTAACCTTTTTTGCAATAAGTTCTTTTATAAAGGATGAATAAGCTGCATAGGTACTTTCCTGTTCCTTAGTCATCTTAACTATTATCTTCTTTTCTATTTTATCTGGAAGCTCTGTTATTACATTTTTCTTCTTTCTTCTAAGAATAAATGGATTAATAAGTGCCTTTACTTCCTTTAAGATAAATTCTTCCTCTTCAAGTCTCCTAAAGTACCTAGTCTCAAAATCTTTTTTATCATATAAGTATCCAGGCATTATGAAATCAAAAATACTCCAAAGCTCCATAAGTGAATTTTCTATTGGTGTTCCTGTTAGGGCAAACCTATTCTTCCCTTTTATATCCTTTATAGCTATAGCACTTTGAGAGGATGCATTTTTTATATTTTGAGCTTCATCAATAATTATATTATCAAATACACACATTTCATAAAGCTCCTTATCCATTCTTTGAAGATTATAGGTTGTAATTAAAACATCATATTCTCTATAATTAGTTATGATTTCTTCTCTTTTTTCCTTATCTTCATTAACTAAGGCTATATTTAAGGTCGGTGCAAATTTCCTAAATTCACTTTCCCA
>JBOFQV010000059.1:0-3366 GCA_051650705.1 Clostridium sp.
AACATATCCCCATATTCATTCAAAAATAAAATTCTAAAAGTTTCATAATTCTCAACAGAAACCACACCACAATCATGAATACACCAAGGCTTTAGCATTTGAGGAATAACAACCTTCTTATTTGCCCTCTTAAACTCCATACACTGAGAAGCATCATAATAATGCCATCCATCAAAAACATCCGCTCTCCAAGGAATATCATATTGAGTCATCATCAAAAGCCCATCAACAATATCAACCTCCTCATAAAGAGAAGTAGCCATCTTAAACTCAAGAATCTTCAAGCCAGCAGTTCTAATCTCATAAACAATTCCAAAAGTAAGTGGAGAATTCCACCAAACCCCATCATTAGAAGTAAGCTTAGAACCAGCAAGACCAATAAGACCAATATTTTCATCACTCTCAAAAACCTTTAAAGTATCTCTAATAAAATATGGATTAGTTATATACACATCCTGATGTAAGTACACTTTATATTTACCACGAGCATTTTTAATTCCATCATTATAACCAGAGGTGATAGATTTAGCACCATAAACAGGCACAATCTCAATATTATATCCCTCTGGAACAATAAGCTGCTCTAAAAAATATATACAATTCCTAAGATGAGTCATATCATTTACACATAAAATAAAGCTAATAATTTTTTCATTCATACAATCACTCCTCATTAGATAATATGCAAAAGAAAACACTTAGTACCAAAATTTAAGAGTTTTTAGTGGAACAATTTTCTTATCTTCAAAATAATATATATAAAGCAATAGTAAGGAGAGATTGTATGAATCCATTATTAATGAATATGCTATTTGGAATGATGGGCGGAGGACAAAGAGGAATGATGGGAAACCCACTAATGAACATGTTTGGTGGTGGGGGAAATGGAGCACCTAATATGAATAATATTCTTATGAGCATGCTTGGTGGAGGAAATCCTATGGGACAGATGGGTCAAATGGGACAAATGGGAAACCAAGGTGGAATGGGAATGAATAATAATCCACTCATGAATATGCTAATGGGAGCAATGGGTGGAAACATGGGAAATCCTCAAGGAAACAACATGAATATGAACAACATGAATAACATGAATAACATGAATAACATGATGAGTATGTTAAGTAGTATGATGAATCCTCAAAACCAAATGGGTAATATGAACAATATGCAAAGACCAAATAACATGCAAAGACAAAATAATAACTTTAACATGAATAATAATGCTAACAATCAAAACGTGAATCAAAATGTTAATAATAATATGAATAATTACAATGATATTTTAAATAATTTTTCAAATATGAATGGTGCAAATACTCAAGATGATGAAAATGAAGCTGATGATACAAACAACATGAATAACATGAATAACATGAATAACATGAATAATATGAACAACATGGGTAACATGAATAATATGGGTAACATGAATAATATGGGTAATATGAATAACATGGCACCACTTATGAATATGTTAATGCAAAGCATGAATAATCCTATGAGAGGATATAATGACAAAGAAAGAAGTAGACATAAAAGACATAGATAATATCATATTTGAAGAAAAAAGAGATGATTTTCCATCTCTTTTTTAATTCTACGTTTAAAACAACCCTCTTTTAGGATATAATCCTACATAGAGGTGAATAAGGTGCAGCTACAAAAGATTTCAGTAAATTTTAATAGAAAAGTAAATGGGATAATGATTAGAAAAGGAATGGCAATTGTAAAAAAGAACAATATTCTTTCCCTAGAGGTTGATAGTGATGGATTAGAAATGGGAATGATGTTTCTAAGAAGTGAGGTTCGTTCTGATGAATCCTTAGATATTTATAGTTGTCATGTTGAAATAGATGAAGAAGAACAGAGCATTTTGAGAACTGAGTGTGAGTGTAGAGATCACTATAATCACAGTTTTTATAATGAAAGTTATTGTTGCAAGCATATTACAGCCACAATGATAACTTTTATTGAAAAGCTAAGGAATGGAGAAATTTTAAATGATAAAATAGAAGCTAGTGGAGATAGGCTCCTAACTCTCATAGATAAAAGCAATTTTAAAAGCACATCTGCATACATAGAGGTGAATTTAACAAAGATTCCTTCATATTCAAGAGAGGATTTTAGAGGGGAATTCAAAATTGGAGGAAAGAAGCTCTACATCATAAAAAACATTGAGGATTTAATAAATGCAAGAAGATGTGGAAATGAATTAGTATATGGTAAGGAGTTTACATACAAGGAAGGCGAGTGTAGCCTTTCAGAGGAGGATAATAAGCTTTTAGATTACTTTGAGGATGCATTAGTAACATCAAACACAATTATTAGTGGCTTCTCAAAATCAAAGCTTATACAAGGAAAATACTTAACAATTCCGCAAACAAGCCTTAAAAGATTCCTTTCTTTATTTGAAAAGAAAAGGATTATTTATAATGGAATTGAAATGGAGATTATAAAGGAAGACCTTCCAATAGAGTTTGAGATTTCAAATAATGATAAGGGTGATTATACTTTAAGCTTAAAGGGAATGGCACCAGTTAAGCTTATTAGAAGTGGAGAGGTTTATATATACAATAATAATTTCTATATTCCATCCAGAACACAGGTTAGAAACTTAAATCTTATTTTAGATAATTTAACAGAGGGTGGATATACAGAATTTAAAAAAGATAAGGGGACAGATGTTTTCAATAAGCTTCTCCCAAATCTTGAGAAGATAAGTTCAAAGGTGGAAATTAATAAATGTATAAGTGATGTTGTGAAAAATGATCTTGTTACAAGGTTTTATATTGATATGAAAAATAGAGATATTACCATTGATGTAAGGCTAAATTATGGGGATGAGGAGTTAACATTCTTCAATTCTAGTAGTGAAAAAATCATTATCAGAGATGGGAAAAAAGAAGAAGCAATTTTAAATGCTCTAGAGTTTTTAACCATAATTAAGAGAGATAACACCTTTATTTTTAATGGTAATGAGGAAAGGATTTATGACTTTTTAAGGGAGGATTATAAGGCTTTAGAAAGCTTAGGAGAGGTTTATTACTCTGATAAATTTAAGGAAAGAAGGATTTATAGCACTCCAAAGGTTTCAGGAGAGATTAAGAAAAGTAAGGGTGATTATCTTGAATTCACCTTTAACATTGAAGAGGTAAATCCAAAGGAATACAAGAATATTTTAAAGGCATTTAAGGATAAGAGAAGATATTATAGACTTGATGATAACAGCTTTATAAATCTTGAGAGTAAGGAAACAAAGGAGCTTTTTGAGGCTATAGTTGAGCTTTCAGAGGGACAAAAGGATGTTTCAAGCTTTGCACTTCACAAAAGTAAGTCCTTCCTTTTAAATGAATTTTTAGATAG
>JBOFQV010000060.1:0-2741 GCA_051650705.1 Clostridium sp.
GCCAAATAAATAAGGTTTTAATAGGTTAATAAAAATACATTAATATAGAGAGGTACAAAATGAAGAAAGAAGTATTAGAAAGATTTTTAAAGTATGTAAAAATTAATACTAAGTCAGAATTTGAAAGTGAAACTTCACCAAGTTCAGCTTGTCAATTAGATTTAGCAAAGCTATTAGTGGAAGAGTGTAAGGCAATAGGATTAACAGAGATATCATTAGATGAGAATGGATATGTAATGGCAACACTTGAAGGAAATACTGATGAAGTCACACCAGTTATTGGATTTGTTGCTCACATGGATACTTCACCAGATTATAGTGGGGAAAATGTAAAACCACAAATTGTTGAGTATAATGGTGGAGATATAGTTTTAAATAAGGATTTAAACATTGTTTTAAAGGAAAGTGAATATGAAGTTTTAACTTCTTTGAAGGGGGAAACTTTAATTACTACTGATGGAACAACACTTTTAGGAGCTGATGATAAGGCTGGAATAGCAGAAATTTTAACAGCTTTAGAGTATTTAGTAAATAATCCAGAAATAAAGCATGGGAAAATAAGAATATGCTTTACTCCAGATGAAGAGGTTGGAAGAGGGGCAGACAAATTTGATGTTGAGAAATTTGGTGCTGATTTTGCCTATACAATAGATGGTGGTGCAATTGGAGAATTAGAGTGGGAAAACTTTAATGCATCCTCTGCAAAGGTTATTGTAAATGGAGTAAATATTCATCCTGGTAATGCAAAGGATAAAATGAGAAATTCAATTCCTTTAGCTTATGAATATCACTCACATATTCCATGCAATGAGTTACCAGAAAACACATGTGGATATGAAGGCTTTTATCACTTAAATGATATTAAGGGAAGTGTTGAAAGAACCGTTTTAAATTATATTCTTAGAGATTTTGAGGATGATGGAATAAATAATAGAAAGAATAAAATGAAAGATAGCGAAAAGCTAATGAATGAAAAGTATGGAGAGGGAACTGTTGAGGTTATTTTAAATGATCAATACAAAAATATGAAAGAAATATTAATTAACCATCCAGAAATAGTTGAAAAGGCAGATAAGGCCATGAGAGAAGCGGGAGTTACTCCACATATAGTGCCAATTAGAGGGGGAACAGATGGCTCGAGATTAAGCTTTATGGGATTACCATGTCCTAATATTTTCACTGGAGGATACAACTTCCATGGAAAATACGAATTTGCTGTTCTTTCATATATGGAGCTTTCAGTAAAAACAATTGTAAATATTGCAAAGATATAATATTTAGAGTGCTCTTTAGTTTTAAGGAGCATTCTTTCTTTTTAAAAATAACATTACAACTTAACTTAAGGAATAGAATATATAGTAATATTTTTTTAGGAGATGGATATGACTATAACACTAGAAATATTATTATTTATGATAATTCTTAGAATCTGGATTATATTAGATGATTTCAAAAGAAATAAAGGTAGCATTTTAATGAATACAGCTGTCTTTTCAAGTTTTTTATTACCAACACTATCTAAAATGCCAAATGGAAACAACCTAGAGATTTTAAGTAACACTGGTGGAGCTGATATATTATTGTACTTTTTTATTGTATCTCTCATTATTGTTTATATAATTTTATGTCTAAAAATGATTAGCAATTTAATTAAAAGAGAGGATATACCAAATTCAATTGTCTTTTATATTGATTTAATTATTGTTATTATTCCAATAATTAGTGGCGTAGGCTTGTACTTTACCCCAATAATTTATTTCATGTATTTAACAATACCAACATTCTTATACAAAATATTTTCAAATTTTATATATAATAAGGATAAAAATGTAGAAGGAGGTTCTTAAGTTTTTATCGGTGATATGATATAATAGGAAAGCTAACAAAGGATAAAACTTAAATGAATAAGGAGAATAAAAGTGAAATTATCAACAAAAGTAAAGATTGCAATTGTTACTTTTATAATTACAGGCTTCTCATTATTATTTTTAATGGAAATGAGTAGTCTAAAGAATTATCTTGATAATTCTTCTAAAATAGTAATTGATGAACATGTAGAAACTACAGTTAATGTACTAGAAAATACATTATGTGGTCTTTATACAACTACAAGTAAGATTGCAAGTAATAGTAAGATTATTGAGCTTTTAGAAAGCTCAAATAGAAATAATGGCATCACTATGAATGAAATCCAGACAATGAGAACTATAATTGGTGATTTTGAGGGAATAATGAGTAGTGCAACATTCGTTTCTGGAATAAATATAGCAAGCCTTCAAGGTAAGTTTATTTTTAGCCAAGAAAGGTTTTTTGAAGGATTTATTTTAGAAGAAAGGCCATGGTTTAATGAGGTTTGGCAAGAAATGGAGGAAAACCTTTATAGAAAAAGTATTTCAACACCAGTACACAGGGATTATAATACAGGAGAATTTACAATCTCTATTGTTTCTCCAATTTTAAGTCAAAGCCAAGAATTAATAGGAGTAGCAATAATAGATATTAAAATTGGTGACCTAATTGAATATTTAAATAATACATTTTATTTAGGTGATGTAAGTACATTTATTAATATAGGTGATTTTTATTATGATGGTGAGGAATTAGTTAAGGGCGATTTTTCATCAAAGGGCAACGAAATATTTATACCAGTAGTTAATGATGACATATACTTAGAAAATTTAGATGTAATATTTAAATTTAATGTTGATTCATTAGCCTATTATGAAAAGGCTGAAGAATAT
>JBOFQV010000061.1:0-12161 GCA_051650705.1 Clostridium sp.
ATTTTCTTTATATCTTCTCCATATTCAACTCTGAGATTAACATCTATTTTAAATGAGAAGATATCCAAGTTATTTTCATAAAAAGCCCTATCTAAATTAAAAAGTTCTATATTATGTGTAACATTTGTTACCTCATCAAAGCTGAAATTAATTGTTTTATTAAGCTTAATTATTTTTGAAAAGAGGCTTCCTTCAACTTCTCTTTCCCCTTCGTTACATAAAATAAGGGAATTATTATATAGCTTCCATTCCATTAAAATCCCTCCCCATAAAGAGTTTTAAAGCTTTCTAATACTGAATTTAGATTAAATTTAGAGGATATTTCATAAATCTCATCTAAAGTTAAATCACTCTCCGTATGAAAATCAACCTTAAAAGAAGATGAAAAATCCTCAATGTAGGTTGGGAAATTTTCCAAGTACTCAAAATTGCTTAAGGATGCATAGGTTAAAATCCTAGTATTTAATAGCATCGAATAAATAGAAGTTACATTAAGCTCATCATAAGGATTTAAATTAATAAAATAAAGAGAAGCATTTATTAAATTAATTTTATCCTCAAAGGTTAAATTATTTAAAAAAATTACTCTACTACTTAATGAAAGATCATCAATTAATTTTATAAGCTCTAAATAAAGTCCCTTATTCTTTGGAAGAAATGAAAGGGAGAGAAGAAGCTTCTCATCACTAAAATTTGAAAGGTGCTTAAAAAGCCTTATAGTTTCTTTTAAATTATTTCTAGAATTTATTTCTCCCATATATATATAATAATCCTCATAAACATGGAATTTACTTTTTACATAAGCTTTACTTAAAATTTTGCTTTTTCCAATTATGTTCATTGGAAGGAAGGGGGGGGAGATAAAAATTCTGTTATCATCATAGTGATATCTTAAAAGAAGCTCTCTTTTCATAAAATAAAATGGAACTACCACTCCATTTGAAAGTCTTAAGGTATTTTCTATTGAATTTAGGTACTTCTCTTCATAGGATTTGTCCACTACTTCTCTATTTGAGAGTGGGAGAGTGGTATAAATAGTAGAAAATTTCCTTCCCCCCCCTTCAGCACCTAAGGAAAATCCATTATGGAGGCAATGATAAAAATTAAAGTTTCTACTTTTTATGAAATCAAATACTCTCATCTTTTCATTTGTATTGAAGTTCACTAAATTTATATTTAATTCCTCATCAAACTCTCCAATTGATGAAAGAGCTTTTTCCTTTAAAATCTCAAAATGAAAATTGGAGGTTTTCTCATAATAAATCAAAGCCCTTAAATGGCTTTCAATATAGCTTTTTACCTCCCCATTTTTTGAGAAATAGGGAAGTGAATAATATAATCCCTTCATTTATTAAATAAACTCCTTATCAAAATAATCTCCATCTAAAAGCTTTTCCTTTATAATAGAAGGATTTTCTAAATCTCTTTTATTTTCAAAAGGGATAAATGAAACCAAGTTAAAATAGATTTCTCCATTTAAAGTAACTTTAAAATCTCCATCTACAAATAAAATCTTCTTTATGTTCAACTCGTTAAAGCTTTTTAAATTCATATAAAAATTATGACTATACTTTATAAAAACACCATTACTTTCAAAATCAACTCCAATTATATTAATAGAAATTTCACCCTTTAAAACATTTAACACCATATCCTTAAAGAAAACTGGAGAGTTGGAAATTTTACATTCTAAAATAGAAGCTTCATAAAGCTCAACTACATTTTCTTTACTCTTTATGCTACCTGAAATATTTGAAATTCTCCCCCCTTGGAGCTCAAGATTTAATGCTTCACTTCTTAAAATTAATCCATTAACTAACATACCCATAGATAACCTTACTCACAGGGAGAAATTGAGGCATACACATAAATATTAGAAGGGGAGAGTAGCTTTACATGAAGATCTTTTATTTTAGGAGATAGAAAAATTCCATTTCCCTTAAAATTAAATGGAACATAAAAATCCTTAAAAATAACATTAACAGAACCATCTTTATTTAAGTCAAGATATTCAAGGGTTAAAGAGAGACTTAAAATACAGCTAATAATATTTTTTTCAAAGGCATTTTTATAAATAACTCCAATATTTCCATAAACCCTAATTATTTCTAAAATAGATATATCTTTAAGTGAAATAATTTCTTCAAAGCTTTCTAAGTATTTATATCTATTAGGGGAAAGTCCATAATACTCAATCAATTCATTATTCATCATCTTTCCCCCTTATTTTCTAAATTTAAATTCTAAATTCTTACTAAACAGCTTTGCCACAAGTTTTGGTGTTTTCAAATTCTCTAATTTATATAAATTGAAGAGACCTAAAATATTTGAAGCGTAATAAATATCCCCTTTATCATCCATATCAATTGAAGAAATTTCACTTTCCTCCTTTAAAAGAAGGTTAAATTCATTAGTGAAAATATTTAAGAGTCCAATAATACTACCTTTTCCATCACTTCCTAAAATTAAAAGCTCATGGGAGGAGTAAAAATCATACCACTTAAAATGTAAATGCTTTTTAATAACCGTTACTTCCTTTGTATTTAAATTTACCAAAAAAAGATTTTGATCACGATTTCCAACACCAAAAGTTTCTTCATTATTAATTACAATTTTTGAAAACATAAGAGATTCGTTAAATATGACATTTCCAGTTAAATTTAATATAATCATTTTTTCATTTGTTAAAACACAAAATTTACTTCCTGCATATAATGGCAATATGTAGGTAACAGTATCTAGGGATCTATATAATAAGTCTCCATTATAATAAAGTGAAAAAATTTCTTTTTCATCACAAAGCCACAGAGCTTTCCCCTTTTTTATCATATAAAACCATCTTGTAAATTGTTTTTTAAGTAAGATAGATTCCCTAGATTCTACAAAAGAGTAATTAATAATCTCGTCATTGTTTAAGAAAAGGAATCCATTATTATAATTAGAAAAACATAAATTATTAAAAGCCTTTGGAGTAAAATTAATTTGCCTAAGGTTTTTAAAGCTTTTATCAGAGGCATAAAGGTAGGACAATTTATTCTCATCCTTAACAATAAATAAAACTGAAGGTTCAACATGATATGTCCCCCCTATTCTCATCAAAATCAAAATTCTAACTCCACTACTATCTATAGAAAGAATTTTAGAATTTAAAATACTGCTATAAGCCTTAAAATCAATGTAGCTAGAATAAATTCCATTAATCTTCTCCCTAATTGGGATTTCTTCAAAGGTGTAGGAGCTATGTTTAAAAATACTTAATCCCTTTCTTTCATTAGAAGTGTATAGAATTTTAAAATTTAACTTAACTCCAATATTTAAAGAATAATCATCTCTCTTAAAATACTCTATAAAATCATCACAATCATGAGAAATTAATGATAGTGAAGCTTCTTTTAAAGGAATATGAACAATTATACTCTTTACTAAAAACTCCATAACTCAAAAATTCCCCCCTAAAATGAATACTATATAATACTTATGTAATAAACATCTGAATTATAATCACTTTCATCCCTTTCAAATTCACAAATTATATAAGTGGGGTATACATAATGAAGCATTGTGTAGTATTAGGAATTATATTGTAAAAAGCGGTAATATTATATGTGAAATCCTAATAGTAATAATAATAATTCAATTTATTTAATAGAGATGGGAATATTTTGATGTGAGTAATGAGGGAGAAGGTATATATGAGAGAAGACTTGTATGCAAACATTGTTACAGATGAAAATCTAAAAGAAGCCTTTAACACCCCCCTTAATCGGCTTGAAGATGCAATAAAAATAAAATTAATTTCTAACTGTGAGGGGGTAGACTTAGGACAAACTTTCACCTATACAATAGTTATTGAAAATAGCAGTGAAATAAATTTTTATAATATAAATATTACTCAACAACTGCATAGAAATTTAAGGTTGTGTGAAGTAATGCTAGATTCAATAAATGTTAAAAATGTAGATAGATATAATAAATATTTGACTATGTTTATTAGTGAATTAAAAGCTAAAGAGAGAAAAAGCATTGAAATTATAGTGGAAGTTGTTGATACATTAAATGTTGAATCTTTTAAGAGTGTGGTAAAGCTAGAAACATTAAATCCAAATAATACTGAAATGAAGCTATCTATGGACACTCCAATTTGTGTAGTTAATGTAATAGCTCCAAAAATTAATTTAATAAAGAAAGCTTCAGTAATAGAAGCTGCTGTTGGAGACAGGATTACATTTACTTTACTCTCTGAAAATAATGGTAATATTCCAATAAATAATCTTATTATAAGAGATATTTTAAAGCCAGAGCTTAGATTTTTAAATAATACAGTTAAATTGGATGGTATTCCTATTGGTGAAGAAAGCGTTTTATCAGGAGTAAACATAGGGGAGTTAAATGTAGGAGAGAGTAAAATTTTAAGCTTCGAGGTTGAAGTGTTAGATCTTCCAGAGGAGTTTGAGGTTACAAACATATCTATTGCAAATTACCAATATGAAATTCCAGGAGATGAGAGATTAAGAGAGGGAAATGCTAAAAGTAATAAAAATATATTAAAAGTTCAAAAGCCAAGCGTAGATATTTATAAAACAATAAGTAATGATGAAATATCTTTAGGTGATGAATTAACCATAAATATTAAAGTTACAAACAATGGAACAGTAGAAACCAAAAATGTAGAGATTACTGAAATAATTCCAGATAATTTTAAACTTATTGATGGTACATTTAAAATAGATAATCAAGTACTTAATAGCATAACTTTTACAAGAGGAATATTAATTGGAGATTTGAAAATCGGTGAATCTAGAAGGGTATCATATACATTAAAATATTTAAAAGGAAATAATAATAGTACTTTAAATTTAGCTACCAAAGCTAATTTCCATTACAAGCTATCCTCAGGATTAATATTTAAAGGAAGAGAGATTGTTAAGGAAATAGAGGTTAATACTACCATATCAAACTTTAAGTATGTTAATTTTAATGAAGTAGTATATAAAAGCCTAGATAATCCACCAATATATGATATTGATAAGGTAAATGCTGAGGTAGAAATAATAGAATATCATGTAATAAAAACAGCAAAGGGAGTAGCTTATAGCGGTCAAATTTTAACAGGCTTTAAAGTAATGGTTCAGGGTTATTTGAACGAAATAATTGAATATACTTCAAATCTAGATGATAAATCAGTTTACTCAATGAACTGCAAAATTCCGTTTTCTACTTATATTGTGCTTCCTCCAAGCTTTAAAGAAGGAAGTAAAATAGATATAGATTATATTATTGAAGATACTGGATTTAAAAATAGAGATATAAATTCAGCATATACAACAGTTAATTTTTTGCTAATTGCAAAGGTACAATCATATATGAAGCATTAATTATTAAAGGGTAATAAATTAGTTACAACAATAAAGTAACTAATTTATTACTTTTTTTTATGAAAAATAACTCAAAATAATAGAAATTTATTTTGTATTTTATTAAAGTCAAAAACTGTAACAAAAATATTTTCAAAAAATATACTGTTAAAGAATATAAAGTTCAAAGGTTTAGGAGGCTGATTAATGAGTAAAAATTACTTTAATAAAGCAAGTACAAGTTACAATCCACCTCAGTATTCAAACTCATCTTGCAAACCAAATCCAAATGATTGTTGTATAGATGACTCATATGTGGTTGGTAATAGTGTAGATTTTACTATTGATAAATGTGATAGTGAAATAAAGGCAGATGTTACTGTTGCCTATAGAGATACAGTAAGAGTTTGGGGACAAATTAGAGACTGTCAAGGAAATCCTATCCCATATGCATATTTAAAATTAATAAAATGTACATCAGCTGGTTATTTTGGTGTAGCTCATACAATATCTGATTGCTTAGGCTTCTATCAATTTGATATTTGTCCATGTAATGATGGCTCATCATTTAGATTATTGGTAGGTAAAGCTTCTGTAGGTGGAACTGAGAGAGAAGTTTCCAATGGAATCTATGGAACAAACTGTAATCCATGTAATGACGTAGTTCCTTGCAACTGTAATTAGTCAACGGTTGCATTGAAATAAATATAAAAGATTATAAGGAGGCAAAACATGTCATCTATTGTTAGAGGTTTAATAGAATATACAGGAATTGATACCTGCATAAGAAGCAATATAAAAAACTTTAGGCAAGTCAACTTTGAAAGCACATTTTGTGTTCCATGTCAAAAACCTGATATCGAACAAATAGTAAAAGTTTCAGGAAAAACTTCAATTTACAAATTCGAGATAGTTAAAACACCAGTTGGAATATCTTTAGAAGGGCAAGAAGTTACTGGATATAAACTATTAGTATCAGGAGATATAAATTATAAAATTCAATACGTTGCTAATGAACCAACTCAATCAGTACACACATTCCATCAAACAGTTCCTTTCTGTGGATATATTGTTCTTCCTAAAAACTTTAATAAAGGATCTTACATTAATCCATCAGCTTTAATAGAAGATATAGCTTTAGAGCAAATTGATGAAAGATGTGTTTATACAAATATAACATTACTACTAATCGCAGATATTAGCTGTTAAGGAGGAATTTAAATGGCAATATTTAAAGGTACTTGTACCCAAAGTATAACACCTAAAGATGCACAATATTTCAAAGAAGAAGAAATATTAGAAATATTAACAATACCTTGTCAAAAACCTGATATTGAAAATATATTATCAGTTATAGTATCTGCTGAGGTTGAAAATATTAGAGTTATTGACACTGAAGTTGGGAAATCAAACGAAGGTCAAAATTTAACAGGTAAAAAGTTAGTTGTTGAATTAAGACTAAAAGAAAAGGTAACTTATGTTGCTGATGAATGTACTCAAAGTGTACATGCAGCTCACTATGAAAATTTAAAGAGCTTCTTTGTTATAATTCCTAACGATGTAAATGGTAATGATGTTTGTGATTTAATTCGTGCAAATAGAATTAATATCAACCCATATGTTGAAGCAGTACACACTAGAATGCTTGATAATAGAACTATTTTCAAATGTGTTCTTATTTTCATAGATGTTAAATTTTGCTAAGGGAGGGGTAGAATATGAGTTGTGATTTAAATAAAGACTGCACTAATATTGACTGTACTACTATAGATGCTTGCGTAGACAATTTAATTCTAGAAAAAACCGTTAGCAAAGAAAATGCTATAGTTGGAGATGTTATAAAGTACTGTATTACAGTAATTAATGAATGTGATATTTTAATAGACAATGCGACTATCATTGATATGTTAAGTAGCGATTTAAAATTTGTTACTGGTAGTGTTAAGGTTGGAGAAATTCCTAATATTACTGCAAATGTTTTAGAAGGTGTAGATATTGGTTGCTTAAAACCAGGTGAAATAAAAGTTGTTTCATTCCAAGCTAAGATAATCAATAAACCTTGTACAGGATATATAGAAAACAATGCAATAGCTAAATTCTATTATGATCCAAACTTAAATAATTGTCTTCAAGTAACAGACAAAAAGAGTAATGTAGTTAAAATTAAAGTTGATGTAGCAGAATTATCAATTGTAAAGAAAGCAGATAAAACTATTGCTTCAAGAGGAGATATAGTTTCTTACACTGTAACAGTAACAAATGTAGGAACACTAGAAGCTAGAAATATTCTATTTATGGATAATATTCCAAATGAAGCTACATTAATAAAAGATAGCTTAGATATTGGTGGAAACTTAATTAGTTATACTAGTTCAGACATTAGTATTTATATTGGAAACTTATTCCCAGGTGAATCTATAGATATAAGATATCAAGTTCTTGTAAATTCCTCAAATTGTAGTGGATTATTAGTAAATTGTGCAACTGCTAAATTTAATTATAATTTATGTAATTCAAGTTTTGGTGAAAAGACATCTTCATGTGCAGACACTTCAGTTAGTGAAGTTAAACTTGGAATTAGCACATTTAAACAAATTTCTGTAGATCAAAATCTTTGCATTCCTTCAGTTAAACCAGATATGGAAGAAATTAATGATATCAAGGTAAAAGCTGAAATTGTTGAATGTCATGTTATAAATACTCCTGTAATAACTTCAAATGAAGGCCAATCTTTATCTGGATACAAGTTAATAGTTAGAGGTTTGTTAACAGAACTTGTAGAGTACACTTCCTGTACAGAGGAGCAATCCGTACATTCAGCTCACTATTCAATTCCATTTTCTACTTTTATAGTTTTACCTCAAAACTATATTGCAGGTAGCAAAATAGATGTTGATGCTATAGTTGAAGATGTTTATTATAAAATGATTGATTGTAGATGTTTCTTTAAGAATATAACACTATTAATAAATGCTAGAATCATGTCCTGTTAATTATTTTATATTTAAAGCAAATTATTTCTAAATAATTAAATAGCTTTAGAAAGGAGAATGGAAGTCAGTGATCCAATTAAAGGTTGAAAAAAGTGCTGATAGAAACTATGTCTTTATGGGCACTTCTAATAAGATTAGATACTCTGTAATAATTACTAATACTGGCGATGAAATAGCTCGATGTATTAAAATAAAGGATGTTCGTAGCTTAGGTGGAATCCTTATACCTGATAGTCTGACAGTAAATGGGGTAAAACAACCTATTTGTAATTTCAATAATTGCGTTACCTTAGGTTCAATTAAGCCAGGAGCTAATATTTTGGTAAGCTATGATGTGGAAGTTGTAAAATACAATCCACCAACTCAAATAGTAAATAAGGCTATTGTTTGTTATTGTGTTGGAGATCAAACCCTTGAAGTTGAAAGTAATACATTAACTATACCTGTATACAATATTTGTGTGAATATGTGTAAATCAGTAGATAAGAGCGTAGCAAGAATAGGTGATATATTAACCTATTCAGTTGTTATCAGAAATAATAGTAATGTTCCAGTTAATGATGTTACATTCTATGACAATTTATCTACTAGTTTAGAACTAATTCCTTCAAGTGTACTTGTTAATTTAACACCACAATATTTAGAAACATTAAGTGGAGGAGTTCCAATAGGTACATTAAATGCATATTCAAGTGTTGTAGTAAACTTCCAAGCAAAGGTTATAAGTTTACCAACTCCACCTGTAATTAAAAATGTAGGTAGATTAGAATTCTCTTATACAATAATTGATGTAGAAACTCAGATTGTTTCTATAGGCGACACTTGTAGTAATGAGGTATTAACAAGAGTTATTAACGAAGTTTTACCTTGTTAGAAATTATTTAATGAATTTTAAAATAAGCACATATTGATTAATTTGATATATGTGCTTATATTTCATTAAAGTTATTAAAAATATCTCTAAAAGGAGTTAAAAGAATGAGTTCAGATTGTAATAATGATAGTTTATATAGTTGTGGATATACTAGAGTTTGTCCACCAGGTCCAGTAGGGCCAAAAGGGCCAACAGGAGCAACAGGACCAATAGGGCCAACAGGAGTTACTGGTGCTACAGGACCTTGCTGTACAGGGCCAACAGGAGCACCATGCACAGGACCAACAGGAGATACAGGAGTTACTGGTGTAGTAGGACCAACAGGACCAACAGGGCCAACAGGACCAACAGGACCAGTAGGAGCAACAGGAGATACAGGAGCACCAGGTGTAACAGGACCAACAGGAAATACAGGTCTAACAGGACCAACAGGACCAACAGGGCCAACTGGAGTAACAGGACCAACAGGACCAACAGGGCCAACAGGACCAACAGGACCAACATCACCATCTTTAGGAGCTTATGGTCAATTCTATTCTCAAGCAAACTTTGTACTTCAACCTGGAGCAATGCAATACTTACCACTAACTAGTTCAGGACCTTCAGTTCTAAATGAAGCTTTATCAGGAACAACTGGGGTACAAGTAACATTACCAGGAGTATACGAAATAACTTGGTTTGTTACAACTTCTCAAAATGCTACAACACCACCAATAGGAGTTAGTATAAATGCTTCACCTACATTAATAAGTGGATCTCAAGTTATATTTACTTCTATGCCTAATGATGGAACAGTTATAGGTGGTCAAACAATTACTGCCTTAGCTGCTGGCGATATAGTTCATGTTGCAGCTGCACCTGTAAATGGAGCTTGGGCTGGACGTGAAGTTTCAATTTCAATTATAAAAATAGCATAATTACGATAACTAAAGGGAGTCTAAAAGGCACCCTTTAGTTTTTTCATATATACATAGTAATAAAGAATACTAACACTAAATTTTCTTATACTTCATATAGACATTGTTCAACAATATTAAGTCTTTGAATAGTATGTAATATACTACAATACACTTATTATGAAATTTACGTAAGAATAAAATTAATACACTTTAGGAGGAAGAATATTAGTAACACCTTATATTTCAAAGAGAAAAAATATTGAGTTTACAAAAGCAAGGATATTAGTAGGGAGTTATTAATATGGATAAAGGTTAAGATATGTTGGTGAAAATATACAATAAATGTTTATATAAAATACAAAAGATAAAACTTTGTAAAAAAGGAAGTGAAAAATTATGGCTGCATTTGGATGTACTCAGATAGGATTTCAAACAATAATAGATGGATCTAATGTTACATTTAGCGAAGTCAACTTAGTGTCAGGAAAAATTGTACAAAAGGCTACTATACCATTACAAATTTGGTGTATAGGATTAAATCCAATTGATGGATTCCTTTATGGAGTTACAAATACTGCTAATCTTATAAGAATTCATTCTGATTATAGCTACGATAATCTTGGTGTAGTTTCAAATCTCCCAGTGGCAAATTATAATACTGGAGCAATAGATGAAAATGGATATTATTATATTTATAGCGTAGGAGCTACGAGATATTATACAATAGATTTAACTTCTAACGCTTCACCTAATTACGGGAAATTAGTGGATCCATGGAATTCATTTGTTTTAGCTACTAATCCTAATTATGGAAGAACAATGAGTGGTTCAGATACTACTTTAGCAACTTACGATTGGACTTATAATCCAGTTGATGGCAAGTTGTATGGAGGTTATACAAATGATGTGTATAGGTTAAATCCATTAACAGGGGTAACTGAAAGGTTTTTAGATTTACCAGGACTTCCAGGTGGAATAAAGGCAGCAGCTTGGGGGTATGCTGATGGTACTGTATTATTAATAGATATTGATGTGGATCAACTCTATAAAATTAACTTTACTGCAGGGAACCCAACAAGTGCAACCTTCTTTGCAAATGCAGTACCAGGCCTTTATATGGATGGTGCAAGTTGTTGTCTTGCAAATTTAACAATAGATTATGGTGATGCTCCAGACACAACAGCTGGAAATGGACCAGATAATTATACCTCTTTACTGGCTAATAATGGGGCACGTCATGCAACTTTAAATTCATTATATTTAGGTACTACTGTAACTTCAGAAAATGATGCCTATCAAAATGCTCAAGCTAATGGCGATGACCAATCAAAAGGAGTTCAAGATGATGGGGTATCAGTACCATTAAATTATCTATCCTTAGTAGCTACAAGCTATGTTCTTCCAGTTACTGTAACAAATAACGTTAATTCTACTGCAAATCTTTATGGATGGCTTGATTTTAATAAAGATGGAATTTTTGCAGGAAATGAAGCTTCTACTACAATTCCAGTAATACCATCAAACTCAGGTTCTAAAGTATATAATTTAAGCTTTACTAAACCCGCTGGTGTAACCTTATCACCTGACCATACTTTTGTAAGGATTAGAGTTACAACAGATACTTTAACAAACACAAATGTAGCTCAGCCAACAACTATAGATACAAGAAGTATTGGCCCTGCATCTGATGGGGAAGTAGAAGATTATTATTTAACAGTTGGTGATCCAAATGTTTCTCTTGCAAAATCTGCAGGCACAAACTTTACAAATTTAGGAGACACTTTAACTTATACTGTTACTTTAACAAATTCCACATCAATTCCAGCAAATAATGTATTTTTTAGAGATGAAGTTCCAAGCAATACCACCTATGCAAATGCATTAACTGTAACTGGTAGCACCTACACTGGAACTGACCCTCAAACAGGATTAACAATAAATACAGTAGCCATTACTCTACCTGTAGTGATTAAGTGGAATGTAACTGTTACAAATACACTACCTACATTAATTACAATTGTTAACTTCGCTACAATAGCTG
>JBOFQV010000062.1:0-7310 GCA_051650705.1 Clostridium sp.
TTTGGTCTCACTAAATATATAAACCATAAAAACATTGGTTTTCATTTTTTTACTTTAAATTCATTAAAATCAAAAGTTTTAATAGCATTTCCAGAGAGGGGCTCATCAGTAAATCCCTCATGCAAAATATCATCCTCAAAGCCCAAATCTTCCTTATTAATTTCCTTAATCTTCTTAATAATCTTCATAAAAAACCTCCATAAATTTTAAATCTCAATAAAGATATAAACTATAGAAAGAGTAATTTACAGATAATTAAACAAATTCATGTAGAAATAAATGGAACTAATGTTTAAAATATACTATTTATTATATATAATAAAACTAATGTGCTAAAATCAGCATAAATCTATAAAAAAGAAGAAAGAAGAGAAAATATGAGAATTAGAAATATGGTTATTAAAGATTATGAGAATGTTTATGCTCTTTGGATGTCATGTGTTGGTATGGGACTTAATAGTATAGATGATTCTAAAGAAGGTATTGAAATTTTTCTTGAAAGGAATCCAGAGACATGCTTTGTGGCAGAAGAAGATGAAAAAATAGTGGGAGTAATTATGGCTGGACATGATGGAAGAAGAGGGTACATTTATCATACAGCAGTAAGTCCACTAAAGCGTAATAAAGGAATAGGACAGCTTCTTGTTCAAAAAGCATTAGAGTCACTTAAAGCTTTAGGAATTATTAAGGTAGCTTTAGTTGTTTTTGATAGAAATGAAGAGGGAAATAAATTTTGGGAAAAGCAAGGGTTTTCAAAAAGGGAAGATTTAATTTATAGAAATAAAACACTTGTTGAAATGGTGAGAATTGATACATAGAGTATGGAGTGTAAAAGAGAAAATGAGATTAGATGAGAATTTTATAGAAAAACTAATGGAAGATTATGTTCTAGAATATAAGGAAGTTAACAAAACCAAAACAAAATGGGGAAAACCAATAATAGCATATGCAGATGCTTCAGATGAATTGTTTAATGAATTAAAAATAATAGTAAGTAAGTCTCATGCAACACCTGAGGAGCTACTTACAGGAGCAAGAACAGTAGTCACATACTTTATTCCGTTTTGTGAAGAAGTAGTTAAGAGCAACATTTTAGGTAAGGGTTCATCAAAGGAATGGGCAATAGCATATATAGAAACTAATAAATTGATAGAGGACTTAAATAGCCACCTTAAGGCAAGCTTAGAAAAGCATGGACATACAGCAACAACAACACCTGCAACGCATAATTTTGATAGTGAAAAGCTAATAAGTGATTGGTCACATAGACATGTAGCCTATATAGGAGGCTTGGGCAAATTTGGTCTTAATAATATGCTAATAACAAGCAAAGGATGCTGTGGAAGAGTTGGGAGTATTATAACTGATTTAAAGATTTCTAAAACAACAAGAACAGATGGAGAAAACTGTTTGTATTATAGCAAGGGAATATGTAAAAAGTGTGTAGATAGATGCGTTAACAAGGCGTTAAAAGAAGATGGGTTTGATAGACACAAATGCTATGAAATGTGCCTATTTAACGCTAAGCTACACAGTGACATAGAGCTATCAGATGTATGTGGAAAATGCCTAGTAGGACTACCATGCTCAACAAAAAATCCACTACAAAACCTATAAAACAGAAGCTAAAAATAAGAAAAAGAACATTAATTTGTAGATTGCATATTAAATGTAAAATAAACACAATATACTTGAAATTACTGTTAGAACACTAGAAAGAAAAATTTTGATGCGTCTATTTGGAGCTTGGCAAGGTTGTAAGCAGCAAAAGAATTTTTTCTAGTGATTCCATAAATTTAAGTACACAAGAAAACTCTAAGCTTTTGGAGGATCATTTTATTTTTAAGCCTTGCCTGATTATATTTAATATTCTCACGCATAGCAAAAGCCCTAACTGATTTCCCTTGAAAATAAACAAACTTAACGAATTCCTGTTCATCATCCTTTAAATTCTCAAAGCACTTTCTTACAAAACTTTTAAAATCCTTATCACAAAAACCCTCCTCAAAATTGTCCTCATCCTCAAGAGAATCATCCAAATGCTCACTAGTAATAAGTTTTTCCTCCCTACGTTTACTATTTCTAAGAAGCACCTTTAAAGAATTTTGAATAGAAACAGTAGCAAAAGCAACAAACCTATGTTTATCTGTTTGGTATTTTTCAAGAGCAATGAACAAGGATTTGTAGCATTCACCCATTAAATCATTAAAATCATAGCCAGGAATATGATACTTATTTGCAAGATTTATTATAAGTGGTTTAAATTCTTCAGAAAGTAGTTCCTTGGAATGTTCGTCTCCTTCTTTTGATTTAATAGCAAGCCTTTCAATATATTTAAAATCCATAAATTTTCTCCCCCTATTAAATTATATATAAGTTTTAATTAAGTTGCTTCATTTATTTTAATTATCATGACTATATAAAGTTAATTCATAATCAACCCTTAAAATAAGCAAAATTAAAAGCTTATACATAAGATATATACCTTAAGAAAGGTAATTTTTAAGAAAAATATGATAATATATAACATAAGAATAAAAGTGGAGTGAGTAAAATGGAAAATATAAAAGCAGTAATTTTTGATATGGATGGAGTAATTTTTGATACTGAAAGAGTGTACCTAGAAAACTGGCAAAAGGTGTGTAAAAAATATGGGTACAACATGACAAAGGAGCTCTATGTTCAAGTTATGGGAACAGGTAGAGACAACGTCAAAAAGGTATTTAAAGAAAATTTTGGGCAAAACATACCAATAGAGGACATGTATAAAGAAAAGGACTATGAACTATTAAAGCAGCTAAATGAAGATGGTGTTCCAGTGAAAGAAGGGGCATTAGAGGTAATAAAATATCTAAAGGACAACAATTATAAGCTTGCCATAGCAACATCTGCAAAAAAAGACAGGGCAATGAAGCATATAAAGGATTGTAATTTGGAGGAGTATTTTGATTGCATTATTTGTGGGGAGGATGTTGAAAACAAAAAGCCAAACCCAGAAATATTCTTAAAGGCAGCAAGGGAACTAATGATTCCAAAAGAGAACTGCATAGTTATAGAAGACTCAGAAGCAGGGATTAGAGCAGCCTACAATGGGGGAATAAGAGCAATACATATACCAGATTTAAGAGAAGTGGATGACAATATAAGAGAGCTTTCACACAAGGTATTCAACAAAATCATTGAAGTAATAGAGTATTTAAACTAATGAATTTAAGTGTAGACTTAAAATAGGGAGATCACTAGGATAAAAGTTTTTCTCTAAATAAGGGTGTTATCTTTCTAATCTTTATAAATCAGCAGAGCTGAAGAGATTTTTCAAAAAACTCTTAAGAGTTTTAAATAAGAGATATTACAATTTAAATTAGGGAAAGGACATCAATAAGGTTAAAAAAATTTGGTGCGTTGACTTGGAGTGCATACGACGGAATAAGCAACAAATATTTTTTAACCTAGTGCACTCCAAATTTTAAGTCTGAACTTTATATGATTTATAATAAGTTATTATAGTAGTATAAATTTCAGGAATTTCATCTTCAGGTGATAAAAGCACAATAAAAACACTAGCCTTTGGTCTTCTATTATGTGAGGACATGTAATAAGTAATCCTACCAAGAAAAGAAAGGGAAGCCTTAAACTCCTTAGAATCTTTAATATTAACAAGAATCACACCTTGTCTACCTGCACTACGATAATGAATGCTTCTTATGTTATCCCAAGGAATAAAGCCAAGCCCACCCACATTAGAATTATCATAAATACCAAAAGTGTTTACTTTAAGAGTAGCAGTGTTGTTTTTTATTCTCATATGTAATGAGCCAATAAACATAAAAAGATAAATAAACATAAGGCTTGGAAGAATGATAAAAGGAAGAGTTAACAGGGTGACAATGTTCAAGCCTATATTGGTTAAAAATAAGGGCAATATTCCTGAAAACATAAAAATAGACACCCCTACAAAAATGCAAAGAAATATTATTGCAGGAATTATGGAAGCATCTTTTTCATAGAAAGAAATTTCATTCATGGTACTTACCTCCTAGTTGGATAATTTATACAATAATTATACTGTAAAGAGAAATAAATTACAAATATATGGGAGTTGAGTGGCGTATAATGATAAAAGAATTTTAATTTGATAAATGTTTAGGAAAAGAATGGAGTTTTAGTACAAGTAATATAACTGATTTAACAAAATTATCTACTATAATAAAGAAATTATAACGCATAAAAATGGATAAATTGGGAATTATAGAAGTAAAGTAATATTTTGGAGGGAGTTTTATGAATAAAAAGCATAGAATGATTTTATTAGTTATCCTTGGAATAATCTTCATACCACTTAGTTACATAAAACTAACAACAGCAGCAATCCAAGTAAAAGACGACGCAACCTTTACAATTGCAAAATCACCAAGCATTAATTGGATAGGGAATTATTATAGCTATGATATTGAAAACCCAGAGGGGGTAAAAGACACCTGGTATTACAATAAAAATTATGAAATAATCCATGCAGATGAAGTAACAGGACCAGCAAGGGGTAGATATAATTTATTAATTACATCATGGTGGATAATAGGAGCAATAATAATCTATAACACTATAAGGCTTCTAAAAAAACACCCAAAAGCAGAGCTCAACTAATAAGAAGATTTAAAGAAAAATCACAGAAATATAAAATGCCATCTAATCCTTGGCATCAAAGAACTAGATGGCATTTATATTTGTAACAAATGTTACGATAAAAGTATTACAACAAAGTTACATAAAATATTATGTGATTACATTTTACATCAAATTTCTAAAGAAAAAAGACAAAAAATAAAGAATTTATAAAAAGTTAACAAAGCAAGGAGATTAGCTATTATAGCAATCATAAGAAGCAACAAAAAATTTAAACCTACCATTCCCTCTATAACCTGAGTGTGATATGATTTTGTTAAAAGAAAACAATGAGGTGAAGAAATGAAGAGTTTAGATTTTTCAAAATTAACAGGGGAAATAATCACAAAAAACTCAAAAGACTACGATATACATAGATTATCCTGGAACAGAGCAATAAACAAAAGTCCCTTAGCAATAGTGTACTGCAAAACAAAAGAAGACATAATAAACGCTATAAAACAAGGGAAAGAAAACAACCTATCAATCAGAATAAGATCAGGTGGACACCACTATGAGGGCTATTCCACAGGAGATGAAGCTTTAGTAATTGATGTTAGCAAAATGAATGAAATTTATATAGATGAAGAAAAAAATCAAGTAAAAATTCAAGGTGGAGTAAGAAACAGAGAGCTATATGAAGAAACAGGAAAAAGAGGTTATCCATTCCCTGGTGGAGGATGTCCAACAGTAGGAGTAGCAGGACTTGTTTTAGGAGGTGGATGGGGATATTCTGCCAGATACCTTGGACTTGCATCAGATTCCCTAATAGAGCTTGAACTAATTAACCACAATGGAGAAGTAATAAAAGCAAACAAAGAAGAGAACAGTGAATTGTTTTGGGCTTGTAGAGGAGCAGGAGGAGGAAACTTTGGAGTAGTAATTTCCATGACCTTCAATCTTCCAGAAAAGCAAACAATGGGAACATTAATAACCATAGATTACCCAAACATAACTCTAGAGGACAACATAAAGCTTATAGAGCTATACCAAAAAGAGTTTGAAACCATAGATAGAAGAGTAAACATGAAAATGAGCAATTACAGCTCAAGGGACAAGGGAAGAGGAGTAAGATTAACTGGAATTTTCTATGGAGACAATAAGGAATGCGAAAAAGTATTAGCTCCATTCAAAACCATAATAGAAAATTGCAACTTTGATTTAGCTTATCTAGAGGTGAGAAAAATCAACACAATAATTCAAGATTCCCATCCAGATTATGAAAGCTACAAATCCTCAGGAAGAATAGTGCATAAGCTATATACAAGAGAGGAAATAAAGGAATTACTTTCATTAGTAAAGGAAAGACCAGAAGGAAGCATATACACAGCAGTTTCTCTTTATGGACTAGGTGGAGTAATAAAGGAAAGGGAAGAAGGAGCTATTAGCTACAGAAAAGGCAAATTCATAATTGGCTATCAATCAGTTTGGGAAGAAGAACAATATGCAAACATAAATAGAAAATTCCTAGTAGAAAACTTTGAAATCATAAAGAAGCTAACAAAGGGATCATTCATAAACTTCCCATTAGCAGAATTAGAAGACTATGAAGATGAGTATTTTGGAGAATATAAAGAAAAGCTAAGAGAAATAAAGAAAAAATACGACTTTGATGGAACATTCAACTTTGAACAAGCAATAAAAATAGGATAGAAGTCTAAAATGACTTCTATCTTTAAAAAATCCTTTTACTATTTAAAATCTTCCCATCAATAAAATCTGCCTTAAAAAGAGCAACATCAACAAGCTCAACCTCAAGAGGAATAAACAAATCAATCACAAAATTGAAAACCTCCTTAAGTTTATCAGTAGAAACACCAGTAACCAAGGTGCAATGAGGACTCCACTTATTAGGTAAATAATAAGCATTAGAATAGGGAACAAACTCCTTAAAATTTTCATAAAAATTCTTATGAAGAATTAAAAGCTCCTCAGTAACAGTAGGCTTTAACAAAAGTGTACCAGATTGAGGGAAAGTGCCAATCCCCTCAAAGCTTAATTTAATTGGAGAATAGCCATCCCTAAACTTCTTAAGCTTCTTTAAAAAAGCCTCCTCATCCTTATCTAAATTATTAAAAATTCCTAAGGTAATATGAGGACATAATTCATCAACATTATTTTCAAGAGTAATAATGTTAGCCATATTAAGTTTTGAAAGAAGTTCCTTAACATAAAGATGGCCTTCTTCATTAAAAAGCAATTCAAGTGCGTAAATCATATGTCCTCCAAAAATCTTATTTTAAGTCTATTAATAACATACTACAAAACCTATGTAAATATTCCTTGGGCAAAATTTACAAATAATTTCAATGGTTCACCTAAAAATATGATAAAATATTATTAAAGAGGTGGGAGCATGAACAATAAAGTTTTAATAATAGAAGATGACAGAGAAATAAGTAGCATGGTGAAGATGTATTTAGAAAATGAGGGATATGAGGTTTTCACGGCATTTGATGGATTAGAGGGACTAGAGGCTGTAAATGAGTTTTCTCCAACAGTTATACTTCTTGATTTAATGATGCCAAGAATGGATGGAATGGAGTGCTTAAAGAAAATAAGGGAAAAGAGCACAACACCAGTTCTAATAACATCTGCAAAAAATTCAGATTTAGATAAGGCTCTTGGCTTAGGCTTTGGAGCTGATG
>JBOFQV010000063.1:0-2994 GCA_051650705.1 Clostridium sp.
TAAATAGCGATGGGTCAAGAGCAAACATGTGTGGAAATGCAACAAGATGCTTTGGAAGATATGTTTATGATAAAGGAATAGTTAAAAGTACTACTATTAAAATGGAAACAGGTGATGGGGTTAAGGTTGTAAATTTAGTACTTGAAAATGATGAGTTCAAAGGTGCTAGGGTTTATATGGGAAGTGAAAGCTATAATGGAAAAGATTTTGGACTAGTTGGAAGAGAAAATTTAATTAATGAGAGTATTAAAATAGGGGAAAAAAGTTACAATTTGACTACAATGTTGATGGGAGTGCCTCACACTATTGTACTTAATGAAAAAGAAGAGTATGATGTAATTGAGGGGAAAAATATCGAAAAATATTCATTATTTTCAGAGGGTACAAATGTTAATTTTGTAACTGTATTAAATATGCAGGAAATCAAGGTTAAGACATGGGAAAGAGGAGCAGGTGCAACTCTTGCATGTGGTACTGGATGTTGTGCTTCAGTTATTTATACAGTAAAAGAAAAGTTAACTAATAATAAGGTGAAGGTATATGCTCCTGGTGGAGTTTTAGAAATAGAAGTACTTGAAGATGGAGTTTATATGACAGGTAGTGCTGACTACATATGTAGGGGGAAAGCATATTTAGAGTAGGAGATGTAAGATGAAGGGGAGAAAAGTAATTGGGATTATTGCTTCCTGTGTTTTATTAACAGTAGCCCTTTTTGTTGGGTGTAGTAATGAAAATAGAGAAGAAGAAAAAGTGGAAAAGCCTCAGATTGGAAGTGGGGCAATTATTGCTGAAGGAAATGGAGATTTTAAAAACCTTAATCTAATAAACAACAAGTATACAATTTTAGAGAATTTTAAAGGGATAACAAACTATAGCAAAGATAGTGGAAATTATATTTACTTAGAAAATGGTAACTACTATGCTACTAATGGAGTAGAAAAGGTTGAAATTTTAGGAAACTCTCTATCAAAGGTTGAACTATCTAAAAATGGTGAATATGTTTCTTATTTTTCAGTTGATGAGGGATATAAGTTTGAGGTAATAAATATAAGCAAAAATGAAAAAAAGGAAATAAAAAGCAATGTGTCTATTTCAGGAGATTTAATTGAATGGATTAATGGAGAGGAAATTGCATATTATGGAATAAGTGAAGATGGAGTAAATGGTCTCTTTTGTTATAACTTTAAAACTAAAGAAGAGAAAACCTTATATAAAATTGAAAGTGGTTTTGTAGAAAAATTATTATCCTGTAATGATGGTATATATTTTATTCAAAATAATTTTGGTGAAAGTAAAAGTATATCATTTTTAAATAAGGAGAAGGAAATAAAGGAAGTTTATGGAGCTAAAAAAGGTGTTATAAATAACTTTATAAAAAGAGATGACGAAGTATACTTTACATTAAAGGAAGCTGGTAAGTCTGCAGTTTTAAATGTTATTGATAAGAACGGGAACAGTAAAAAGCTTGTGGAAGGGATTGTTGAGTTAAAGGACATAATAAAAATTTCTGATAAATATGTTATTTTAGGCACATTTGAAGGCGATCATGAATCAATATACTTTATTGAAAATGGTAAAGCTGGTAGAGTTGTTTATGGTTTTCCAGCAGTTGTAATGGGAGAAAGAGCTCTCTTAAAGAATGAGGATAAGGTTTTATTTGTAGGAAAAGATGGAGAAGATAGCCAAGAAGAAGGGGTTTACTCCATTGATGAAAAGAAAAATATTACTTCTATTTATAGGGGGAAAGGGCAAATAGAATTTATAAAGATGCATTAAAGTGGTTTTATACCACTTTTTTTTGTATAAAAATTTATTTTTTGGTAAGTATTATTTAATGGAGGTGAGTACTTTGAATTTTAATGAAATTTTTAATGAATTAGACTTAAATGTAGTAAGAAAGTTTAATAAGGATAAGATTCTTGAAATGAAGGCATTACCAATCATGATACAAAATAATAATTTGATAGTTTTAAAAGCTACAGAAGAGGTATTAGATGGAAAATATTTAAATTTCTATTTTTCTTTAGATATCAAATGGGTTAAAGTGGAAGAAAGTATTTTAAATGAAGTTATAGATGGAATTTATATATATGAAAATGACAATATGGAAGAACTTTTAATAGAAAAGGCAATTAAGAAGCGAGTAAGTGATATACATTTTGAACCCTTTGAAGAGAAGGTTAATATTAGATTTAGAATGAATGGTGATTTGATTTTAATGGCTATATTAAAGAAGGATGAGTATCAAGGGGTATTAAGTAAAATAAAATTATTATCAAATATTGATATAGCAAAAAGAAGACTTCCCCATGATGGTAAATTGTTATTTAAATTTGGAGAAAAAAATTATGATTGTAGAGTATCAACTGTTCCAGTAGTATATGGTGAAAAATTAGTTATTAGGGTTCTTTTTAGTGATTCCAATTTTTTAGATATAAAGGAGCTTAATTTTTCTAAAGAAAATTTATTAGAAATTTATAAAATGATTAGGGTAAAGAATGGATTGGTAATAGTAAATGGTTCAACAGGTAGTGGTAAATCTACCACACTTTACTCAATTATATCATCATTAAACAAAAAAATACAAAATATCACAACGGTAGAAGATCCGGTTGAAATGTTTATAGAAGGTGTTAACCAAATAAGTATTGATAGAAGTGTGAATTTTAATTTTTCAAAAGCTCTTAGAAGTGTTTTGAGACAAGACTTAGATATCTTAATGGTGGGAGAGGTGCGTGATGAGGAAACAGCTGAAATTGCTGTTAGATCAGCTCTTACTGGACACAAAATATACGCAACAATACATACAAAAAGTCCATATGAAGTTTATACAAGACTTGAAGAAATGGGAGTAGAAAATTACTTAATTAGAGATAGTATTATTGGAATAATATCTCAAAGGTTGATAAAAATATTATGCCCAAAATGTAAAGAAAAAATACAGGAAAAAATATATGATTTTGATACCTTTAGGGCAAAGGGATGCAATTGCTG
>JBOFQV010000064.1:0-10639 GCA_051650705.1 Clostridium sp.
ACAGAGGATAGTATTTCTCACATTAAAGAATTAAAGGGGCCACTTAGAGTTGTTGATCAGTGGACATATCATTCAAGACTATATAGAGCAGCTACTTTAGTTGGGGAAAATAAACAGTTAGAAATAATTCAATTAAACTCCTTTGGATGTGGATTAGATGCTGTAACAACAGATCAGGTTGCAGAAATAATTTCATCAAAGGGGAAAATATATACCCTACTTAAAATAGATGAAGGAAACAACTTAGGAGCAGCTAGAATAAGAATTAGAAGCTTAAAGGCTGCAATAGAGGAGAGAGAAAGAAATGGATATATTCCATTTGAAGAGGAAATAGTTTATAAAAATCCTGTATTTACAAAGGAAATGAGAAAAACTCACACTATCTTATGTCCTCAAATGTCTCCAATACACTTTGATATTATTGAAGAAGCTATAAGATCTTGTGGATATAATCTAGAAGTACTTCCATCAATTGATTCAAGTGCAGTAGAGGAAGGACTTAAATATGTAAATAATGATGCATGTTATCCATCGATAATTGTAATTGGACAAATTATTCATGCTTTAAAATCAGGAAAGTATGATTTAAATAATACATCTGTTATTATCTCTCAAACTGGGGGAGGATGTAGAGCCACAAATTATGTTGGATTCTTAAAAATGGCATTAAGAGAAGCTGGCTTCTCTCACATACCAGTACTAAGCATAAATGCAGTTGGTCTTGAAAAACAACCAGGCTTTAAAATTACTGTAGGCTTAGTTAAGAAGGCTTTAATGGCAATTGTATATGGTGATTTATTCATGAGAGTTGTTTATAAGGTTAGACCTTATGAAAAAGTTAAGGGCTCAACAAATGCTCTTCATGAAAAGTGGAAAAAGAAGGCCATGGAAAATGTGAGAAATGGAAGCAAGAAGGAATTCCATAGAAACATTAAAGAAATTATAAAAGAATTTGATGAACTTGAAATTTTAAATATTATTAAGCCAAAGGTTGGAATAGTTGGGGAGATTCTTGTTAAATTCCACCCAACAGCTAATAATGATGTTGTAAATCTTTTAGAGGAAGAAGGAGCAGAGGCTGTAATGCCAGACCTGTTAGACTTCTTTATGTACTGTGCTTATGATCAAGACTTTAAATCACAGTATTTAGCTGGTTCAAAGTTTAAGAGTAAAATATATGGAGCTGCAATTAGCTATATGGAAACCTACAGAAAGATTATGAAGGATTCCCTAGAAAAGAGTGAAAGATTCCATGCTCCAAAGAAGATTCAAGAGCTTGCAGATATGGCATCACCAATTCTTTCATTAGGACATCAAACTGGTGAAGGTTGGTTCTTAACAGCAGAAATGATTGAGCTTATAAAATCAGGAGTTAACAATATTATTTGTATGCAACCATTTGCTTGTCTACCAAACCATGTAACAGGTAAGGGAATGATTAAGGCTTTAAAGGCTCAATATCCAAACTCAAATATAGTTGCAGTAGATTATGATCCAGGAGCATCTGAGGTTAATCAAATAAATAGAATTAAGCTTATGCTATCTGTTGCCTTTAAGGATATTGAAGAGGAAATTGAAAAGATGCCAGCAGCTAAAGAGGCAAGTACAACAGAATAGAAATTTATAAAAATGAATAATGAAAATATTAAATGTTCAAACTACCTTTGAGGTGATATTTATGGGAAACAGAATGAAAAAGCATGAAAAAAATCATAAGCATGTAAATCATAATCCACAGGTTGAAAGTGCAAAGGCAGTATTTGGGGAACCAAAAGCTAAAGGGGATGAATTTGTCCCAAGAACATTTAAATAAAAAGTTATGGAGCTGTTAAAATGACAGCTCCATTTATTTATTCCATTTTATGGTAAAATATGGTAAAATAGAAAAGCGATGAATATTTAAAAAGGTGAGAGGTGTGGACAAAAAAGAAAAGTGGTTAGTTGTAATTTCTCTATTAAATGAAAAAGAGCTAACAATAAAAGAATTAAGCTTTATTGAAGAAGAGGAAATTACAAAGGAGCAAATAGATGATTTGTGCAAAAATAACACTAGAACTATTAGGAGAATTGGAATAGAGAAACCACACAATGAAGTAATACTAATTGAAGAGGGATTTAAATTAGAACTACTTGAAAAATATAAATCAAGTATAAAAGAAATTATAGCTTCATGGAGAGAGCGAATTTTAAAAGCTTGTAGAGAAAATATAAAGCCATTTGAATGTGATGGAGGGAGAATATTATTTTCTAATATTATAAATTTAACCAAAAGCTATGATAGTGAAAGAATAGAAGAATTACATAAAGAAGAGTTTATTAAAGGTTTTATAGCATTAGTTAGCAAGGGAATAGGTTATAGATGTGAGAAAATAAGGGCTAAGAAGGGCTATAAAGGGCTAATAGAATTTATAAATGAAGAGAAAGAAAAAGAGTTTAAGAAGTATTTGTATGAAATATATATAAACTTAAGTAATGTATATAAAAGTTTAGGAATGGAAGAAAAAAGCTATGAAGCTATCAATAGTGGAATTGAAACAATTGAAGAAGAACTATCCATAAAAAAGGCTATGGCTTATTTAAATATTGGACAGAATGGTGAATGGTTTAAAAATTATGAGGTTATGGAAAAGAACTATCTTCTAGGGCTTAAAATGGTGAAAAATATTTATAAGTTATCAAAGGATGTAAGTACTTTAGATTTGGAAAAGAATTATTATGACATAGCAAGAGCTTGTGCAGATTTAGGAGAGTTAGAAAAGGATAGAGGAAATCATTATAAGGCAAGGGAGTTTTATAAAAATTCCAATGAGGTTTATGAATATACTATTTCAAAGTTTAATGTGTTTAAGGGATATCTTTATTGGAGTACAATACCTAAATTACTTAATGAATATGAAAGTACTGGAGACTATTATAATGCATTAAAGCTTGCTAATTTTTTAAATACTGAAAAGATTTATAAAATTAAAGAGAGTGAATTTAAGAAATTAAGATTTGGGCTAAATGAAAAGGAGAAAATTCAAAGTATAATTGATAGGCAAAATAATGAAAAATATGTAGCAAGTGATACATTAGCAACACTTTTTATTAATGCAACAAATTACTCTGAAAATCCTTTGTATAATGGTATGGTTGAAAATATTGAAGTGAAGCATTATAAAGAGTTAGATGAGCTTTTTGAGAGCTTAAATTTTATTAGTAATTGCAATGAGTATATTGATGAAATCTTATCTATGGATGAAAAAGAATTTGAAGAAATAAGGGAAAATATTAACCAGAGAATATTAACAATTTTAATAAATGAAAGTATTGAAATTAGTCCCTATAAATTTTTTGATATAAGTGAAGGATTCAATTTTATAAGAGATGATAATTTTAAAAATGATTTAGCATATTATGAAATAAAAATAAATGGAATAAAAGAAATTTATAAAAATGTTGAAAGTCTTGTGGTTATTAAGTGCCTTGGAGAGGACATTTTCAACATGGATAAAGGCTTTGAGATTAATATTTGGACAAGAAAAGTATAAAATATGGGATAAAATAGCCAAATTTTTTATATTTAGAAGCAAATAAATAAATTTCTTTGTCTTTTTTTTATAAAAAGTGGAAATAATTTAGAAGAAGCTACATAGACATAATAGAGAGGGGCTTCAAGGTAAAACAAAAAGGAGATGATTAAAATTAGAAATAAAGCAAAAATGTTAAAAAGGCTCACGTTTTTATGGGCAATGTGCCTATTTTATGTGACAGTAACAGGTATGCTTATGGGGATGACACCCATTGAAAATGAAAAGGAGAGTATTAATGAAGCAGAAAATATAGATTTTGAAAATCTTTATAATGACTTTAATACAAAAGTTTATACAGTGATAGAACAACAAATAGAAATAAATAGAATAAATAGCTTAAAGGTTGCTGTTACAACATCAGCAGACCTTCAATTAAGAAATAAGCCAGAGGTAAATAATAATAATGTAGTATCTGAAATACCTAAGGGAAGCCAAATAGAAATTATAAATGAGCTTGTGAATGATGAATGGTATAAGCTTTTTGATAGGTCAAATGGTGACTTGTATGTTCACAAGAATTATATTTATAATAATGAAGCCTTTGTAAAACAAAGTAGTCAAACTCTTTCAAGAGGGGGGTATGACGGTAAAAGTAATGGTAACTATAGTGGAGACTTTAATGTATTTACTCCATCTGGGTTAACAATAAGTGAGCTTTATAGCAGATTAGAGAAATCCTACCCAGGGGTAAAGCATTTAGCAGAGGATGCAATAGCTATTGAAAAACAATATGGTATAAATGCTGTATTTACAATGGCAGTTGCAGTACATGAATCTGGAAATGGTAGTTCATCATTAGCAGCATCAGGAAATTATTTTGGAATAAAATCAGGCAATTCATCTTGGTATAGGCCAGGTGGGGATGGTTCAAAGTCTGTTTATAGATTTTCTGAGGTTATAAATAATATTTCATCATATAAGGGAAAAACAATTAGAGGTATTAATGTTGCATATTGCCCTGATGGTGGAGAATGGACAGCCAAGGTGCTAAGAATAATGAATTCAATTTAGTTTAATTAAAGGAGTTAGGGATGAACTTTTAAAATTCATCCCTAACTTTTATTTTAAATCCTCTAAGGTTCTAAATTCCCAACCATCATTTTTTAGGTCAGTTAAAACCTGTTCAAGAATCTTAGCGTTAGTATTACTAACAGCATGTAAAAGCATTATACAACCAGGGAAAATCTTGGATTTGATTTTGTTTATTCCTTCCTTTTGACCAGGTTGATTATCAATAAGCCAATCCTTATAAGCAAAGCTCCAAAAAACTGTTTTATAACCAAGGGCATTAGTTTGCTCTAAAGAAAACTTTGAATACTTGCCCATTGGTGGTCTAAAGTATTTAGGCATTTCTTTTCCAGTAACTCTTGTGAAGGCTTCTTCAACCTCAGTAAATTCATTTTTAAACTTTTCAGGATCTTTTATAGAAGCCATTGAAAGATGGTGAGAGCTATGGCTACAAACTAAATGACCTTCATCAACCATTCTTTTAATAATTTCAGGCTGAGTATCAATATAAGGCTTAACCACAAAAAAAGCAGCCTTTACATCGCACTTCTTTAAAGTATCTAAAATTGTGGGAGTATATCCTTTTTCATAGCCTTCATCAAAGGTTAAATATAATACTTTTTTAGAAGTATCACCAACATAATAACCGCCTAGTGACTCTAAAAACTCCTTGCTTTCTTTTGGAACCTCACAATATCCACCATCTTTTCTATAAACATAATACCAATTTATTTCTTTATTATCTGGAACATTTCTTCTGGCGAAAGCACCAATATTTAATAAACACATAAGTCCAGCAATTGTACTAAAGAGTAGTCTTTTTGGAATTTTCATATGCATATCCTCCTTAAATAAAATTTGTTAATATTAGTTTGAGTAAGATATGAAAAAATAAACTGTTAATTGTAGACAACAATGGAAGAAGAAATAAAATAAATTACTTTATTGAAATAAAGCCCAAGGTAGAGTATAATTGAAAAAGTGTAGTTTTTAAGAGAAAGGAATGTACATAGATGAAGTTAGGAATCGTAGGTTTACCAAACGTAGGTAAGAGTACTTTATTTAATGCAATAACAAAGGCTGGAGCTGAATCAGCAAACTATCCATTCTGTACAATAGAACCAAACGTTGGAGTAGTATCAGTACCAGATAAGAGATTAGACGTATTAGAAAAAATGTATAACACAAAGAGAAAAGTTTATACTGCAGTTGAGTTTTATGATATAGCAGGATTAGTTAAAGGAGCTTCAAAAGGTGAAGGATTAGGAAATAAATTCCTATCACACATTAGAGAAGTATCTGCTATAGTACATGCAGTTAGATGCTTTGATGATGGTAATGTAGTTCATGTTGAGGGTTCAGTTGACCCAATTAGAGATATAGATACTATTAATCTTGAGCTTATCTTTGCAGACCTTGAAGTTCTTGAAAGAAGAATGGAAAAGGGAGTAAAGCTTGCAAGATCAGGTGACAAAACAGCTAAGGCTGAATATGAAATAATGGAAAAGGTTAAGGCTCATTTAGAGAAGAACCTTCCAATAAGAACTTTAGAAACAACTGAAGAGGAAGCAGAATTCATAAAGACTTTATTTATGATAACTTCAAAGCCAGTTCTTTACTCATGTAACATATCAGAAGATGATATGATGGCTGGAAACCTTGATAACGAATATGTTCAAAAGGTTAAAGAATATGCTGCAAATGAAAACTCAGAAGTAGTTGTTGTTTGTGCTAAGCTTGAAGAAGAGCTTTCAGGACTTGAGGATGATGAAAAGGCTGAAATGCTTGAAGAATATGGTCTTCAAGAAGCAGGTCTTGATAAGCTTATAAGAGCTGGTTATAGACTACTTGGTCTTATCAGTTACTTAACTGCTGGTGTTCAAGAAGTTAGAGCTTGGACAATAAAAGAAGGAACTAAGGCTCCAGCAGCAGGTGGAAAGATCCACAGTGATATTGAAAGAGGATTCATAAGAGCTGAAATAGTTGGCTATGATGCTTTAGTTGAATGTGGTTCAGAAGCTAAGGCTAAGGAAAAAGGTCTTTACAGATTAGAAGGTAAAGAGTACGTTATGAAGGACGGAGACGTTGTTAACTTCAGATTTAATGTATAATAAATAAATTAAAATGCTGTATCAGTAAATGGTACAGTATTTTTTTTATTCAAAATAGTAAATTATAAAAATATTTAGAACTTATCCTGCATTGTAAAAATATTGAAAAAAGTATATAATTAGTAAAATGTTAAAAGAGGGTGGGAAATTTATGTGGAGAAAGTTAACCATAGAAGACATGGACACTTTAGAAAAATTCTATGAAAAGAATCATAAGGTTTTTTTAGACTCTATGAAAGAAGGAGTAGAGAAGGGAAGAGGAATAGGTACATTTAAGAATAATGAATTAATAGCACCAATAATAATTCTTGAAAATATTTGTTCTGATGGAAATAAGATTGGAAGAGTTATGAATGGAGTTCCAAAGGAAGAAAAGGTTGAGTGGGAATATTTTTGTAAGTGGATAAGGGAAAACTCAAAAGAATATAAATTTATGGTCTTATATAAATTTCCAAATGAAGAGGAAGAAAATTTTAAAACATATGGAATTGAGCTTGAGGATATATTAGTTGATTACAAGCTTTCATTAGAGATTTTTAAGCCATATGATATAAATTGTGAGATAGAAGAAATGAATGTTAAAGATATTGATGATATATATGATGTAGACTCTTCAGCTTTTAGTGAGATTTGGCATGAGGCAAAGGGGATGGTAGCAGACAGAATTAGAAACAAAGGTGAAGGGATGAATCAAATTGTAATTAAAGAAAATGAAGAAATAGTTGCAGTTGGATTTTCAAGAATAAGAGAAGAAGGCTTAGGATATATAAATAGATTAGCAGTAAAGCCAAGTAAACAAGGAAAGGGATATGGTAAACTTCTAGTTAGAAATGCCTTAAACTACTTATATGAAAATGGTGCAAATAGAGTTGAACTTAATACTCAAATAAAGAATAAACAAAGTAGGCCTCTTTATGAAAGTCATGGATTTGTTGGTGGGGAAGAGTATTACGTTTATAAAATTGAAAAAAAGGATGACTTTAATAAAACTATTATGTTGTAGTCAAATTTGTGTTGACAAATTTATATGTACATTGTAAAATATCAACAAATAATATATTTTATAAGCTAAGAAAAAGAGGAGTAAAAATAGGAAATATCAAAGAGAGAGGGAAATGGTGGAAGCCCTTATATGGAATATTTTGAAGGTAGCTTTTGAGCTTCTTTAGTGAAATAATAGTAACTAAAGACGGAAACTAATCCGTTAATGAATTAAGAGCCCATAGAGTAGAGATTCTACAAGGTGGGAAAAAAGGTGGTAACGCGAGTCTTTCGTCCTTTTATGGATTGATAGGCTCTTTTTTATTTTATTAGAAAAATTAATCAAGGGAGGAATATAAATGGAAACTAAAAAAGAATTAGGCACAACCTATAGTCCTAAAGAATTTGAAGAAAGATTATATAAAAAGTGGGAGGATAACAAGTATTTCACTCCTAAAGTCGATAAAACAAAGAAGCCATTTTCAATTGTTATGCCACCACCAAATATAACAGGAAGACTTCACCTTGGGCATGCACTTGATAATACACTTCAAGATATGCTTATAAGATTTAAGAGAATGCAAGGTTTTGAAGCTTTATGGCTTCCTGGAACAGACCATGCTTCAATTGCAACTGAAGTTAAGGTTGAAAATGAACTGTTAAAAGAAGGTTTAGTTAAAAGTGAAATGGGAAGAGAAGCATTCCTAGAAAAGGTTTGGGAATGGTCAGATGAATATAGAGGACATATAAGAGAACAGCTTAAGAAAATGGGAGTTTCTTGTGATTTCACAAGAGAAGCCTTCACAATGGATGAAAACTTAAATCATGCAGTTAGACACGTATTTGTTAAGTTATATAATGAAGGGCTAATATACCAAGGAAACAGAATTACTAACTGGTGTCCTAAGTGTACAACAGCACTTTCAGATGCTGAGATTGAATATGAAGAGCAAGCAGGACATTTCTGGCACATCAATTACCCATTAACAGATGGTTCAGGATATTTAGAAATTGCTACAACAAGACCAGAAACATTACTTGGAGATACAGCTGTTGCTGTTAACCCAGAAGATCCAAGATTCAAGCACTTAATTGGTAAAACATTAATGTTACCATTAGTTGATAGAGAAATCCCAATCGTTGGTGATGACTATGTTGATATTGAGTTTGGAACTGGTGCAGTTAAAATAACTCCAGCCCATGACCCTAATGACTTTGAAGTTGGTAAGAGACATGGACTTAGAGAAATAAGAGTTATGGATGACCACGGTGTAATAAACGAATTAGGTGGAAAGTACCAAGGTCTTGATAGATATGAAGCTAGAAAACAAATGGTTAAGGATTTAGAAGATTTAGGTCTTTTAGTTAAGGTTAAGGATCACAGCCACAATGTTGGAACACACGATAGATGTGGAACTGTAATTGAACCAATAATTTCAAAGCAATGGTATGTTAAGATGGAATCTTTAGCAAAACCAGCTATAGAAGTTGTTAAATCAAAGGAAACTAAGTTTGTTCCTGAAAGATTTGATAAGACTTACTTCAACTGGATGGAAAACATTCAAGATTGGTGTATTTCAAGACAATTATGGTGGGGACACAGAATTCCTGTATTCTACTGTCAAGATTGTGGAGAAATAATGGTTGTTGAAGATGCTCCAAATGCTTGTACTAAGTGTGGAAGCACTAAGATAGAACAAGAATCAGACGTACTTGATACTTGGTTCTCATCAGCACTTTGGCCTTTCTCAACTTTAGGTTGGCCAAATAAAACAGAAGACTTAGAATACTTCTACCCAACTAATGTTTTAGTTACTGGATATGATATCATATTCTTCTGGGTTGCTAGAATGATATTCTCAGGACTTCACAACATGGATAAAACACCATTTGATACAGTATTAATTCACGGTATCATAAGAGATTCTCAAGGAAGAAAGATGAGTAAATCTTTAGGAAATGGAGTTGACCCACTAGAAGTTATTGATGAATATGGAGCAGATGCTTTAAGATTCATGCTTGTTACTGGTAACTCACCAGGAAATGATATAAGATACATTCCTGAAAGAGTTGAAGCTGCAAGAAACTTTGCTAATAAGATTTGGAATGCTTCAAGATTCGTTATGATGAACCTTGATAAGGAAGTAATGAAGAAGTATGAGGGAGTAACTGAATACTCACTTGCTGATAGATGGATTTTAGATAAGCTTAACAACCTAGTTAAGGAAGTTACTGAAAACATGGATAAGTATGAGCTTGGAATTGCACTTCAAAAGGTTTATGACTTCATGTGGACAGAATTCTGTGACTGGTATATTGAATTAGTTAAGCCAGTATTCTACGGAGAGGATGAAAAGGCTAAGGGAATAGTTTATAACGTTCTTTACACTGTATTAACTACAGGGCTTAAGCTTCTTCACCCAGTAATGCCATTTATAACTGAAGAAATCTTCACAACTATTTCAGAGGAAGAAACAATAACTACTTCAGCTTGGCCAACATTCAAAGAAGAATTAGTAGATGAAAAGGCTGATAAGGATATGGCTTACATCATTGAAGCAATTAAGAATCTTAGAAATGTAAGAGCAGAAATGAACGTACCACCTTCAAGAAAGGCAAAGGTTATTTGTGCAATTACAGATGAAGCTAAGGAAGCATTCACATTAGGTGGAAACTATATGGAAAAAATGGCTTCAGCTTCTGAGGTTGCTTTCATTAATGATAAGTCAGAGGTTCCTGAAAATGCTGTATCTTTAGTTGTTAAGGGTGGGGAATTATTTATGCCACTTCTTGATTTAGTTGATAAGGAAAAGGAATTAGCTAGATTAAACAATGAAAAGAAGAAGCTTGAGGGAGAAATTGAAAGAATAGATAAGAAACTTGGAAATCAAGGTTTCGTTGCTAAGGCTCCAGAGGCTGTTGTTAAGGGAGAAGAAGCAAAGAGAGAAAAGTATAAGGAAATGCTTA
>JBOFQV010000065.1:0-3170 GCA_051650705.1 Clostridium sp.
TTTCCTAGAACGAGATTTATCCACTCTATAAAAAGCTTCAAAAATAAGAGGTTTGCTACTATCGGGAATACCAATACCAGTATCAGAAATCTCAATAACAGCCTTACTATCAAAGGCTTTTATAATAACATTAACTTCACCACCATTTACATTATACTTTATAGCATTTTCAATGATGTTATAAAAAGCACAATATAAAAGCTCCTCATTTCCTTTGATAACAATATTAGGTAAATTAAATTTAAAGCCTATATTCTTCTCATTAGCTATATAAGAGAGTTCATTTAAAATGTTTTGAAATAAAATTCTTAAATTTACAGAATCATTAAGATCCTTTTCATTTACATAGGTCATATCTAAAAGATTTTTAACTAAGGAGGACAACCTCTTAGTGTGACTTTCAATTGTATTTATAAGTGAAGCATATTCCTCAATGGTTCTATCACTTTTCTTTTTAAATACATCCACCTTTGTTTGAATTACAGTAAGGGGAGTTTTAAGTTCATGGGCAGCATTAGAGGCAAACCTTCCTTGCATGGAAAATGCGTCATTTAATTTATTAGTCATATCATTAAAGGAAGAGGTCAACTCAGCTACCTCATCAAATTTTTTTGGAATAGGAATATTGTCAGATAAATTTTGAACATTAATATTTTTAATATTATTAGTTAAATTACTTAAAGGAGTAAGAGTTTTTTTAGAGATTAAATAGGTTAAAACTCCTCCAATAGATATGATTAAAATCATATAAATAAAACTTTCAATTTTAAAAGCCACTCTAGCTGATTCAGATTCTGTTGTACTAGTCATTGGGAGAATATCATCTTCTGGTGAAATTAATGATGGAGGTAAATTTTCAGTAGAGGGATCAGGTGAAAATATGGGTGGATTTATAGATATTAAATCAAGTTTAGTTGCCATTTTATCTGCTGAAATATTTAAAACAAAGGTTAAACCAAGGCAACAAAATGTTAGCAAAACAATATTAAGTATTGTAAGTTGTACCCTTAAAGGAATTTTTTTTATCATTTACCTTCCTCCTCAATTAGAAAATATCCTTCACCAATTTTCGTTTGTATTAAATCATAATCTAAAAAATTCTTTAGCTTCTTTCTTAAAGTTGCAATATGTACACGAATTGACCCACTAAAGCTATCTACATTTTCATCCCACACATGGGAAATCAGCTCCTCTTGGCTAATTACTCTATCCTTATTTAAAAGGAAATATTCTAGCAGAGAAAATTCCTTTTTAGTTAAGTTTATTTCTTGATTTTTAATTAAGGCAATACGCTTTGCTAAATCAATTTGAACATCTCTAAAGTTTATAATAGTATTCTCTTGAATAAATTTTCTTCTTAATAGAGTTCTAACTCTAGCTTCTAATTCTTCAAAGTGAAAGGGTTTGGATAAATAGTCATTTGCTCCTAAATCTAAGCCTAAAACCTTGTCATTTACACTTCCTCTAGCACTTAAAATAAGAACATTTAACAAAAGATTTGCTTCTCTAATTTTCTTTAAAACCTCCAAGCCATCCATTTTTGGAAGGTTTAAATCTAAAATAACCAAATCATAATTTTCAATGGAAAGACGTTCATAAGCATCCTCTCCATTATCGCAGGAGTCAACAGCATAGCCATCTATTCTAAGACCATCACAAATTGCTTCTAATAAATCTATTTCATCCTCAACAACAAGAATTCTCATAAAAATCACCTCAATATATAGTGTAATAAAACTGGTGTTAAATCCTTGTTAAGTGAAACTCCTTAACAAGGATTTAACACCTGGTATTTTACAATGATACCATAAAAAAATAAAAATTAAAGGAGTAGCATATGTTTGAAATTAAAAACCTAACTAAAAAATATAAAAATGAATTTGCTTTAAAGGGGGTTTCTCTAAATATCAATAAAGGAATGAACTTTATTGTAGGGTCATCAGGAAGTGGTAAAACAACACTTTTAAAAATTTTAAGTGGAATGGAAGAGGATTTTTCAGGTGATGTTTTTTATGGAGGAAAAAATATAAAGGATTTTTCGGAGAAGGAAAAATGCGATTATTATAATAATGCTTTTGGATTTGTGTGGCAAAATTTTAATCTTCTTGAGGATTTAACAGTTTTAGAAAATATAACACTTCCTCAATATCTAAAGAAACAACCAAATAAAAAAATGGTGGAAAAAACCTTGAAATTTCTAAAGATTCATCTTCTTGCAAATGAAAAAGTAAGCTCCCTTTCAGGTGGGGAAAAACAAAGAGTTGCTATTGCAAGGGAGTTGTTAAAAAACCCAAAGGTAATTATTGCAGATGAGCCAACAAGTGCATTAGATAGAGCAACAGCAATTGGAATAATGGAGATATTAAAGGAAATTTCTAAAATAAAAACTGTTATAGTAGTAACTCATGATACATCTTTAATTGATGATAAAAGTAGGGTTTTTGAACTTGAAAAAGGGGAGCTTTTAAATAAAAATGAAAGTGAAGAAAGAGAAGAATCAAAGGAGATAAAGATTATTCAAAATAAACTTTCTATAAAAAATGCCTTTAAAATTGCTTCTATTAATATTAAAAGAAAGTTTTTACCCTTTAGTATAGGAGTAGTTTCACTTCTTTTATCATCCATATTGCTATTAACAACCTTTAGTGGAGGAATTAATAGTAGTGGACAACAAGCCTTTGATGATATTTTTAATAAATATGGGGAAAGTATACTAAATTTAGAGATAGTTAAAAGCTTTACGAGTGCACAAGGAGGAGGTAATAGTGGCAAGCCATCAGGAAGTGTTGAGCAGGATACTAAAGGATTATATGATAAATATAAAAATGATGAGCGTGTTGAACATATAGTTATATCTCAAGCTTTTGAGAACATTGAAGTAACATTAGAAAATAAAAAATATAAAGTTGAAAGTACAGGTTCTTTACCTAATATTAATAAGTTAAGTTCAGGGGAAATGCCAATAGGTGATGGTTTTGAAGTGCTTATATCAGAGGGATTATTAAAGCAATTAAAATTAAGTAAGGATGAAGTTTTAGGAAAGAAAATAAACTTTGATGCCACAGTATATAACTGGAATACAGGAAGTCCTGTAGAAAAACCAATATCAATAGAAGCAACTATTGTAGGGGTTGTGGATACTAGTACTACTTATGAATATAACTCTCAAA